>CAZGTY010000008.1:0-58381 GCA_964528895.1 uncultured Blautia sp. | reverse complement strand
GCGGTAGAGGGATTTCAGCGGGTATGCGATACGGTAAAATATGAAAACGGCAGAATTTTGCTGGCAAAGATGTGCGAATTTATGCTACGATATGCCAAGTGAACGAGCATCGGGCCATTTGAGAAAATGCCTGAAAATCAAGGAAAATCAGTAATTTCAAGAGGTTTAGATAGATGATAAAAATACTTTTCGTTTGCCACGGCAATATCTGCCGTTCGCCCATGGCAGAATTTATTTTAAAGGATATGGTTCAGAAGCGTGGTCTTTCTGAGCGATTTTATATTGCTTCTGCAGCTACCAGCACGGAGGAGATATGGAATGGGGTGGGAAGTCCGGTTTATCCGCCTGCGAAAGTGGAACTGGCAAAACATCATTTGTCCTGTGCGGGTAAGCGGGCGGTGCAGCTTACCAGGCAGGATTATGAAAGGTATGATTATATTTTGGGAATGGAATCCCGGAATATACGAAACATACTTCGGATTCTGAAAAAAGATCCGGAAGGAAAAGTGAAGCTTTTGCTGGACTATTCTGATTTGCCCAGAGACATTGCCGATCCTTGGTATACAGGCGATTTCCAGGTGACCTATTCGGATATTGTAGAGGGATGTGAGGCGTTTTTAAAGTATCTGAAGAGCACGGGCAGAATATAACGTACCAAAAAGCCGGTCCGGGAAAAGAACGGGATATGGCTATAACGGACTCCCGCTTCATAAAAACGGGGAAATATGATCTTACCGTACAGCGGCTTACGGAAAAAGGAGAATATAAGAATTGGCGTCCGCAAAAAAGCGGAGTATATCAATAGCAGAGCCGTCCGGCTGATGAAAAAACAGGCATCAGCTAGAAATATGTCGATGAAATATTCTTTACTTGCTGTGGAAAAATGTTTATACTGAAGCTGCAGCAGCTCTTAAGCGGGAGGGTGTCAGCGAAAGCTGACACAGATCCTGTATTTCTTATCTATTTATCACAGGCGTTCGCCTGCAATTCACCAAAAAGAAAGAGGAATTAAATATGGAAAAAGATTACGAGATTTTTGTGGGGATTTTCCGTCTTGCTCTGGCGGAGGCAACAGGTTATGGGCAGGATCGGATTTATTTTAAAGGAAAGGAGGAATTTCCCAGGACAGCAGGCGACCGTATGTTTGTGGAGTGCTATGTAAATGGCGATGCCAGAGAAGTATGCGGCGTGTATATTCGTGAGCTGTTTGAACGGTATCTATGCGGGACAAGCATAGAAGTGATGGTACAGGAAGTATTAGCTGAGCTGGAACGGATGAAAAAATCTGAATGTCTGGCAAATGCCAGACAGATGGACGATTACGAGAGTATAAAGGGAGATCTTTTTATCCGCCTTTTGAATGTTAAAATGAATCAGGCGGAGCTGGAGGAGGCAATCTATCGTGTGATCGGAGATATCGCGCAGGTTCTTTATATTAAGCTTGGAGAGGCAGACCGCATCATGACCAGCGCAAAGATTCGGGAAAGCAATCTGGAAAAGTGGAAAAGAAACAGAGAGCAGGTGTTTGATGATGCGTTGCTCAATACTTATTTTATTTCTCCGCCCCGGATCTATTGCTGGGAAAAGCTCCTGTTTAATATGGATTATCCGGGAGAAAACTTTATGAATCTGATGGAGGATGTGCACTTAAAAAAGGATGCTATGGGGAATTGCCTGAGTACATTAAAAAGGACAAATGGAGCAGTGGCGGTTTTTCTTCCGGGTGTGGCGAGCCGGCTGGCAGAACTTTTGGACGGAAGCTTTTATATGGTGTTTACCAGTATCCACGAGGTGATGATTCATCATGACCGTTTTGTGGAGGCGGAGGATCTTCGGCGTGTGTTAAAGGAAACGGTGGAAGATGCCACTCCGGAGGAGGATTTTTTATCCATGTATATTTATCATTACGATAGGATAACAGGTGAGTTCAGCTATGAATAGGCTGCACTTCCGGTTCATGGAAACAGCCGTGGCAGGAATGCTGCTTCTGCATATTCTAATCATAAAAGGATATTCAGGAGGAAAAACCCTTGGCATATAAAATTATATTGGATGCGGGCCACGGCGGCACGGATCCGGGAGCAGTATATCAGAGCCGCCGGGAAAAGGATGACACTCTCCGGCTTACCATGGAAGTGGGCCGGATACTGGCGGAAAACGGGATCGATGTGGAATATACCAGGACAACGGATATTTATCAGACGCCTTTTGAGAAGGCTATGATCGCCAACCGGTCCGGAGCTGATTATTTTATTTCTTTTCACAGGAATTCAAGTCCGGAGGCGAATCAGTATGAGGGCGTGGAGGTTCTTCTCTATGATAAAAGCGGCGTAAAATATGAAATGGCCCAGAACATTCTTGGAGCCATGGGAGAGATCGGCTTTCGGGAGATAGGCGTGAAGGAGCGGCCTGGACTTGTGGTTTTAAGAAGAACCCGGATGCCGGCTCTTCTGCTGGAAATCGGCTTTATTAATTCAGATTCCGACAATAAGCTTTTTGATGAGAAATTTAATGAAATAGCGAGAGGAATCGCGGAGGCGATCCTGGGCACTCTTTATGAGGAGGATGTACAGGGCCCCATTTATTACCGTGTTCAGACGGGGGTGTTCCGGGACAGGGCGAATGCGGATCGGATGCTTTATGAGCTTCAGGATAAGGGATATCCGGCTTTTCTTCTCTTTGAGGACGGACTATACCGGGTACAGGTCGGAGCCTTTTTACAGATCGGAAATGCCATAAATATGGAACAGAGGCTGCGCGATGCCGGATACAGCACCATCTTGGTGACAAAATAACAGAGTTGGAATTATCTGGCGTTTTCGGAGAAATCATGGTATGATAAAAAAAACAGGAAGAATCCCTGACGTGATGCAGGTGAAGGAAAGTGTATGTATCAGCAGTTTTTAAAACAGATTGAGGATTATATATTTGTGGAAGATGTGCTGGGGAAAGCCGATGTGATCTTTGTACCGGGGAATGGATTTCCGCAGATGGCGGAAAAAGCGGCGGAGCTCTACCGGGAAGGTTATGCCCCCTGGATCCTTCCAAGCGGACGTTATAGCAAGGCGGCGGGGCATTTTTCAGGCGTTATGACGGAGCGGGAACGCTACTGCGGAGAATATGAGACAGAATGGTCATTCCTGAAGGATGTACTGCATAAGAATGGAGTGCCGGAGCGGGCGATCCTCTGTGAGGATCAGGCCACCTACACCTATGAAAACGCGATTTATTCACGGAAAGTAACGGATGCGGCAGGAATCTGTGTGAGCCGTGCGATCCTTTGCTGCAAGACACATCATGCACGGCGGGCGCTCATGTACTATCAGCTGGAATTCCCGGAGTCCGAAATTCTGGTCTGTCCGGTCTGTACGGATGGAGTTACCAGAGAAACCTGGCGGACAAATAACGAAGGGATCGACACGGTCATGGGAGAGGTTACCCGTATTATCCGTCAGTTTTCTCTGATGATGGGTAAATAACGGCTTTTTCGACAGCGGTAGCTGGAAATAAGTTGAGGACGCAGTGGATACGGCTTTAGACGAGAGAGGATATAAACGTGAGAGATTATTATGATATTCTGGGGGTTGGCCGGCATGCCACTCAGGCGCAGATTAAGGCGGCCTACCGCAAGCTGGCAAAAAAATATCACCCGGATTCCGCGGGCAGCGCGGAGGACAAAGAGAAATTCCAGGAGCTCCAGGAGGCGTATTCGGTTCTTGCCGACCCGGAGAAACGAAAAATGTACCATTATTATGGACATGAGGCTTACCGGAAAAGCTATCATGCGCAGCATACCTCGTATACGGCAGAGCAGTCCGACAATACTGAGACAAAAGACGGACACTGCGGCGCGTGTGCCCATGGGCGGAAACCGGAGGATGATGAACCGCCTCAGTCGGCGATCCGGATCGCCGTGTGGCTGGAGCTTGAGGAGACTTTAAATGAAGTGGTAAAAGATGCCTATTATACGGAGCGTGTGCCTGTGTCCGGCGTCTCTGACAGGGTGAGGTTTACTGAGAAAAAGTGGAAGTTCCAGGTGCGGATTCCTTCAGGCGCATATGAGAAGCAGTTTTTCCTGTTGGAGGACGTCATATGCGGGGAAAAGGAGCTGGCTGATCATCTGAAAAATGCATATCCGGATAAGTTATTTGTGATCATTGCTCTTCTTCGGGATAAGCCCGGCTATGTCCGCCAGGGGTATCATCTCTATACGGATCTGACCGTGGATTATCATACGCTGGTGCTTGGGGGGACGGTAAAGATTCCTACCCTGGACGGGGAGGTCCTCTTTGACATAGCTGCGGGCACCACACCGGAGCAGAAGCTGCGGCTTGTGCATCAGGGGATGCCTATGCCAAAAAGAATCGGCGTTCGGGGAGATCTATATGTGAAGCTGCATATACGGATTCCGCAGGAACTTTCCATTCCGCAGCTTTCTGCCATGCTGAAGCTGCGGGACGCATTGGAAGGGCAGGAGGACGATCTGCAGTAGTGTCTCATGCTCCGACCGGAAAAACGTTTCACGGAAAAAGCGCTCCGCGCAGGATCGCACTGTGGCAGATAGGAATTATGTCGCTGGTGCGGCCCGCCGCAGGCGGAGAATCCAAAAGAGCAGGATTATTTTTATATGGATCCCGGATATTGCGGAAGGGATCAGACCTTTAAGGCTCTTTGGGCTTATTTGAAGGAAGCCAGATATGAACTGTCTCAATACGTTTTTTATCAATATCATCCACTACCAGGCGGATGCCGTTGTCCATTGTTACGGATTGTCCTTGAGTGGGAAGGCAGTCAAGCTGTTCGATGATGAAACCGCCGATGGAATCGTAATCTTCTGAGGACAGTTGAATGTGCAGCGTTTCGTTAATGTCATCCAGCTTGGCGGAGCCCAGAGCAACATACTCTCTGCCGGGCTGGACTTCTTTAATATCTTCTTCTTCATCCATATCATACTCATCCCGGATCTCGCCGACGATCTCCTCCAAAAGGTCTTCCAGAGTGACCAGGCCGGCAGTGGCGCCGTATTCGTCCAGGACAATGGCCAGATTTACGGAGGTTTTTCGCATCTCGATCAACAGATCCGCAGTCGCTTTATATTCGTAGGTGAAATATGGCTCACGAAGGATTTTTCGGATGGAAAAATTTTCATCCCCGGGATAGAGAAGAAGATCCTTCATATTGATAATGCCCACTACATTGTCCGTGCTGTCCTCATAGACCGGGAATCTCGTATGCATGTCCTCGCGGAAAATTTCAAGCAGTTCCTCATAAGTACAGTTGATATCAATAAAAGTCATGTCGATCCTGGGGATCATGACGTCTTTTGCGGTGGAATCTCCAAAATCAAATACGTTATAGATCATTTGTTTTTCTTCGCTTTCGATAACGCCGTCCGCCTGGCTGACATTTACCAGTGTGCGCAGCTCATGTTCTGTCATGGCGTTATGCCTGGCATCGGGGTCAACCCGAAGAAGCAGCATGATGAGATTGGCAAGCTTGGTAACCAGGAAAACCACAGGTGTCAGTACGATCATTAAAAAATAAATGATGCGGGCATATGACAGGGCTATTTTTTCGGCATGTATGGTGGCGAGGGTTTTGGGAGTGATCTCGCCGAACAGGAGGATGATCAGAGTCAGCAGGCCGGAGGCAATCCCCACATACACGTCGCCAAAGACCTGGATGGTCAGCGTGGTAACCAGAGAGGTAGCCGCAATGTTTGCAATATTATTTCCGATCAGAATGGTGCTCAGCATTTTGCCGGAATCTGCAATTACCTTATCTAATATGACGGCCTTTTTATTTCCCTGTTCCACAAGGCTCTTTATACGGATCCGGTTTACGGTGGTAATCGACGTTTCCGCAGAAGAAAAGAAGGCGGAAAGAAGAATCATAATGAAAATGGACAGGGCCTGTATCGGTATGCTTGAATCCAAGGTTTTGGTCACTCCTTTATATTTTATATGGATTATTTTACTGCAGTTCCTTCTATTTATTTATGCGGGATGGAAAAATTGTGATATCTATGTCACTATTTACAGCCCCTTTACACGGCGTTTGCAGTCCTGGCTGCTTTCCAGGCTTTCTCACTGCCGGGTCAGCTAAGATCGCTCATTTCCCGGAAGTTCCTGCTATGCGGTCAGATTTGGAACAGATATACGGCTTCTTACAGGCAAGCCCGGGAATCAGCTTTTGACGGGTAAATCATATTTATCAGAAAATATACAGGATTTTTCCGCAAAATGCAAGAATAAAATGCGGATGGAGATGCGGCCGGGTAAGTAAAACAAATCCATAACTATTTTTGTCAAAAAATAAAATATTTTGTTACAAAAACTTTACAAAACAATAAAAGTTTGGTATATTAGAGAAGCAGCAGGGAAAGGCCTGCTTGTAATTGGCTGTATCGTGGTATTTTAATTGACTGAGGTGGGAGTATGATAGATCAAAAGAAAAGAAGAGTAAAATATAGAACGGGAATGAAAGTCCTGGCTGCGGCGGCTTTATCAGCTGCCCTGCTCGCGGGTGGGGTGCAGACTGTCATGGTGCGCGGCGGCACTGTGATAGAGGCGTGCAGCCTGATACCGGACAATGTGACTATCGAGGAGCCGGTCGCTCTGTCGGAGATCTCGCTGCCGAAAAGCGAATATGGCAGGCTTTCCTGGGTGGATGACACCTGCGTTCCATCTAAGCGGGTAGAATCCTTCGGGGTGGTTTTTATTCCGAATGGAACCGCAGACCTGTCGGGAGTTTCCGGATGGGATCCTGATCAGGGGAAGATTTTCGGTTATGTGACGGTAATTGTAAGCAGTCTGGAGGATAAGGCTGAGTATGAAGAAATAACGGCCTCTGAAGAGGAATGTGAGCCGGAGGCTTCAGAGGAGCCGGCCGGGGAGGCAGAGACATCTCCCGACGGGGCGAGTTCCGAAGAGGAAACGCCGGAAATAACAGAGACTCCTCCGGCAACAGACGAAACGCTGATTACAGACAATACATTGCTTACAGAAGCGCCGCAGCCGACGGAAGAGCCCTCAGTCACAGAAGCGCCGCAGCCGACGGAAGCGCCCGAAGAATCGGCAGATGAAGCGTTGACAGCATCGGAAATTACTGCGGAGCCGGAGGAAGGCGCCGCGCGTGAGGGAGCAGAGACAGCAGATATTCTGGAAGCGTCTGAGCAGGGAGAAGCATCAGAATCTGACAGTTTGGAGGAAGAAACGGGCGCTTCGGAGATCCCGGGGGTAACGGAGATGCCGGATACGGCAGTGACAACGGAGATTACCGATGATCCCGATAACATTTTTGACAAAGCTGATGAGGCGCTCGAGGCGGATGACCGCCCCACGGCTGTGGAAGAAAATGTGACGCCTGAGGAGCAGGAACAGCTGGCGGAGATCAATCATTGCAGCAGCGGCATCTGTGTTTCAGGAATTAATCTTCCATGGTATGTGCAGTTCCGGGTTACCGCAGGAACCGGATATGAGTTTTCCAATGCGAAGGAAGCCGGAATCTTTAAATCCTTTGAATTTGAACTGTGGGATCTCCGGGATAACACGGAATATGAAATTCCGGACGGAGAATATATAAGCGTTACGATGCCTGTAAAAGCCGGATATGAGTATACGGTGGAGCATCTTTTGGACAATGGCGCGAAAGAGACGATCATTCCCAGCGTAAATGGTACGACTATGGTGTTCAGCACCCATTCCTTCAGCCCGTTTGGAATTGCAGGAAGCAAGCCCATCGTTGGGGGAGAGATTATCGATGAAGGATATAAAGCTCTCACAGCGACGCCGGTTCCCACGAAAACCCCGACTGTAACACAGAAGCCTGCGGCCACAGGTAAACCGACTGCGACGCAAAAGCCAACAGTGACAAATACAGCGGGAGATACTGTCCGGAGCGGGAGCAGTAACGGAAATACATCCGGCAGCAGCAATAACAGCAGCAGTTCGGCAGGTACAAAAGCTCAGGACACCGGCAATAGCAGATATGTAAACACCGGTGACAGCACGCAGATCCTTCCTTTTGTGATTCTGGTAGCTGCGGCAGTGGTAATTGCGGGGGTTGTGATTTATCTGAAAAAAAGAAAATAATTTTTCCCGCCTCTGATGTGCAGGAATAAGGACAAAAGCCCTCCCATATATTGCTATGGGAGGGTCGTTTTATGAGAATGAAGGTTGTTTTAAAATCGCTTCTGTTTTCTTATGCCCTGACAGGAGTACTTTTGCTTTTGCTGGCTTTTTTTCTCTTTCAGTTTGATCTGGGAGAAGGGCCCGTACAGGCAGGTATTGTGGCAATATATGTGGCGTCCTGCCTGTTCGGCGGCTTTATTGCCGGGAAGATCATGCGAAAGGATAAGTATCTGTGGGGGCTGGCTCTGGGAATGAGCTATTTTCTGCTGCTCATTATCGTCTCTTTCGCAGCTCAGGGAAAGTGGGATATGTCTGTTCGCCATATTCTGACTACGCTGTGCATGTGTCTGGGCGGGGGAGCGCTGGGGGGAATGCTGTCCTGAAAGACTCATGGAATCCGGCGTCCGCGGCAGGCGAATGTTAAATGTTGCGTGATTTGTCACCGGACGTATCGCAGGCGTGGACAGGAACCCGGAGATAAGGTCTTTTTCCTGCTGTGAAAAAAAGGCTTTTAAATTAAAAAGTTTTATGCTATACTATCCAAAGATTGATATACATAAGGAGGATTTACCAGCATGGAGCATGTTAAGACATTAAATACCAAGAATTTGCAGAATACAGTAAAAAAAGGCGGATGCGGTGAATGTCAGACATCTTGCCAGTCTGCCTGCAAGACTTCCTGTACGGTGGGGAATCAGAGCTGCGAGCACAAATAATCGGCCGCTCTGGATAGACGAAGTTAAGCAGCGGAGTTAATCCGCTGCTTATTCTTACGTATGAGGGATTGCCCTGTAATGCTCCCATAACGAAACAGGAAAGGATGTTACCGGAATGAGTCTGATTCACAGATACCAGAGCAATGGATTTAATATTGTACTGGATATAAACAGCGGCTGTATTCATCTGGTGGATGAGGTGACCTATGAGGTGCTTCCCTATCTGGAGGAGGGATTCTGCGAAGAAGAGATTAAGAAAAAGCTTGGAGAACGTTTTTCGGAGAGGGATATTTCCACCTCCATTCAGGAGTGCGGGAAGCTTCAGGAAGATGGAATGCTGTTCACCCGTGATGTTTATGAGCCAGTGATCGATGATTTTACAAAGAGCCGTCAGACTGTGGTAAAGGCGCTGTGTTTGCATATTGCTCATGATTGCAACCTGGCATGCCGCTACTGTTTTGCGGAGGAAGGCGAATATCATGGAAGACGGGCATTAATGTCATTTGAGGTTGGGAAAAAGGCGCTGGATTTTCTGATCGCGAAATCCGGTTCGCGTAAGAATCTGGAGGTGGACTTCTTTGGCGGAGAACCGCTGATGAACTGGCAGGTGGTCAAGGACCTTGTAAGATACGGAAGAGAGCAGGAAACACTTTATAATAAGCGGTTCCGTTTTACGCTCACCACCAACGGGGTGCTTTTAAATGACGAGATGATGGATTTCTGTAATCGGGAAATGGCCAATGTGGTTCTCAGCGCAGATGGGCGCAGGGAGGTGCATGACTATATGCGGCCCTTCCGGAAGGGTGCGGGAAGCTATGATCTCATCATGCCGAAATTTCAGCGCTTTGCGGAATCCCGGAATCAGGACAGGTACTATGTGAGAGGAACGTTCACGCACCACAATCTTGATTTTTCCAGAGACGTCCTGCATCTGGCAGACCTGGGCTTTAAGCAGATCTCCGTGGAGCCTGTGGTGGCTCCCGAAAATGAGGAATATGCCATCCGGAAGGAGGATATACCCAGGATTCTGGAGGAGTATGATATTCTGGCAAAGGAGATGATCAACAGGGAAAAAGAAGGAAAGGGCTTTAACTTTTTCCATTTTATGATCGACCTTACTGGAGGCCCGTGTGTTTACAAGCGTTTATCGGGCTGCGGCTCCGGGACCGAATATCTGGCGGTTACGCCGTGGGGGGATTTTTATCCCTGTCACCAGTTTGTGGGTGAGGAGGAATACCTCATGGGAAATGTGGACGAGGGCATTACCCGTCCGGAAATCCGGCAGCAGTTCTCACACTGTAATGTGTACACAAAGCCTGCGTGTAAGGAGTGCTTTGCCAGATTTTACTGCAGCGGAGGGTGTGCGGCAAACGCGTATCATTTTCAGAAGGATATAAATGGAAACTATGAGATCGGATGTGAGCTCCAGCGAAAGCGCGTGGAGTGCGCGATCATGATAAAAGCCGCCTTGGCGGAATCAGCTTTTGACAGGTAAATCATAATAAAAATCAGGAAGGGAAAAACAATGAAGAAAAACAGAGGAATTGTAGTGCTGCTCCTTACAGTCATTATCACGGCTTTTCTGTGTTATACGGCGGCAGTTGGTATCGGATCTGCCGGTACGGGCTCCGCGAGGAACATTAACACAGGTCTGGATCTGTCGGGCGGCGTCAGCATTACATATCAGGCAAAGGAAAGCAATCCCAGCAGCGAAGATATGGCGGATACCATTTACAAGCTGCAGAAGCGTGTGGAACAGTACAGTACTGAGGCACAGGTAAATAAAGAGGGAACAAACCGGATTAACGTGGCTATTCCTGGTGTTACCGACGCCAACGCTATTCTGGAAGAGCTGGGGCAACCAGGTTCTCTCTACTTTGTGGAGCAGACCGACTCAGAGGGCAATACGAATTTTACTTATACAACAGACGGATATGTACTTTCCAGAAGCCTGGACGAGATACGCGAAGCGGGTTCCATTGTGCTGGAGGGCTCTGATGTGGCGGATGCCGAGGGCGGCGCTATTCAGGATCAGACTACCGGCTCCAAATCCTATGTGGTAAGCCTTACCTTTACGGAGGAAGGCAAAAAGAAATTTGCCGAGGTGACGGAAGCAAATGTAGGCAAGCCGCTGGCGATCGTCTATGATGGCGAGATCTTAAGCGCGCCGAATGTGGAGGAAGCGATTGGCGGAGGAAGCGCGCAGATTGACGGTATGGCAGGGGTTGAGGAGGCGCAGAACCTGGCTTCCTATATCCGTATCGGTTCTCTTGGACTGGAGCTGGAAGAGATCCGTTCCAGTGTGGTAGCCGCGCAGCTTGGTGAGGAGGCTATTTCCACCAGCCTGGTGGCTGCTGCCATCGGTCTTGTGATCGTGATCCTTTTCATGATCGTTGTGTATCGTCTGCCGGGTTTGGTGGCAGGGATTGCATTGGTGCTTTATACGGCGCTGATGCTTATCACGCTGAACGCCTTTGATATTACGCTGACGCTTCCCGGCATCGCAGGTATCATTCTTGGTATCGGTATGGCCGTGGATGCCAATGTTATTATTTACGCCCGTATCCGTGAGGAAATCGCGGCGGACATGTCTGTAAAGAACTCTATCCGGGTGGGCTTTCAGAAAGCTTTCAGCGCGATTTTCGACGGAAATATCACGACTCTGATCGCGGCTCTGGTCCTGATGTGGCTGGGCTCCGGTACAGTTAAGGGCTTCGCTTATACGCTGGCCATTGGTATCGTTATTTCCATGTTTACTTCTCTGGTAGTGTCAAGATTGATCGTAAATGCCCTGTATGCGGTGGGCTTCCAGGATGAAAAATTTTATGGAAGAGCAAAAACGCGGAAATCCATCAAGTTTGTGGAAAAGAGAAAAATTTTCTTTATTATCTCTTTGATCCTTATTCTCTGCGGACCGCTGTTCATGGTGATCAACAGCCAGACAAAAGGAACGGCCATGAATTACAGCCTTGATTTTTCGGGCGGTACATCCACCAGTGTGACATTTAATGAAGACATGGACATCAAGCAGATCGATGCAGAGGTGGTTCCTGTTGTGGAGGAGGTTACCGGCGATAAGAACGTGCAGCCGACGAAGGTGGTAGGCTCGAACCAGGTGATCATTAAGACGAGGGCTTTGACGCTGGAAGAACGCCAGGCGTTGAATCAGGCTCTTGTGGATGAGTTTGACGTGGACGAGTCTCTGATATCCGCAGAGAGCATTTCCGCTACCGTAAGCTCGGAGATGCGAAAGGATGCCGTGGTGGCCGTGATTGTGGCAACGATCTTTATGCTGCTTTATATCTGGTTCCGGTTCAAGGATATCCGTTTTGCCAGCAGCGCGGTGCTTGCACTCCTTCATGATGTGCTGGTGGTGCTTGCGTTTTATGCTATTGCCCGGGTATCCGTAGGCAACACCTTTATCGCTTGTATGCTGACGATTGTAGGTTACTCCATCAATGCGACCATCGTCATTTTTGATCGTATTCGCGAGAACCTTCACGGCAGCAATCGCACGGAGAATCTGGAGAGTATTGTGGACGACAGTATCACCCAGACTCTGACCAGAAGTATATATACGTCTTTTACGACCTTTGTCATGGTAGCAGTGCTCTATATTCTGGGCGTTTCTTCCATCCGTGAATTTGCCGCGCCGCTGATGGTGGGTATTTTGTGCGGCGCTTATTCTTCCGTATGCATCACAGGTTCCCTGTGGCTTGTCATGAAGAAGAGATTTACGGGAGCGGCACAGATGACAGCTGTATCCAACGCTCCGGCGGCAAAGAGCGCCGCTGCTCCGAAGGCGAAGACTGAGCAGGAGCCTGTGAAAAAGGATCCCGGCCAGCCGAAAAAGAAAAACCGCAAAAGAGTAGCAGAACGTCTTGCCGCACAGGAAGCGGCTGACAGCGGAAATAAAGAAGATTAATCGATAAGGAAAGCTTAGTCCCGGGGCAGGGTGCGTCTGCCCCGGGATGTTTTCATCATGTGGAGGTACGGAAGAATGGAAAAATGGGTAGTTGCGGCAAAGCGGGCGGACTTTGACCGCATTGCGCAGAAGTTCGGGATCGATCCGGTGATCGCCAGACTGATCCGGAACAGGGATATAGAAGGCGATGAAAATATCCGAAAATATCTGCGGGGGACATTGGACGATATTCCATCCCCATGGCTTTTGAAGGATCTGGGAAAAGCAGTGGATATTCTCGCGGAAAAGATCAGACAGAAAAAAAAGCTCCGTATTATCGGAGATTATGATATTGACGGCGTAACTGCCACTTACATTCTTCTGAATGGAATTGAGAAGCTGGGCGGTCTGGCTGATACCTATATCCCGGACCGGGTGACAGACGGGTACGGCATTCATGCTCCGTTGATCGAAAAAGCCAGAGAAGATGAAATTGATACCATCGTCACCTGCGATAATGGGATCGCGGCAGCCGGTGAAATTGCCCTTGCAAAGGAGTACGGCATGACCGTGGTAGTGACCGATCATCATGAGATCCCCTATCGTGATACGGAGGCGGGCAGGGAGTACTGTATCCCGGATGCGGACGCCGTCATAGATCCCAGGCAGCCGGATTGTGCTTATCCGAACAAAAATATCTGCGGTGCGGTAGTGGCCTGGAAGCTGATGGGGGCGCTGTTTGAGAGATTCGGATTTCCGGAGGATGCGGCTCTTTTTTATCTGGAATTTGCCGCCATCGCCACAGTGGGAGATGTGATGGAGCTTCAGGGGGAAAACCGCATTATCGTAAAGGAAGGGCTGAAAAAGCTTTCTCATACGGAAAATATGGGACTGCGGGCGCTGATCCGGGAAAACGGGCTCGAGGGAACGGAGATCTCCGCCTATCACGTGGGCTTTGTGCTTGGGCCCTGCATTAATGCCAGCGGGAGGCTGGATACGGCTGCGCGATCCCTTGAGCTGTTCCGGTGCGCAGATCAGGATACGGCGGCGAGAATAGCCGGGGATCTTTACGCACTGAATGTAAGCCGCAAGGCGCTCACGGAGGAGGGAAGGATCAGGGCGGAGAAGCTTATTGAAACCACGGATGCCGGAAAGGATCGGGTTCTGGTTCTCTGCCTTCCGGAGTGTCATGAGAGCCTGGCGGGCATTATTGCCGGAAGAATACGGGAAAGGTATCATAAGCCTGTCTTTATTCTGACCAGAGGGGAACAGGGGCTGAAGGGCAGCGGCCGCTCCATAGAGGCATATTCCATGTATGAGGAGCTGGTGAAATGTGCCGATCTTCTGGAGCAGTTCGGCGGACATCCCATGGCTGCCGGGCTTTCCATGAAAGAAGATAAACTGGAGGAATTCCGGAGGAGGCTCAATGAGAATTGTTCTCTTACGGAGGAGGATCTGATTCCGAAAATCGTGATCGATGTGCCTGTGCCTGTTTCCTATATAACCAGAGAACTGGTTGAACAGATGTCGCTGCTGAAGCCATTCGGCAGGGGAAATGCCAGACCTCTTTTTGCACAGAAGGATCTGCGTGTTTTAGGATACCGGATTTTTGGCAAGAATCAAAATGTAGTCAGGCTTCAGCTCTCCGATGGGGCCGGCTGTGTGATGGAAGGTATCTATTTTGGAGATGCGGGGGCATTTTCTGATTATATAAATAAAAAGGAGAGGATTTCGGTTACCTATTATCCGGAGATCAACAGCTATCATGGCAGGGAAAATATTCAGGCTGTGATCTGCAATTACTGCTGATTCGAGGAAGACAGTATTTACAGCGCCCGGGATAATGATTGATTCTGAAAAAAAATGGTGATATACTGTTAGTAAATTTTTTGTAAAAAAATGTTGGAGGGATGGTACGATGAAAAAGATTGAAGAATACGTTAGAAGCATACCGGACTTCCCGGAGCCGGGCATTATATTCCGTGATGTTACCAGCATCCTGCAGGATGCGGACGGACTTGCGCTGGCTGTGGATTCCATGCAGGCATTTTTAAAGGATGTGGATGTGGATGTGATCGTCGGCACGGAATCCCGGGGATTTATCTTTGGAGTACCCATTGCATATAATCTTCATAAACCCTTTGTTCCGGTCCGGAAAAAGGGGAAACTGCCCTGTGAGACGATTTCCAGAGATTATGATCTGGAATACGGAACAGCGACCATCGAAATGCATAAGGATTCCATTAAGCCGGGACAGAAGGTGGCGGTGATAGATGACCTTATCGCCACGGGCGGTACGATAGAGGCCGCTGTCCGGCTGATAGAGGAGCTGGGGGGCGAGGTTGTAAAAATCATATTCCTTATGGAACTGGCCGGCCTTAAGGGAAGGGAAAGACTGGCAGGCTATGATGTGAACTCTGTTATCTGCTACGAGGGCAAATAAGGGAAACTTTATATTGACAGGTGGGAAGAAGAGAATGGCTGAGACGAAACAAAATACAGAATTGAATAATGGTGCGGAGCAGGAAGAAAAGCTTGCGTCTGTAAAAAGGGCGGATGCTGCTGTAAAGACCATGCACGATTTCACCAGTCCGGAGGAGCTTTATCAGGAACTGATCACCAGCGTGAAAAAGTATCATCCGTCTACGGATGTGTCCATGATCCAGAAGGCGTATGAGGTAGCCAGTGAAGCGCACAAGGATCAGAAGCGTAAATCCGGGGAGCCATATATTATTCATCCTCTCTGCGTGTCGATCATTCTGGCGGATCTGGAGCTGGATAAGGAAACGATCGTCGCAGGGCTTCTCCATGATGCGGTGGAGGATACCTGGATGACATATGATGAGGTAGTGAAGGAGTTCGGCACCGAGGTGGCGCTTTTGGTAGACGGCGTGACCAAGCTGGGCCAGCTGAATTATTCGGCGGATAAGGTGGAGCTTCAGGCGGAAAATCTCAGGAAGATGTTTCTTGCCATGGCCAAGGATATCCGTGTTATCCTGATTAAGCTGGCTGACCGGCTGCATAATATGCGTACTCTTCAGTATATGAGCCGGGAAAAGCAGGTGGAGAAGGCCCGGGAGACGATGGATATCTATGCTCCCATCGCCATGCGTCTGGGAATTTCCAAGATCAAGGTGGAGCTGGATGATCTGTCCCTGAAATATCTGCAGCCGGATGTATATTATGATCTGGTGGAAAAGGTGGCTCTCAGGAAAAGCGTCCGTGAGGAATTCGTAGGGGGCATCGTAAAGCAGGTAAAGAAGCATATGGAGGACGCGGGGATTGAGGCCCAGGTGGATGGCCGTGTGAAGCATTTTTTCAGCATTTACCGGAAAATGGTGAATCAGGATAAGACCATCGACCAGATCTATGATCTGTTTGCAGTGCGTATTCTGGTGGACAGCGTGAAGGACTGTTATGCGGCTCTCGGCGTGATCCATGAGATGTATAAGCCAGTTCCGGGGCGTTTCAAGGATTACATCGCCATGCCGAAGCAGAACATGTATCAGTCCCTGCATACCACACTGATCGGCCCCAACGGGCAGCCCTTTGAAATTCAGATCCGTACATTTGAGATGCATAAAACGGCGGAATACGGTATTGCCGCCCATTGGAAGTACAAGGAATCCTCCGACGGCAAGGCTCCGGTGGGAAAAAGTGAGGAGGAAAAGCTGAACTGGCTCCGCCAGATCCTGGAATGGCAGCGTGATATGTCCGACAATAAGGAGTTTATGAGCCTTCTGAAAAATGACCTGGATCTGTTTGCGGATACAGTATATTGTTTCACCCCGGAGGGAGATGTGAAGACCCTTCCAAACGGTTCCACGCCCATTGATTTTGCATACAGCGTACACAGCGCGGTGGGAAACAGAATGGTGGGAGCACGTGTGAACGGTAAGCTGGTTCCTATCGAATACCAGATCCGAAACGGTGACCGTATTGAGATCATCACCTCTCAGAACTCCCAGGGGCCGAGCCGCGACTGGCTGAAGCTGGTGAAGAGCACACAGGCGAAAAATAAGATCAACCAGTGGTTTAAGAAGGAGCTGAAGGAGGACAATATCCTGAAGGGCAAGGAGATGCTGTCCCAGTATGCGAAGGGAAAGGGCTATAAAATTTCCGCATACACAAAAACACAGTATCTGGAAGCGGTCATGCGGAAATATGGTTTCCGTGACTGGGATTCTGTTCTGGCGGCTATCGGCCATGGCGGACTGAAGGAAGGCCAGGTCTTTAATAAGCTGGTTGAGGCTTATGACAAAGAGAATAAAAAGGCGCTCACGGATGAGCAGGTTCTGGAGGCGGCTTCTGAGACACAGGAGAAGCTGAAGCTGGTCAAGAGCAAGGGCGGAATCATCGTAAAAGGTATTCACGATGTGGCGGTGCGCTTCTCGAAATGCTGCAGTCCGATCCCGGGGGATGAGATCGTGGGATTCGTGACCCGCGGACGGGGTATTACCATCCACAGAACGGATTGCGTAAATGTGCTGAATATGCCGGAGCTTGACCGTGTACGGCTCATTGAGGCGGAGTGGCAGCAGCCGGATACGAAGGCGGCGGAAAAGTATATGGCCGAGATTCAGGTGTTTGCCAATAACCGTACCGGACTTCTGGTGGATATCTCGAAGATTCTTACGGAGCGCAAAATAGATGTCCGCAGTATCAACAGCCGGACCAACAAGCAGGAAAAGGCGACCATTTCCTTAAGCTTCGAGGTTGGAAGCAAGGAGGAGCTGCAGGCATTGATCGAAAAGATCCGTCAGGTGGAGAGTGTGCTGGATGTGGAGCGCACCACAGGCTGACGCTATTCGAGGTAAGGAGGAGTGCATGATGAGTAAAATGGAAATACAGCAGTGTGTCCTTGGCACAGTTTTTACAAATTGCTATTTTATAAAAAATAAGGAGAACAGCGAGCTCTTGATCGTAGATCCCGCCGATGCTCCGGAGAGGATTTTTGCAAAAGTGACCGAGCTTCAGGCAAAGCCCGTGGGTATTCTGCTCACCCACGGCCACTATGACCATATTCTGGCTGTTCAGGATGTGAAGGAAAAATATGGGGTCCCTGTTTATGCCTGTTCTCAGGAGCAGGAAATGCTCCGTGATCCTGACATGAATCTGTCCGGCGGCTGCAGAAGAAGCTGTTCTATTAAGCCGGATGTGCTTTTGAATGATCTGGATGTTTTTGAGGCGGCCGGCTTTACCATACAGATGCTTTACACCCCGGGACATACGCCTGGAAGCTGCTGCTATTATCTGAAGGATGAAGGCGTTCTTTTCAGCGGCGATACGCTGTTTTATGGCTCAGTGGGCAGGACTGATCTTCCGGGGGGCAGTACGGCGCAGATCGTAGCCAGCCTCCACAGGCTTCTGGATATTCTTCCCGAGGATACGGAGGTATTTCCGGGTCATGATATATCCACAACTATCGGATATGAAAAGAGGTATAATCCCTTTGTATAAAGTCGGTATCCAGTTATTGGACAGGGAATTTGAACATGATGTCTATGAGCTGATCAGGGCGTTTTATCCGGAAGCGGAGTTTCACGTTTCTTATGAGAAGGAGGAGTCGGAATGCGACTGCTCTTTCCTGGTTTTCAGACAGGAGGACAGTGTCCAGATACGTTTCAGGAATCAACAGCATAGAGGCGTCATAAGCGCATCAGTGATCAAGGGGCACTCTGAGAATGCCCCTGTTTCATGTGGGACTGAGGCGGGGGACGCCCATGAGATACGGAAGGCAAATAAGGATGCGGTGAAATATGCCTTGTACGGGCTTTTGGTAAAGCTTACGGGCAGAACTCTTCCGTGGGGAAATCTTACGGGAATACGGCCTGCCAAGCTTGCCATGGGTATGATCGAATCCGGTATGAAGAATACGGAGGTGGCCCGTGTTATGCGGGAGCAGTATCAGGTCAGCCCGGCGAAGGCGGCGCTCGCTATTACCATCGCAAACCGGGAACGGGAAATTCTGAAGGAGATCGATTATGAAAAGGGCTACAGTCTTTATATCGGCATTCCTTTTTGCCCGACTATCTGTCTGTACTGTTCCTTCAGTTCCTATCCGCTGAAGCAGTGGAAGAATCGTGTGGATGAATATCTGGATGCCCTCTGCAAAGAGATCGCAGAGGTATCCGGATTTATGAGCGGGAAAAGACCGGATACCATTTATATAGGCGGCGGAACCCCGACCACCCTGAATCCGGAGCAGCTTAAGCGGCTTTTGGAGGCTGTGGAGGAGGCTTTCAGCTTTCAGGGGCTGGCGGAGTTTACCATAGAGGCGGGACGACCGGACAGTATTACCAGGGAAAAGCTTATGGCGATACGGTCCTTTCCGGTAAGCCGCATCTCCGTAAATCCTCAGACTATGAATCAGCGGACTCTGGATATCATCGGCAGGCGCCACACGGTGGAGGAGACGAAGCAGGCCTTTTATCTGGCAAGGGAATGCGGCTATGAGAATATTAACATGGATCTGATCGTGGGCCTGCCCGGGGAGGACGGCGCCATGGTGCGACATACCCTTGAGGAGGTGCGTGCCCTGGGGCCGGACAGTCTTACTGTTCATTCCCTGGCAGTGAAGCGTGCTGCGAGGCTGAATATGTTTAAGGATCAGTACCGTGAGATGACCTTTGAGAATAATCAGGAGATCATGGATATGACCATGCAGGCGGCCTATGAAATGGGGATGGGTCCTTATTATCTGTACAGACAGAAAAATATGAAGGGCAATTTTGAAAATGTAGGCTATGCAAAGGTTGACAAAGCCGGGATTTACAATATACTGATTATGGAGGAAAAACAGACCATCATCGCGCTGGGCGCCGGCGGCTCCTCCAAGCTGGTGTTTGATCACGGCAAACGGATCGAGCGGGTGGAGAATGTAAAGGACGTTTCCAATTACATTACCCGGATTGATGAAATGATAGAAAGAAAACGGGCGGGGATCGCGGCCTGGCTCAGATGAAAAGGAGGTGTATCCTGTGAGTACGGTACAGGAGCCGGAAAAAAGTGCGGAGAGGATTCTGGAATTTGACCTCTCCGCTGAACTGAATCACGGCATGGTAGTAAGCAATCTCGCCTACGCAGTGGCAACGGAGCTTGGACTGGATGAGGATGTCTGCTATCAGATGGCGATCGCAGGAATGCTTCATGATATTGGAAAACTGAAGCTTACCGGATATATTAATGGCCAGGAGAAGGATCCTCTGGTAATCGAAGAGCTGAAATATGTGCGGATGCATTCCGCCCTGGGTTATGAAGAGCTCAAGGATCAGGGTTATTCTGATTTTGTGCTGGAAAGTATTCTCTATCATCATGAGAATTACGATGGCAGCGGGTATCCTTCAAACAGGGCGGGGGAGGAGATTCCTGTGGGAGCGAGGATCCTCAGAGTCTGTGATGTATTTGCGGCGCTGAGCTCGGACCGTCCTTACCGGAAGGCCTTTGACAGAGATACGGTGATGGAATTAATGATCGATGAAGTAAAAAACTTTGACATGGAGGTTTTTCTTGCATTTCAGAGAGTAGTACATAAATAACAGGAGGTCACTATGGCGTTAAAGAAAAAGCCGGTAACCGGCATGAAAGACATTTTACCAAAGGAGATGGAAATACGGAATTATGTGATGAATCTGATCCGGGAAACATACGGAACGTTCGGATTTTCTGCGATCGAGACTCCCTGTGTGGAGCATATCGAGAATCTTTGCAGCAAGCAGGGCGGAGAAAATGAAAAGCTGATCTTCAAGATCTTAAAGCGCGGCGAAAAGCTGAAGCTGGAGGAGGCGAAGGAGGAGGCGGATCTGGTGGATTCCGGTCTCAGGTACGACCTCACCGTGCCCCTTTCCAGATATTATTCCAATCATGCCAATGAGCTTCCGGCTCCGTTTAAGGCGCTTCAGATGGGAAATGTCTGGCGTGCGGATCGTCCCCAGAGAGGGCGTTTCCGCCAGTTCATGCAGTGTGATATAGATATTCTGGGAGAACCCACATACCTGGCGGAGATCGAGCTGGTACTGGCTACCACAACATTGCTTGATAAGCTGGATTTCCATAATTTCACCATCCGGATCAGTGACCGTAAAATACTGAAGGCTATGGTACAGTACAGCGGCTTTCCGGCAGAGAGCTCTGATACGGTATTTATTATTCTGGACAAGATGGATAAGATCGGCCCGGAGGGCGTGGCAGAAGAGCTGGAAAAAGAAGGCTTTGCCCGGGAATCCATTGATACCTGTCTGGAAATATTTAAAGAAATCACTCCGGATATTCAGGGCGTGCGCTGTTGTAAGGAAAAATTAAAGGATGTGCTGGATCCCGGAATCGCGGATAATCTGGAAACGATCATCTCCACGGTGGATGCTGTGAAAACGGCAGATTTTAAGATGGCCTTTGATCCCACCCTGGTACGCGGAATGTCCTATTATACGGGCCCGATTTTTGAGATTTCCATGGACGAATTCGGAGGCTCCGTGGGCGGCGGCGGCCGGTATGATGAGATGATCGGCAAATTTACCGGCAATGATACCTGCGCCTGCGGCTTTTCCATCGGCTTTGAACGGATCATCATGCTGCTTTTGGAGAGGGGCTGCGAGATCCCCGGGGCGGGCGGCAAAAAGGCATATCTCATCGATAAAAATATGCCGTCGGATAAGCTGCTCAGCATTTTAAAGCAGGCTGAGGAAGAGAGAAGAAACGGTACGCAGGTGAATATCTCCATCATGAAGAAGAATAAAAAGTTCCAGAAGGAACAGATGATGACAGAGGGCTATACGGATTTTACGGAGTTTTTTGCAGATAGCTTTTGACGGGTAAATCATGTAATGGAAAAAGAGGAGAAAAAATATGGCTGAAAGTATGCAGGGACTGCACAGAAGCTGCCGTTGTGCGGAAGTGACAATGGAAATGATCGGCAGCGAGCTCACACTCATGGGCTGGGTACAGAAGGCCCGGAACAAAGGCGGGATCGTATTTGTGGATCTGAGGGACCGCTCCGGGATCATACAGCTGATTTTTGAAAACGGAAGCATTGATGAGGCGGGCTTTGAGAAAGCTGGCAGGCTGCGGAGTGAGTTTGTGATCGCCGTTACCGGTGTGGCAGAAAAGCGTCAGGGCGCTGTCAATGAAAATCTGGCTACCGGTTCTCTGGAGCTTCGGGTAAAGAGCCTGAGGGTTCTTTCTGAATCGGATGTACCGCCCTTCCCGATCGAGGAGAACAGTAAGACGAAGGATGAGATACGTTTAAAGTACCGTTATTTGGACCTGAGAAGGCCGGATCTGCAGAGAAATATCATGCTGAAGAGCCGTGTGGCCATGCTCACGAGGCAATTTTTCCAGCAGGAGGGTTTTCTGGAAATTGAGACGCCCGTGCTGGGCAAAAGCACTCCGGAGGGAGCCCGGGACTATCTGGTACCGTCCAGAGTTCATCCAGGTTCTTTTTATGGACTTCCACAGTCTCCGCAGCTTTATAAACAGCTCCTTATGTGTTCCGGCTATGACCGCTATATCCAGATCGCACGCTGCTTCCGCGATGAAGACCTCCGTGCGGACCGTCAGCCGGAGTTTACGCAGATCGATATGGAGCTGTCCTTCGTGGATGTGGACGACGTCATCGATGTGAATGAGAGATATCTGGCCTTTCTGTTCAAGGAGGTCCTGGATGTGGACGTGCAGCTCCCTATACAGAGGATCACATGGCAGGAGGCTATGGATCGTTATGGCTCCGATAAGCCGGATCTTCGTTTCGGCATGGAGCTTCACGATGTCAGCGGCATTGTGCGGGGATGCGGTTTTAGCGTATTTACCGGCGCGCTGGAAAACGGCGGAAGCGTCCGTGGCATCAATGCGGAGGGACAGGGCCCTATGCCCCGCAAGAAGATCGATAAGCTGATCGATTTTGCGAAAACCTACGGCGCAAAGGGGCTGGCTTACATCGCGATCGCCGGGGATGGAACCAGAAAATCCTCTTTTGCAAAGTTCATGACGGAGGAAGAGATGGATGCCCTGGTGGCTGCTATGGAAGGAAAACCGGGAGATCTGCTTCTCTTTGCCGCAGATAAGAATAAGGTGGTCTATGATGTCCTTGGAGCTCTTCGCATAGAGCTGGCAAAGCAGATGGACCTTCTGGATAAAAATGAATACCGCTTTGTATGGGTTACGGAATTTCCCCTTCTGGAGTGGGATGAGGAAGAAAACCGCTTTACAGCCATGCATCATCCCTTTACCATGCTTATGGATGAGGATATGGAGCTTTTGGATACAGATCCCGGTAAGGTCCGCGCAAAAGCATACGACATTGTTTTAAACGGAAATGAGATCGGAGGCGGAAGCGTTCGAATTCACCAGAATCACATTCAGGAGAAGATGTTTGAAAAGCTTGGCTTCACAAAGGAAGCTGCCTATGAGCAGTTTGGATTCCTTCTCAATGCGTTTAAGTACGGCGTGCCTCCTCACGCGGGGCTGGCCTACGGACTGGATCGTCTGGTGATGCTTATGGCAAAGGCGGACAGTATACGGGATGTGATCGCTTTTCCCAAGGTAAAGGATGCGTCCTGTCTGATGACCCAGTCTCCCGGGCCTGTAAGCGAAGCGCAGCTTAAGGAGCTGGGACTTGAGATCGAAGAAATGAATACAGAAGAATAGCAGAAAGAAGCGCGGAAAATGGAACTCACAATACAGACATTTTTTATTGTTTGTCCGTTGGTGTTTTTAGCGAGTTTCGTAGATGCAGTCGCGGGCGGAGTCGTTTGATCGCTCTGCCTGCGTATTTGCTTGCGGGAGTGTCTGTGCATAACGCCATTGCGACAAATAAACTGTAGTGATCACATTGCTCTTTGTAAAGATCGCCTTTGACCTTTAAAAAAGACTTCATATGTATTGTACGGGAAAACACCCCCGGAGAATCTGCTCCTTTTAATGGATGAAACAGGCTTTTCAGGGGTGTTTTTTAAGGACTTATATGTACACTCGGGTTATTCGGTTTCAAATTCTTCATGAGAATCATTTTCGGAGTCGTCTTCCTCGTCATCCCTGTCAGAATCAGCGTAGGTATTTTCGGATGCTGTGGAGGCTGAAGTACCGAAAAATGCACTGCCAAATGCTTCGCTTCCGTTCTGCAGCTTCCAGGAAACGCCGTCATTTACCAGTTCAAAGGTCGTATCCACGGTCTTTAAGGCGTCGCTGGTCTCGATATGGGTCAGAAGAACGCTCAGGGCTTTATCGTAGCGCTTGGAGGATCCGTCAATGACTGCTTCCGGAGTGGCAAGATAAGCATCCAGCTCCTCCTGGTAGGAGGTGAGGATGGCGTCACCGTCAAAAACCGTTATTTCGGTCTGTACGGAAGCTTTGTAGCTGTCCGTAGTACTACCCTTAATGGCACAGTCAAAGGTTTGATTGATCTTTTCTGCCAGTGCGAGGGCAATAGAATTCTTATTGGGATCGTCCGTGTTTAAAATATTGTCCAGGCCGAGGTAATTGCTCATTTGTTGGACATTCATTTTTTTCAGGGTGTTCAGATAGACGGTCAGTGTTTCCTCCGGTGAGAGGAGGTCGCTGTCAGACAGATAAGTCATAAGACCGCCGACAAGGGCATTCTCAAGAGAATGTGTCCGTTTTATTTCCCAAGTTTCCGTTTTATCATCTCCGACGTCCTGAAGCTGCATGGTACAGCTTATCTGTACGGATTCGTATTCATTTTCATTCAGCACTTCATGCAGGATCAGGTAACGGTCCTCCAGAGATACGGTGAGCTCTTCGGTATTTTGGGAGCCTGCATCAGCGGCGTCGAGAATGGCAGCTTCCAGCTGTGCGCTGACATAATCCCGGGCCACGTTCTCTGCGTCAATGGTAGTGAGACTCAGAGAGGCTTCTGCGGCTTTTTGCTTTTTGTCGACGTTGATATTCAGGATCTTATAATCGAAATCCCGGAAAAACAGAGAAAAAACATCTTTAATTTCTGCAGATAATTCTGTGTTTTCCGTTGCGTCTGGGAAAAGTTCTTTATAGGAGATATACTTTTGCGTCGTTTTGGAGTCAAGATTTTTTAAAAGATCCAGCTCACTTACGATTACCGCTTCCACACTGGTCTTATCACCCCCTGCGCAGCCGGGCAGAATAACGGACATTATAAGGACCAGAAGCAAAAGAAATGGTATCAGACATTTCGTAATCTTCATACGAGTTCTTCCTTTCCAAATTTTTCCAGCTTATTTTACCAGATTATAGGGAAAAAGTCAAAATTACCTTGAAATATTGCCCATTTATGAAATAATCGTGAAAAAAATGTGAAAAAAAGAAGTGATTTTTTGGAAGACTTTCTTTTTAGAGGTCAATCTGTTATGATGGGAGATATAAACGCAGGTGAAAAACCTGCGTTCCTGATTACAGAAGCTTTGATGGGACATGATATAATATCGTAATATCGGCAGATATTTTGATTATTGCTTGTGGAGGTAATCATCATGAAAAAAGGAATATTGGCCGCAGGAGTGATCCTGGCGGCAGCTGCCGCTGCAGGCGGCGTATTCTGGTACAGTAAAAATAAAGAAAATACGGCGGATGATAAAAATGCGGTGTACGTATCTTCCGTGGAGACGATTACCGGAAATTCACTGGGAGTCATGAACCGCTATGCCGGCGTGGTGGAACCGCAGGAAACGTTGGAGATAAAGATCGAGAGCGGCAGGAAGGTACTGGAAGTGCAGGTAGAGGAAGGGGAAGAGGTAAAGGCCGGGCAGCTTTTGTTCGAGTATGACCTTACCAGCATACAGGAGGAGCTTGCGGAGGAGAGCCTGAATCTGGAGCGGCTGAAGAATGAGGCGGCCAGCCTGACGGAGCAGATCTCCACACTGGAAAAGGAAAAGGCCAAGGCATCCGCAGATAACCAGCTCTCTTATACCATTGAGATCGAGTCGAATAAAATGAATCTGAAAAAAAATGAATATGATCAGAAGAGCAAGACCGCACAGATCGAAAAGCTTCAGAATGCTACTGCAAATATTGAGGTGCGAAGCCAGATCGACGGCATTATCCAGAAGATCGATACATCCCAGCTTTCCACAGATGATGGCGACTACCTGGACAGCGGAAGCTCCATAGATATGAGCATGGGAACAGGGGACAGCTCCGGCAGCAACGCCTTTATCACGATCCTCAGCACCGGAGCTTATCGGATCAAGGGACAGGTGAACGAGCAGAATGTCAGTGATATTATTCCGGGCGAGCCGGTGATTGTCCGCTCCAGGGTGGATGAGAACCAGACCTGGAAGGGCACTATGGGATCCATTGACAGTGAAAACGCAAGCACGTCAAGCGACTACGGGGTGTATGACATGTTGTCTACAAGCAGTTCCACCTCCTCCAGTACATATCCTTTTTATGTGGAACTGGATTCCTCGGAAGGGCTTATGCTGGGACAGCACGTTTATATTGAGCCGGACAGCGGCCAGAATGAGCAGAAAACCGGCCTTTGGCTCAGTGAGATCTTTATTAATGATATTGATACGGGAAATCCCTACGTATGGGCTGCGGATGAGAAGGAGCGTCTGGAGAAGCGGGCCGTTATTCTGGGGCAGTACGATGAAGAACTTCAGGAATATGAGATAGTGGACGGACTTACCCTGGATGACTATATCGCTTATCCGGAGGATGACTTTGAGGAAGGTATGCCTACCACGACGATTATAATTATGCAGCAGAATTCGGATGAGTCCGGGGAGGATGCCGGTATCGGCCTGGAAGGTGAGGGAATGGATGATATGATGCTCTCTGATGAGGATATACAGGAGGCCCTTGACAGCCAGGAGGGCGATACGACGCTGGATGACGTAGCGTCCGATATGGTGGATATGGATGGTGATGAGGATATGTTCGGCGATATGGAAATTATTGATGATATGGATATGGACGCAGCCACGGATATGACGGATCCGGGCATGGAAGACGGTATGACAGACGATCTGGAACCTGTGGGATAGGGCACGGAGCCGGGGATTCATCGGAGGACGTAAAATGATTTTAGAGCTAAAAGGAATTTATAAAGAATACCAGCAGGGAAAGATGAAGGTGCCGGTGCTTAAAAATGTAAATTTTTCCATGATGGAGGGGGAGTACGCGGCAATCATGGGTCCTTCCGGTTCAGGCAAGACCACGCTGATGAATATCATCGGCTGTCTGGATCAGGCTACTGAGGGGGAATTCATCATGGACGGGCAGGATGTCCGCTCCTGTTCGGAGAATGACATGTCCGATATACGTCTGAAAAAAATTGGTTTTGTTTTTCAGAGCTTCCATCTGCTCCCAAGGCAGAGTGCGCTGGCAAATGTGGAGATGCCGCTTCACTATGCAAGGGTACCGAAAAAAGCGAGAAGGGAAAAAGCCCTTGCCGCGCTGGAAAGAGTAGGTCTTTCTGACCGCGTGAATTTCCGGCCGAATCAGCTGTCCGGCGGGCAGATGCAGAGGGTGGCTATCGCCCGGGCGATCGTAAACAGCCCGAAGCTGCTTCTGGCGGATGAGCCTACGGGAGCCCTGGACAGTAAATCCGGCGCGCAGGTTATGGAGCTTTTCCAGAAACTGAATGATGAGGGCGTCACTGTGCTGATGATTACCCATGATCAGGGTATTGCGTCCCATGCGAAACGCGTTGTTACTATCCGGGACGGGGAGCTGCGGGAAGAGAGGTGATGTGATGAAAATATTAAAAAGAATTATCATAGCGCTTATCATTGCAGCCCTGGTGACTGGGGCGGTGCTCGGCGTGGGAATGCGTATGCGTCAGGCCAATCAGAAGGAAGTAATGGTGGTCAGCGTGGGAAGTGTTTCCAGCGATTATTACTACCAGAATACGAATCTGGAAGGGCAGATCGCCACCAGCGTTTCACAAAATGTTACCGTAGACACGGATATGGTCATAGATGAGGTCTATGTCAGCGAGGGGAGTACGGTAAAAGAAGGGGATCCGCTGGTATCCTTTGATATGACCCTGGTTGAAATGGAGCTGAATATTGCTAAGCTGAAAAAAACTCAGCAGGAGCAGCAGCTGAATCAGGCGGCTACCAGGCTAAACAATCTTGAAAACGGCGGTTCCATTTCTGAAAATATGGATCTAAGCGGCAGCCTTGGGACAGGCTCATCCGGGTTGGACGGCAGCCTGGACGACGATATGGCAGCCCTTGGCGCCATGGGGACGGGAGGATATCTTGCAGCAGTGATGCGGCCGCTTCTGGCGGCTTCTATAAATGATTTTACTGCAGGAAGCGCTGCGGAAGACGGGGATGAGGTGATCATACCCGAAGCAGATGGCGGAGATACCTCGGATTCTGAAATCATCACGGCGGATCCGGGCGTAACGGAAGACCCTGCGGAGCCGGCACAGACGCCGGATGATTCTGTGGTTCCTACGGCTGCTCCCGAATCGGATCCGGATGAAACGGCCGATGATATTGTCCTGCCGGACGGCGCGCAGGACGACGATACGGAGTTTGGCAGCAGCGAATATTTATACTATGATGTTCTGGATGGAACGGCGGAGCCCTTCCTGGGTACGGGATCAGCGGATGATCCGTATGTATTTCTCTGCAATGCCGTTTCCGGAAAGGTTACGGTAAAAGGTTCCTTCTTTAATAAAATGGCCGGATACAGTGAAGATGGTTCGGAGGTCCTTCATGAAGGGGGCTACTGGTTCCGCCTGGAATTCCACCGTAATAATTATGTTGTCGACCCGGAAAATCTCCAGGAATCCTGTATTGGATTTTACCTGATAGAGGGCAGTCTTTTGGAGGGACCGGCGGATCCGGAGGCAGAGACGGAGCTCCTGCTGGAAAATGCCGAGGGCTATGTGGCGGAGGAAACGGAAACAGATACGGGATACGATACGGGGACGGCAGAAACATCTCTTTATACCAGAGAGGAGGCGATCCGTATTCAGCAGAATATGGTGACCAGCCTTCAACTGGATATTCAGGAGAGCGATATTGAAATTTCCAAGCTGGAAAGAAAGCTGGAGCGCAAGATGAGCTACAGCAAGCTTTCCGGAACGGTTTCCTATGTGGGAGATGCGCTGGAAGCTGTCAGTACGGACGGAAAGACCTTTATTACGGTAAAAAGTGAGGAGGGCTTTTATGTACAGGGAACGGTGGGCGAAATGATGCTCGATCAGATGAAGGAAGGCGCTGTTTTAAACTGTACCAGCTATAGCTCTGAAGTGGAAAATTTTGAGGCGGAGGTTGTGGATGTATCCGATTATCCTGTGAGCGGGTATACCTATTACGGAGATGGAAATCCCAATGTTTCCTATTACATATTTACTGCGGAGATCCCGGATCAGTCTATCCGTGTTTCGGATCAGGACTGGCTGAATATTACCATGCAGAATGATCTGCCGGCAGATGGCAGCATTGTGCTGGACAAGGCTTTCGTCCGCACGGAAAACGGTCAGTCCTATGTATATAAGGACGAGAATGGCACGCTGAAAAAGCAGATCCTTACAGTGGGAGGAAACGTAAACAGCGGTTACGGTGTTCTGGTAAAGAGCGGAATCACTCTGGAGGATAAGATAGCATTTCCTTACGGCGAGAATGTCAAGGAGGGCGCGAAAACCACAGAGGTCACCGTCGACCAGATGTATAATTCTTAGAGAGGTGGGATTACATGCTTGAAAATATAAGAATATCATTTCAGGGTATCTGGTCTCACAAGATGCGTTCCTTTCTGACCATGCTGGGTATCATTATCGGGATTGCTTCGATTATTGCCATTGTTTCTACGATTAAAGGCACCAGCGAGCAGATCAAGGAGGATCTGATCGGGTCCGGAAATAATACGGTTTCCATCAGCCTTTATGACGGTGACAATACTTATGATGCGGAATACGGGAGCAGCAGGACAGATCCGCCGCTGATTACCACTGAGCAGAAGGAGGACATTCTGGAGCTGGATCATGTGGAAAACGCTACTTTTTTTTACAGTCGCTCCTATTCCAGTAATGTCTACTATCAGAATAACAGTCTTCAGGGCGGAAGCGTATATGGAATCGATATGAACTATCTGAAAACCTGCGGGTATCAGATCCGTTCCGGACGGGGGTTTGTACAGGAGGATTATGATTCCTACCGGAAGGTAGCGCTTTTGGATACGAACGCAGTGGAGACGCTTTTCCCATCGGAGAATCCTCTCGGCAAGACCGTGGAGATTGGAAGCGAGCCTTTCGTAGTTGTAGGGGTAGTGGGACAGGACGATGATTATCTTCCAAATATTGAGAATCTGTCACAGTTTTATGAATATTATCAGTCGATCGTGGGGTCAGTAATGATTCCTTCCGCCTGCTGGCCCATTTCATTTAAATTTGATGAGCCCGTAAATGCAGTAATCAAGGCGGACAGCACGGATAATATGAGCAATGCGGGGAATGCGGCTGCCGAGGTGATGAATCAGGGAATCGATTCGAACACTTCTACCTTTAAATATAAGGCGGACGATGTGATGGAGCAGGTGCGCAGCCTGCAGAAGCTCAGTGAGAGCACCAATCAGCAGCTGATCTGGATCGCGAGTATTTCCCTTTTGGTAGGCGGCATTGGAGTTATGAATATTATGCTGGTGTCTGTCACAGAGCGAACCAGCGAGATCGGCCTGAAAAAGGCTATCGGCGCCAGAAAGAAAACCATACTGTTCCAGTTTTTGACAGAGGCGTCTGTGCTTACCAGTATCGGCGGAATTATCGGGGTATTGGTTGGAATCGGCCTGTCGCAGGTGGTTTCCCGTATGTCCGGGTCGCCCACTGCGATCAGTATTCCTGCTATAATCGGCTCCGTGCTGTTTTCCATGCTGATCGGAGTGATTTTCGGATTGCTGCCTTCCTATAAAGCGGCTAATCTGAATCCCATCGAGGCTCTCAGAAGTGAATAAAATAAGGAGCAGTTTTCCTGGAAAAGGGGCTGCTCCTTTTGTCACAGAGGGAAAATCGCATCTGCCAGTTTCGGCCGCGGAGGAAGAGCCTCAGAAGCCCAGCTTTTCTCCGCAGAGGACCACTTTGATCCTTCCGGGGACACGGGAATATCTGGTGACCAGAATCTGGCAGCAGATGCAGTCAGGGCTCAGGCAGTCGCCGCAGAGGCCGGTTTTCGCACAGGGGGTCTGTGCGCCCACGCGGAGCGCGTTTGGCGGAGAAGCCAGTGTGCGTACGCGGTCGTAAGCGTCCTCAACAGTGGCACAGAGCTTATCCATACTGGCCAGGACAATAACATGCGCGGGGCCGTGCGCAATGCAGGCTACACGGTTGCTGGCGCCGTCCACATTTACCAGTACGCCATCCCTTGTGAATGCATTGGCGCTTGTAAGAAAGTAGTCAGCGCATACCATTTTACCATACAGCGCCCTGGACTCTTCAGGAGTTTTCGCGGTATTGCGGTCAATGGCGTTATAATTACCCTTCAGCACGGCATCCCGGACGCCTGCGCTTACCATGGATTCTGAGCCGCCCCAGGTCACGGAAGAACCCTCCGGGATCATGGACAGGATCTTCTGACAGGCTTCTTCCTTTGCAGCGCAGTAGCAGGCTTCCATATTTCGCTTTTGAAAAGCTTTTGCCAGAGTATTTGCAGCGTTTTCATAGTTATCTTCAATATACGACATGATATTTACCTCCTTGATTATTTTTTAAAATTATATCATGCCATATAAATATTTTCAATTGAGCTGTCAGACAAAATGTGATACACTATACAAGTACAACGTTTGTTTTGATATTACATGTTAGGAGAAAATAATATGGGGAAAATTGCCATTTTAACAGACAGTAACAGTGGCATAACACAGGACGTGGGGAGAGCAATGGGCGTCCATGTTCTTCCTATGCCTTTTTACATTGATGAAAAAATGTATCTGGAGGGAATCACCCTGAGTCAGGAGCAGTTTTATGAAAGGCTGAAGAACGATGCTTCTATTTCAACCTCCCAGCCAAATCCTTCTGAGCTCTGCAGCTTCTGGGATAACCTTCTGAAGGAATACGATGAGGTCGTGCATATTCCCATGTCCAGCGGGCTGAGCGCTTCCTGCGAGACTGCTATGGGTCTGGCGCAGAATTATGAGGGCCGTGTGCAGGTGGTGGATAATCAGAGGATCTCCATTACGCAGCGCCGTTCTGTTCTGGATGCCATCGAGCTTGTAAAGGCAGGAAAAAATGCAGCTGAGATCAAGGAAATTCTGGAAAAAGAAAAGCTCCAGTCCAGTATTTATATAACGCTGGAAACGCTGAAATATCTGAAAAAGGGAGGCAGGATCACTCCTGCGGCCGCTGCTGTCGGGACGGTTCTGAACCTGAAGCCGGTTCTGCAGATCCAGGGCGAAAAGCTGGATTCCTTTGCCAAGGTAAGAGGGAAAAAGCAGGCGAAAAAGGTCATGTTGAATGCAATAAGGGATGATTTTGATAAACGTTTTTCCGCTTTTGTGGAAAAGGGCGAAATGTGTCTGGATGCAGCCTATACCGGGAATCCGGAGGAGGCTGCCCAGTGGAAAAAGGAAATCGAAGAAAGTTTTCCGGGCTATGATGTGCATATGGATCCGCTGTCCTTAAGTGTGGCGTGCCATATTGGCTATGGCGCTTTGGCGATTGGCTGCGCTAAGAAGGTGACGATATGAAAAAGCTGACGGAACGGATGGAGGCGGAGCTCCGGCAGGCATTTGAAAAGGCCGGATATGATCCCTCCTATGGAAATGTGGTCACTTCTGACAGGCCGGATCTGTGCGAATTCCAGTGTAATGGCGCTATGACAGGAGCCAGGGCGTATAAGAAGGCTCCTTTTCTGATTGCCGGGGACGTGGTAGCCGCTCTGGAAGAGGATACTATGTTTTCTGTGGCAGAGGTGGCAAAGCCGGGATTTATCAATCTGAAGGTGAAGGAGAGCTGCCTGGCAGATTATCTGGAAGAAATGTCAGAGGATGGGAAACTTTCCGTTTCCGAGACAGAAAAGCCACAGACCATTATCATTGATTACGGCGGCCCGAATGTGGCAAAGCCCCTTCATGTGGGACATCTTCGTTCTGCCATCATAGGGGAGAGTATTAAGCGTATCGGACGATTTGTGGGTCATAAAATGATCGGCGACGTGCACCTGGGAGACTGGGGCCTTCAAATGGGGCTGATCATTACGGAGCTGAAGCACAGGCGGCCGGAACTGGTTTATTTTGACGGTGCATATACAGGGGAATATCCAAAGGAGGCGCCTTTTACCATCAGTGAGCTGGAGGAAATTTATCCGTGCGCCAGCGCAAGATCCAAAGAGGACGAAGGGTACCGGAATGAAGCGCTGGAGGCGACGCATCTGCTTCAGCAGGGAAATCCCGGATATATGGCGCTGTGGAAACACATTATGCAGGTATCTGTCACAGATCTGAAAAAAAATTATGATAATCTGAATGTTTCCTTTGATCTCTGGAAAAAGGAATCCGACGCGCAGCCCTATATTCCGGATATGATACAGGATATGAAGGACCGGGGCTACGCATATGAGGATCAGGGGGCTCTTGTGGTGGATGTGAAGGAGGAGACAGACACCAGGGAGATACCGCCCTGTATGCTTTTGAAATCAGACGGCGCTTCTCTGTATACGACCACGGATCTGGCAACAATCGTGGAGCGCATGAAGCTTTTTGAGCCGGATGAAATTCTCTATGTGGTGGATAAACGTCAGGAGCTGCATTTTATCCAGGTATTCCGCTGTGCAAAAAAAACCGGCCTTGTAAAGGAGGACACCTGTCTCAGCTTTCTGGGCTTCGGCACCATGAACGGTAAGGACGGCAAACCCTTTAAAACCAGAGAAGGCGGCGTTATGCGCCTGGAAAATCTCATAGCGGATATTAATGATGAAATGTTCCGCAAGATCGTGGAAAACCGCAGTGTGAAGGATAAGGATGCGAAGGAGACGGCCAGGCTGGTGGGACTTTCCGCGATCAAATACGGCGACCTGTCCAACCAGGCGACGAAGGATTACATTTTTGATGTAGACCGCTTTACCTCCTTTGAGGGAAATACAGGGCCATATATACTTTATACTATCGTTCGCATTAAATCTATTTTAAACCGTTTTGCGGAAAGCGGCGGAAATGTGGGTGGGGGCAGGATCCTGGAGGCCTCCAATGACAGTGAAAAGGCGCTTATGCTGGAGCTGACCGGATTTGGAACAGTGGTGGAGGAAGCGTTTGAAGAGAAAGCGCCCCATAAGCTCTGTGCTTATATCTATGAGGTTTCCAATGCCTTTAACAGCTTCTACCACGAGACAAGGATCTTAAGCGAGGAGGACGGGGCGCGGCAGCAGTCCTATATCCGCCTTCTGGCGCTCACCAGAAGGGTGCTGGAGACCAGCATTGATCTTCTGGGCTTTTCCGCACCGGAGAGAATGTAAAAAAGCTTTCAGCGGGACCCGGGGTTTTCCGGGTCCTTATTTTTTAGAAAAAATTAAGAAACAGAATTGAAGAGCTGTGCTATAATAACCAAAACGGTCCATTTAACGGATCATTTTCCATAATCTTCGGCCTGTGTTCACAGGCATTTTTTCCAAACGATCAATATTTTTATGAGCAACATGAGGTGATGCGATCCCTATGATTGGATTAATTTTAAAAAAAAGATACTGCATCCTGGAATGTCTCGGCAGGGGCGGACAGGGGAGCGTTTATCTGGCGCGTGATCTGGATCTGGGGATATTGCGCGCAGTGAAAGAACTTCCTCTGGAGAAAAAACATGAGGCAAAGCTTTTGCGGCTGATGGAACATCCGGCCATTCCCAAAATAGTGGATTATTTTGAAAAGGATGATCACTGTTATCTGATCATGGAATACATTCAGGGCTATTCTCTGCAGCAGTGGATGGATAAAGGAAGAAGCTTTTCTCTGGAAGAAATTATGGGTTTGGCGGAAGTGCTCTGTAAGGTCCTTAGGTATCTGCATACGAGAAAACCGCCGGTAATCTACGGCGATCTGAAGCCGGAGAATCTGATGCTGACAGAAAGCGGACATCTGTATCTGGTGGATTTTGGGAGCGCGATTATTGATTATGGGAAAGATCAGGCGCAGTGCATGGGAACCAGAGGCTACGCAGCGCCGGAGCAGTACGAAGGGAAGATCAATGAGTCCAGCGACATCTATGGATTTGGAAAGGTGCTGGAGGCGCTTCTTGGCAAAGGCAAAGGGAGAATTTTGTGCCGGAATCTCCGTCTGGCGGTTTTACTGTGGAAATGTACGTGCAAGGAAATAAAGCTCCGACCGGCGAATATATCGGAGGTAGAGGCCGTTCTTTCTAAAATATCCGGTTTTAGAAAGAAAAATAATCTTTATATGTTAATAGTTGCTGCTATTCTTAGCGCGTCCGTCGGGATATCCGTATTCATTTTATACGTCCGGTTCCGCGTCCCGCCGCTGGAGACGGCTCTCTCGGAAATTACGGAGGATTATTATTCGCAGGATTTTTTACAGGGTAAAGAAGAAAAAATAGAGAACATATGCGCGGAGACTGAAAAGAAGCTGCAGAGCCTTTTAAAAAAATATACAGATACGGAGGCGCAGCGGCGGCTTTTGCTCCTTTTGGCTTATAATGGGGAACTCATGGGAGAATTACAGAGGGCTGCGCTCTACTATGAGCAGCTCCTTTTGTATGAGCCGGAATGTAAAGAGGGATATGAGAGGTATGGACAGTATCTTCTGCGCCAGGGTCAAAAGGAGCAGAGCGAAAGACTGTTGGAGGTATGGGAAGAACGAAAAGGAGAAGAGGAAGCAGATTTAAGGGATTGGTTGTGTGAGAGGGTTTATGCCATGGAACTGGGAGGCTTTGATGTCCAGATAGGGGCTGGAGAAAATACTCAGCTTCCGGACAACTGGGAGGCATCGTCCACAGATTCCGCATGGGGTGGCGGGGAGACCGGAGACGGCGGTCAGAGTCAGCAGCTTCAGTGGGGAGCGGGGAGCCAGACAGGAGAAGAAGCGCAGGTGAGTGCGGAAAACCAGGCAGGAGGGGAGGCGCAGGTGAGTGCGGAAAGCCAGACTGGAGGAGAGGCTCAGTCAGGAGCAGGAATCCAGAACAGCGCAGGGGCGCAGACAGAAGCGGGAATTCAGAGCGGAGGAGTACAGGCGGGAGCAGCAGCTGAGAGCGGGGGAGAGACGCAGGCGGGGACAGGGACACAGAGCGTAGGAAAGGTACAGTCAGGAGCAGGAACTCAGACCGGAGAGGAAAGCCGGTCAGGGACGGAGACGCCGCCGAAAACAACGGAAGTCCGGGAAGAAACTTCGCAGACCGGGTCGATGCAAAACTCCGCAGAAAAAACAGGCTCCGTTTCGGAAAAGAATTCCCGGGACGGGGAGATTCAGGGGATATCCACAGGCACGCCAACTCCCGCAATGACGCCGTCGGTTCCTGTGTACTATCAGTTCGATTCCGGAGAAGAAACGAAAAAGCAGGGGCTGAAGATATGTTATTTTCGAAGCGTTCTTCAGGGAGATGAGAAGCTGCAGGCAGAAATACAGGGGACAGAGAGCTTTTATCCGCTTTCTGTGCGGGTAAATGGCCGGGAAGTGCCCTGGACTTATGGTAAAGAGGGAATCATTTTAAAAGGGCTTTCAGAAAAAGAGGTGGTTTTACAGGTGCTGGGCGTGTACGATGAAACAGAGACGGTGCAGATTGAAATAAATTAATTACAGGAAACCAGCTTTTGACGGGTAAATCATGATATGGGAAAAATAAGGTGTATTCGTGGACAAGCAGGAGCGTTTGTGCTAAAATCTTACTACGAATGAATAGGAGGAATTTATGTATAAATTAATCTTGTTTGATCTTGACGGTACGTTGACGGAATCCGGAGAGGGGATTACGAAATCTGTTCAGTATGCTCTGGAAAAAATAGGAAAGCCGGAAGCGGATCTGGAAAAGCTGAATGTTTTTGTAGGGCCGCCGCTTATGGAGCAGTTTATGAAATATGCAAAGCTGGATAAGGAGACAGCCAGACGCGCGGTGGAGTTTTACAGGGAACGCTATTCTTCTGTCGGGATATATGAAAACAGACTTTATGATGGAGTGAGGGAGCTGCTTGATTTCCTGAATGGAAAGGGATATATTTTAGCGGTGTCCTCATCCAAGCCGGAGCGATTCGTACTGCAGGTTCTGGAGTATTTTCAGCTGGACGGGTATTTCCGGGAGATCGTGGGCAGCGAGATGAACGGGCAGCGCACGAGGAAGTCGGATGTTATCGAGGAAACACTGGCGCGTCTGGGCTTCTCTGACAAGCGTGAGCAGGCGCTGATGATCGGCGACAAGGAGCACGATGTGATCGGTGCGCGTGACGCGGGGGTAGACTGCATAGCGGTTTCTTATGGATATGGAACTATGGAGGAGCTTACGGCGGCGGAGCCTCTGAAAATTATCCATAGTGTAAAGGAACTTCAGGATTTTTTCGGATAAGCCCTCTGCGCAGACAGAATCTGCTGCTGCGGATATGGAGGGTGCTTTATCCGGTATGTGTCCATTTTGGTATTACGGAAGCCATGGGCGGGGCGCTTCTTTTTTATTGGATGAACCGCTATGACAATGGTCTGGATATCTATTATCAGAATGCGATCATGATTATCGGAGTTACCGGGATTCTGACGATGATACCATCACTTATTTTTTACAGGAACGATCGTCGGGCGCGCATTCAGTCGGCGGTGACACCTTCGCGGATGAGAGGGCTTAATATGGGAGAAGGTGTTCTGCTTCTGGGAATGGGCGCTTCCCTTGCCATGTTCGGAAATCTTTTTATGGCGCTCTGCCAGATGTTCCTGCAGTCTTCGGCCTATCAGGAGAGTATGGAGCAGATCAGCGCGGGCAAAGATCTTTCTGTAATGATCTTCTGGATGGGGATTGTGGCGCCTGTTGCCGAGGAGCTTATTTTCCGGTGGCTTGTATTTTTAAGACTGCGGGATTATATGCGTCTCCCTGCAGCCGCCATGATTTCAGGCCTGATTTTCGGAATCTATCACGGGAACATTTTACAGGCTGTTTATGCCGCTATGCTGGGTTTTATGTTTGCTTATCTTTTGGAGATGACCGGAAATCTATGGTCCTGTATACTGCTTCATATCGGAGCAAATGTCTGGTCGCTTGTTTATCCGGAGCTTTTATCGGACAGTCTGGATACGGTATATGTATATTTAGTACCGGCGGTGCTGGTGTTCCTTTTAGCAGTGCTTTCCCTTGGTATCTGGCATTTTTTCAATGAAGGAAGAGAGAGGAACCGTAGAATGATATGATTTTTTTGCTGCCCTGTATTGACAGGGCGGCTTTTTTATATTATATTAATACTACACCCCGGTGGGGTATTTGGAGGACAATTAGTACAAACATGATGCGGATCCCACGATTTTCGGGATAGAGAGGGTATGCTATGAAAGCGGATAAACAGAAAATTACCAGGCTGTTAAAGACAGCCAGAGGACAGATGGACGGAATCCTTAAGATGGTGGAAGAGGACCGCTACTGCATTGATATTTCCCAGCAGCTGATGGCTACGGAAGCGATATTGAATAAGGTGAATAAGGAGATACTTACCGCGCATCTGAAGGGATGTGTTTGTCAGGCAGAGACAGAGAGCGAGAAGGAAGAAAAAATTGACGAGCTGGTTTCCATGCTGGGCAGGATACTGAAGTAATTCCGTCATACATTACGAATGTAAAAAAGGCGAAAAGGAGAGAAAAATGAAGCAGAAATTTGATGTGACGGGTATGACATGCTCGGCCTGCTCCTCCAGAGTGGAAAAATGCGTTTCCAGGCTGGAGGGTATACAGAAGGTCAGCGTAAATCTGCTGACGAACAGCATGCAGGCTGAGTATGATGAAAATGTACTAAATGAGAGACAGATTATTGACGCGGTGGTAAAGGCCGGCTATGGCGCCAGCCTGAAGGCGGAAAATCATGGAAACAGCGGAGCCGCCGGGACGGGCCGGACGGCGGCTCCGGCAGTTAATCCCGCGGAGGCGGAACGGAAAAATATGAAGATGCGGCTGATCGTATCCATCATTTTCCTGATCCCTTTGATGTATGTGTCCATGGGACATATGGCGGGGCTGCCCGTTCCGGCGTTTTTAAGCGGAATGGAAAATGCGGTGAGCTTTGCATTTACCCAGCTGCTGCTCTGTGTGCCGATCATTTATGTAAATCGCAAATATTATATTAAAGGCTTCCGGACGCTGGCACATCTGTCACCGAATATGGACAGCCTTATCGCCATTGGTTCCTGTGCTTCCCTGGCATATGGGATTTTTGCGATTTACCGGATGAGCTATGGCCTGGGACATGGGAATATGGAACTGGTACACCGATATTATCACGATCTCTATTTTGAATCTGCGGCTATGATTCTGGCTCTGATCACGGTAGGGAAATATCTGGAAGCCAGATCAAAGGGAAAAACCAGCGAGGCGATCACGAAGCTTCTGGATCTGGCGCCGAAGACGGCTGTGGTGGAGCGTGACGGAAAAGAAATGGAGATCCCGGCAGAGCAGGTTGCGGCCGGAGATATCGTTGTGGTGCGCCCGGGAAGCAGCATTCCGGTGGACGGATTTATTCTGGAGGGTTCCACCAGTGTGGATGAGGCGGCGATCACAGGCGAGAGCATTCCTGTTCAAAAACAGGTGAATGATACGGTTATCGCAGCCACGATGAATAAGACCGGATTTATTAAATTTAAGGCGACCAGAGTAGGGGATGACACCACATTTTCTCAGATTATACGGCTGGTGGAGGAGGCAAGCTCCAGTAAAGCGCCCATTGCGAAGATCGCGGATAAGATTGCCGGCGTGTTTGTGCCGGTGGTCATCTGTATCGCCATTTTATCCGCCGTTGTATGGCTTCTCTGCGGCGCCAGCTTTGAGTTTGCCCTGTCCTGCGCCATCAGTGTGCTGGTGATTTCCTGCCCCTGTGCGCTGGGGCTGGCGACGCCCGTGGCGATCATGGTGGGAACCGGGAAGGGCGCCGAGAACGGTATTTTGATTAAATCCGGCGAGGCGCTGGAAATGGCCCATAATGTACAGAGCGTGGTCATGGATAAGACGGGTACCATCACCCGGGGGAAGCCTGTGGTGACCAATGCGGAATCCGTTCTGACGGAAAAACAGTTTCTTTCGATTGCCGCCGGCCTGGAGGAGAAAAGCGAGCATCCGCTGGCAGAAGCGATCATGGAATATACAAAAAGCAAGAGAATCCGTCCCGCCGCAGTGGAGGAGTTTGTTTCTGTGCCCGGACGGGGCGTAAAGGGCAAGATCGGCGGGACGTGGTATTTTGCCGGAAACAGCCGCATGATGGAAGAACAGAAGATCCCTGTGGGAGGCTATGGGGAGCGATTGGCTGCGCTGGCGGATGAAGGGAAAACCCCGATGCTCTTTGCGGATGAAAAACAGGTTTTGGGTATTTTGTCCGTTGCGGACGTGGTAAAGCCCACCAGCTGTGAAGCTGTGCGCCAGCTTAAGGAGCAGGGAATCGAGGTGGTTATGCTCACCGGCGATAACCGGAGGACAGCGGAGGCTATTCGAAGACAGCTTGATATCGATAAGGTCATAGCGGAGGTGCTTCCACAGGACAAGGAGAGGGAAATCGCGAAGCTTCAGCAGCAGGGCAAAAAGGTTGCCATGATCGGAGATGGAATCAACGATGCCCCCGCCCTTGCAAGAGCCGATGTGGGTATGGCCATCGGCGCGGGAACCGATGTGGCTATTGAGAGCGCTGATATCGTGCTGATGAAGAACGATCTTCTGGATGCTGTGACAGCCATCCGCTTAAGCCGGGCGGTGATCCGAAACATCAAGCAGAATCTGTTCTGGGCATTCTTTTATAATTCGCTGGGGATTCCGGTGGCTGCAGGTGTGTTCTATCATGCCTTTGGCCTGAAGCTGAATCCGATGATCGGTGCGGCCGCCATGAGTATGAGCAGTATCTTTGTGGTGACAAATGCTCTGCGGCTTCGAAAGTTTAAGGTTTCCATGAGTTCTGTGCAGCAGGAGACGGCGGCCGGGGAGAACCGGGTGGAGGAAGCAATGCTTCAAGGCAATGATATAGAAGAGAACAGTAGCAGAAAGGAGGAAAAACCCATGATCACCATGAAGATCGACGGAATGATGTGTGCGCACTGTCAGGCGGCCGTAAAGAAAGCGCTGGAGGCCTTTGACGGTGTGACTGCAGATGTGAATCTGGAGGATAAGGCAGCCTACATTACAGGCGATGCAGATCCGGAGGCTTTGAAAAAAGCCGTTGTGGACGCTGGCTATGAGGTAGTTGGAATTGAATAAAGTGTATCGAAAAACAGTCGGGATTTCCCGGCTGTTTCCACGTGCATCCAGGCTCTAAAAGAACCATTGCAATTCTGAAAGAAACAGAGTATCCTTTGTCTATGTAGGAAATCGCGCTGGCAAGCGTCCGCGTAGTCTGTCCTTCAAATCCGGAGAGTATGTCTCGGAATCGGAAAGCACATACGACGATCCCGTATAGCCTGAGGAATTGAAGAAATGCATAGTTGTGGAGTGAAGAACATGGCAAAAGCAGTGCGGCTGGATAAATTTCTGGCAGATGCAGGAACAGGTACGAGAAGTGAAGTAAAAAAATATATAAGAAAAGGTATGGTACAGGTGAATGGCGTTCAGGTAAAGAGGCCGGAGCAGAAGGTGATCCCGGGGGAGGATGAGGTAGCGCTGGCAGGGAAGCGTCTGGGAGCAGCGCCGGAATTCGTGTATTATTTGCTTAACAAGCCCGCAGGCTGTGTCAGCGCTGTGGAGGATGCCCGGGAAAAAACGGTAATGGAATATGTACCGGATGTGAGAAAAGGACTGTTTCCTGCAGGAAGGCTTGATAAGGATACGGAAGGCCTCCTTCTGATCACAGATGACGGGGCGCTCGCCCATGAGCTTTTGTCCCCGAAAAAGCATGTGAGTAAAACCTATTTCGCCAGAGTGGAGGGTATCGTCACGGAGGCGGATGTGCAGTCTGTGAAGGCCGGCGTGGACATTGGCGAAGAAAAGCCAGCGCTTCCGGCGGAGCTTAAAGTCCTTCGGGTAATGGACGGGGCAAATATCAGCGAGATAGAGCTGACAATCTGTGAGGGAAGGTTCCATCAGGTGAAGCGCATGATGGCGGCAGTGGGAAAGAAGGTGGTTTATCTGAAGCGGATCTCCATGGGGCCGCTGCAGCTTCCGGATGAGCTGGCGCCGGGCCAATGCAGGGCTCTCACAGAGGAGGAGCAGGCAGCCCTGATAAGATATAAAATAAAGAGATGATTTCCGGCAGTTTTATGATTGCATTTTAATGGATCATGAAGCTGTTTTTCTATAGTATATTTTTATTGTTCAGAACAGAAGCCATGCTAACTTCGATGGGTTACGAATGAGTCTAAATTACACAAATTTCCTTATGGACAAGGAATTGATTGTGTATTATAGTAAAATTATTCTTGAATAGAATAATTGCGACATATGCAGAATTACCCAACTCAGCATTTAACGGTTAGAGGGACGCTGGCAACATGCAATGGCTGTCTGGCGGAACGGAGAAATAATTATGGCAGAAAAAAGACGCAGCGCGAATAACAATTTTAACAAATTAATGAAAACCTTCCATGTGTCCGGGATGAAGCTGGCAGATGTTCTTCATCTGGATCCTTCGCTGATCAGTAAATGGAAGAACGGCAGGCGTAATCTGGCAGGGAACACAAGTGCGCTCAACCAAATTGCCGAGCTGTTCGTCCATCTTGACGCTGGAAACGAATACAGGTCGCTGTCTCTGCTGCTGGGTACAGCTGGACTGGATTCCATGTCGGCAGAGAAAATTAAAAATCTCCTGAAATTGTGGCTGGCCATGCCCGCAGAGTTGGACGTAGAAAACTGTTCTTATGAAACGTATGAAGAACTGCTGAAAGGCAGAAAACGCTATGAATATATTGAAACAACGGGAAATGCTGAACTGCGGACTGCCATAACCTCTTTTCTGGACGCTTCGGCGCAAGTGGCTACAGACAGTGAAATCTGGAGTTATATGATAGATGACGGTCAGTGGTTCTTTGAAGAGGAGGACTATGTTCCCCTGTGGCTGGAGGCAAATATGCGTTTTATCAGCTGTGGGGGCAATATTCACGCTGTGCATTCCATGTTTGAGTCGCCTGATAAAATCGCCCGGCATATGCTCGCTTGGCTCCCATTATACCTCACCGGTAAAGTGTATCCATACTTTGTACCCACACTTCATGGATCGTTCTATGACTGTACAGTAGTACTGAGGGATAAGATGGCCATTAAGGGTATTCAACCGTCAAATCGAAGCACGGATATGACAGTTTTGTCTTTTGGAAGAGGTGTGGTCTTAGATGCATTATATGAGATCTGCAGGAGTGCTTCAAAAAACGCAATCAGACTTTTTAACTATTTTTACAGACAGGACGGGCTGAAATATGGGGAAATACTCCGCAAGGCCGCAAATATTGATGAAGATCAGTATGGTATCATGAGTTTCCCTTTTGTCAATGTGATCCCCACAGAGGAAATTGAGGAGTTGCTTCTAAGTAATAATCTGGAAGAGACGATGATAAAAGAGACGGTAGAAACCTGCAGAATACTGAAAATGGATTACCGAAAGGGCGGAAAACGGTCATTCCGATATATTCTTTCAAAAGAACGGATCGAAAAGATGCTGACAGAAAAAAGATGCGTTGTAGACACACTTTCTGTGCTTACCGGGAAAACCATCTATATCGAAAACGCTTTTTTCCGTGAGATGATAAAGCGAATGGTGCGGATGCTGAGGGGAGAATCAAGCAAAATAATCCATCAGGTAGTATTGCTGGAAGATAATAATCTTCAGGGCCTGAATCAGCTGAGTATGTTTGTAAAAAAGAATAGCATTATTTCTATCTATAACAATACAGATACTTTGGAGAAAATAGAAGACGACAGGCCGATGATCCTGGTATCTAACGAGATTCCGGTGATACAGGCATTGTATGACTATTGCGGGAAAATGTGGAGGAAAACTCTGCCTCAGAACCGGGATCCTTTCTTTGTGGCCCGGCAGCTTAATATGATGGAACAGTCTCTGGGGCCACCAGAAGCTGCGGAGTAGATGTGCCTGATCGAATTGTCCATTTTTTTGTCCATATCTCTTTGTGACAATATCCCCAAAATATTGAATAAATTATGAAAGCATTGTTATGATAGAGGAGGAATTGAATCTGACAGGCAATCAGTATTCTGTCCGAAAAATGAAAAACGGAGGGATATCAGGTATGGCAGACAGAAAAGCAAGATGGGCATTGTGGAGTGTTGGGAAAATTACAAAACGGGTAATTAAGGAAATGAGGATCTCGGAGTGTCTGGATGTAGTCGCGATCTGTTCTTCAAGCAAGGAAAAAGCACAGGATTTTATCGATACAAACGGACTTTCGGATGCGTGGGCGTATGACGATATCCAGGACGTTCTTGCCAGAGAGGACGTGGATATCGTTTATATAGCTTCTCCGCCGCAGTACCATAAAGAAAGGGCATGTCTCGCTATGGATGCAGGCAAGGCGGTGCTGGTGGAAAAACCCATGACATTAAATGCGCGGGAAGCGGCGGATATATTTGCTTGTGCAAAAAAGAACAATGTATTCTGTGCGGAAGGGGTCTGGACAAATTATTTTCCAGCCATGATCAAGGCAAAAGAATGGATTAAGAGCGGGGAGATCGGCGATGTTGTAGAACTGATCTCTACCTTTGGCATCCCGGTTACGGAATTCGTGGGTGAGGGTAACAACGACCGGTGGGGCAATCATATTTCTAAAGGCGGCGGTTCATTGTCTCAGTTTGGCGTTTACGATGTTAATCTGGCGCAGTTTATTTTCGAAAAAGAGCCCCAGGAGATTTTTGGTAAAAGTGAACGCCCTGGTGGGGGTGATAACGTAGATCTTAATTCCTGTTTTCTTCTTTCCTACGATGAAGGTAAGGCACATGCTATGATCTCCTGCTCTTATATGGCCAGAACAATGAGTATATCCCGAATCAGCGGAACAAAAGGGGAAATTGTGCTTGGCAACCCGTTTTTTGCTCCCTTCCATGCAGAACTGTATAAAAAAGTAAATCACATGTGGTACAATGATCTGGTGGAAAGCTTCGATGACCCCTACGAAAATTCTGGATATGAGGGTTTTAAATATCAGTTTGATTCTGTTTCCCGCCAGCTTTTAAAGGGGAGGAAAGAATCAGACAGGGTGACACATAAGTACAGCCTGGAATTGGCCGTCACGGTAGAACGAATTCGAAAAACTCTCGGACATATTGAATAGGCGATTCTGCATACATAAGGTGGTGAGAAAAATGGATTTATCATTTAAGATTGTTGAGATCGATGATAATAGCTGGTATATTGAAAAAGTTGGACGTGCCTTTCTTTTTCGTGGTGAAAAGGCGGCGCTTCTGGTGGATACTACCAAGGGGCCAGGAGATTTGCTGAGAGAGGTGAAGCGATTGTCAGGGGACCTGCCGATTATCCTGGTTAACACCCATGGCGACAATGATCATATTGGTTGTAATGGGCAGTTTGAAACTGCTTATATGCATCCCTGCGAGTTTGCGTATTATTCGCAGCATTGCAAGCCGGGAGATGCTGTTCCAGCGGAAGCATTCGAGGGAAAGGTTTTCGATATCGGAGGAAGGGAATTCGAGGTAATCCTGCTTCCCGGACATACATATGGAAGTATTGCGTTGCTTAATAGAAAGGAGCGATTCCTGGTAGGCGGCGACAGTATCCTGCAAAGGGTCTTTATTTTTGGACCGCAGAGAAATCTGAGAGCTCTTCTGGCAAGCCTGAAGCGGTTAAAATGCATGTATGCTTCCTCTTTTGATAAAATCTACGGGGCGCATTTTGAATTTCCATTGGATACGTCCTTCATTGATGACGAGATTTCCTGCGGAGAAGCTCTTTTAGCAGGCGAATTGGAGGTGAAGGAAGCCGGAAATATTCCGCTTGAAGCACCGGATTTTAAGCCGGCTGGATTATATACAAAGGGTCGGGCAGGGATGTTTTATTACAGAGATCCCGAGTAACACAGGGTTTGGTATTATATTGAAAAGAGCTTTATATTCTGATATATCACGGATAGTGAAAAGGCGGCGTAAGCCGTCTTTTTTTTCTTATTTAGTCCGAAACTGTCAAGTTTTATGTCCATTTTAAAATGTGACAAAGACTCTAAATCTATTGAAAATAATGTAACAGAATAGTAAATTATTTACATATAGAAATTGCCTTAAAGAAAGATTATCGAAAAAAACAGCTGAAAATCGGTAGAAATAGTTTGGTGAAATTATGCGAGTTGCATGATGTACTATCAATAAGGAGGAAATTAATATGGCACGCGAAAAAAAGTATCTTCAGTTTGGAATCAGGCAGAGGCTGTATCAGGGTTCCGGATGTATTTCGGTTATCCCACAGATCCTTAAAACGGAGAATTGGACAAAGGTTATGCTTATTGCTGACCCGGGGCTTTACAAAGGAGGTGTGATCGAACCGATCGAAAAACTCCTTCGTGAAACAGAGGGTATAGAATACTCTGTTTTTACCAATGTCCGTCCGAATCCGGAAGCTGTCACGATTGAAAATGAGGCGCTTCCACAGGCGCTCAAAACAGGTGCGCAGGTATTGATCGCAGTAGGTGGGGGAAGCACAATGGACACAGCGAAGGGCGTTGCGATCATCGGAAATTCCGGTAAAAAGGTGATGGATTTTATGGGCTTGGATCCCTCTGAGCCTCTTCCGAACAAGACTTTCCCAATCATCGCAGTCCCGAGTACGGCAGGTACCGGAAGCGAGGTTTGCCGCAATGCGGTTATCTGCGATGAAAATGGCTTTAAGCTGGTGCCGATGAATGATGCAATTCTTCCGCAGTATGCTTTAATGGATCCGGATCTTCTGGCAGGCCTTCCTTTTAAAGTAGCGGCTGCCACAGCGGTTGATGCGTTTACACACGCTCTGGAATCCTACACGAATATGAATGCAAACGACTTTACGGAATTGTTTTCGTTGCATGCGCTTGAGCTGATTGGTGAAGCTATCCGCCCGTTCGTTGCCAATCCAGCGGTGGATAAATGGGCAAATATGATGAGTCTGGGCTCGATGTATGCGGGTTTTTCTCTTGGCATTGCCAGTATCGGACAGGATCATGTTATCACCCATCCCATGTCTGAGGATCCATTTCATATGCCTCACGGCGATGCGTGCGGTATGGTACTTCCGGCAGTCATAGAATGGAACGGGCTGGGTTGTAAGGAAAAATATCGCAAAGCATACAATGCGATTACTAAAAAGAATGTTTCCGAGGGGGATTTTGAAGTGCAGATGCTTATCGAATGGGTAATGGATCTGATGAGAGATCTTCATATCGCGAATGATCAGAATTTTGAGGATTGGGGTTATAACAACAAAGAAGTACTTGATCTTATGCTGGAGCATCCGATTTTTAATGGAAAAGATAAGACCCCGAATTCCTCCTGTTCATACCCGAGAGTAACCCGTATGAAAGACTTCCGCAATCTCATTGAAAGGACCAATGAATACTCTGAGATCATGAAAGAGAGAGCATGGAAGAAATGATTATCCGACAGGAGGTCACATGGGAAACTACCTTGAATTTAAAAATATAAGTAAGGCTTTTGTCGGCGTTCAGGCGTTGAATAATATCAGTTTCCGTGCGGAGGGCGGAGAGGTATGCGCGCTTCTGGGAGAGAATGGAGCCGGAAAAAGCACACTTTTAAAAATCTTAAGCGGCGCCCAGTCAGCTGATTCAGGAGATTATTACATTAATGGTGAAAAAGTCCGGTTCAACGGTCCCGTGGATGGGCTTAACGCCGGAGTGAGCATCATTTATCAGGAACGGCAGCTGGTCGGCGAATTAACGGTGACGGAAAATGTATTCATGGAATCTTTGTACCGCAATAAGCTTGGTATTGTGGATTTTGAGAAGTCTCATGCTGAGATGCAGAAAATTCTGGATATTTTCCACATGCCGTTTTCCCCAAGGACAAAAGTAAATACGCTTTCCGTGGCTCATCAGCAGATGGTTGAAATTATGAAAGCCTACCGGCGAAATAGTAAAATCATAGCGTTTGATGAACCTACGGCCCCTCTGTCTGACGCAGAAATTGGAGTTCTTTTTGATCTGATTCGGAATCTCCGGAAGGAAGGTCGGGTCATCCTCTACGTCAGCCATCGGCTGAAGGAACTGTTTGAGATCACAGACAAAATCGTTATCATGAAGGATGGTGAGTTAGTTACAGAAATCCGGACGTCTGAAGCGACTGAGGATTTTCTTGTATCCAGTATGGTGGGCAGGAACATCGGCGGCGCCTATAAGATGTTGGATCGGAACACAGAGTTCGGGGACGTTGTTCTGGAGGGAAAGCATCTTGAAGGCAAAATGGTACACGACGTAAGCTTCCGCCTGCACAAGGGAGAGATTCTGGGCTTCGCCGGGCTGGTGGGTTCCGGACGTTCCGAAACCATGCGTCTGGTCTTCGGCGCTGATAAATTGTTAGGCGGGGAGATCTATATCAACGGTAAAAAGACGGATATTAAAAGGCCAAAAGACGCGATTGCCGCAGGCGTCGGTCTTTGCCCGGAGGACAGAAAGGAACAGGGCCTGGTTCTGGGAGAACCTATCCGGCATAATCTTACTATTCCGATTCTTAAAAAATTAAGAAGGAAGGGTATTATCGACAGGAAAATGGAACGGGATCTGTCAGCTGAGGCTATCAGTCAATACCGGATAAAAACACATTCGGATATGAAAATCGTAAAAGAACTGTCCGGAGGCAATCAGCAAAAGGTTATTCTTGGAAGATGGATGTTGGCGGACTTGAATGTTTTGATTCTGGATGAGCCAACCAAGGGTATCGATGTGGGGGCAAAGGCAGAGATTTACCAGATGATGTGTGATTTGGCGAAGCAGGGTATGGGAGTGATCTTTATTTCGTCTGAGCTGCCGGAGATTATAAACGTATGTGATAATGTAGTAATTATGCACGAAGGTCATGTAACTGGACAGCTTGGAAAAAATGAATTGTCAGAGGAATTGATAATGAAGCTGGCAATGAGAGACGCTGCGACCTACGCATAAGACAAAGCTGACAGAAAGGAGTACTTCGGTATTAATAAGAAGATGAAAAAGACAAAAAAGAAATTCAGCCTTTTCAATTCAAATGAATTAATGATGTTGTTCGTTCTGATCATTGAAATTATTGTATTTACGATCATGAACAAAAATTTTTTTTCCTATCAGAATATGACCAACATTCTGCTGGCCGCTTCCACTGTTGGACTTCTGGCTATCGGCGAGGTATATCTTATTATCGCGGGAGGTATCGACCTGGCAAGCGCACATACAGCTGCGGTTTTTGGCGTGCTTGTGGCGATTCTGATTAACAAAGGAATTCCATGGGTTCTTGCTGTTATTCTGACAGTTGCCTGCAGTGTTGTAGTAGGTGTCTGCAATGCTGTATTGGTTAATGTGTTTGAATTGGCGCCTTTTATTGCGACCCTGGCTATGTCTAATGTCTGTAATGGTGTAGCCTTTCTGATCGCGGATGGAAAGTCTATACCTGTAAATGTTGGTAGCTTTGTGAGTATTGGCTCTAAGCGGATTCTGGGAATTCCGATCCCCGCGATCATCATGGTAGTGCTTATCCTGATTTTTGGTTTCATTTTGGCCAGGACAGTATTCGGACGTAGTATTTATATGGTGGGTGGAAATGCAGAGGCGGCCAGATTGGCTGGCCTGAATCCCAAAAGGATTACGTCCATGCTTTATGTCTTCAGTTCAATGATAGCGGCATTCGCAGGGGTTCTCATGACTGCTAAAATGCATTCTGGACAGCCAGGCGGCGGATCCGGCGCAGAGTTTGATGCCATTACGGCGGCCATTCTGGGCGGCGTGGCTCTCACAGGTGGTACCGGAAACATGGCAGGATGCTTTATCGGCCTGCTGATCATGCAATGTTTCAATAATGGTCTGACGATTATCAATGTTTCTTCATTCTGGCAGATTATTGCGAAGGGGCTTTTACTGATCTTCGCTCTGGTTTTTGATTATATCAGAAGGAAAAAGCTGAGCAGATAAAGCAGGATACAATTAATATTGTGCGGAGAGCGGCTTCTTGAACAGTCGCTTTCAAAATAAAAATTCTAAATTAAGGAGGAACGGAACATGAAAAAAAGATCAGCAGGATTAATCAGTCTGTTACTGTGTGGAGGTATGTTGATGGGAGCTGTACCTGTTTTTGCGGAAGAAGAGGAGACGCTGACCTTTGAGTACTTCAACACGTCTATGACAGTGGAATGGATTCAGAATATTGAAAAAGATCTTAAAACTTTGGGCGAAGAATACAATTTTGAGGTTCTCACGGCTGATGCAAACAGAAGCATCGATACCCAGCTTTCTCAAATTGATACGGCTATTCAGAACGGCATTGACGGCGCCTTTCTGTTTATTGTAGATGAAGGAAGCGCCCCGGCCGCAGTAGAAAAATTCGATGCTGCTGGTATTCCGGTGATTGGCGAAACTCTTAAACTTCAGGATGGTGATGGAAATGCGATTGCTCCGTATGTAGAGCTGGACGCGGAGGGCGTTGGTTCAAACTGTGCTCAGTGGGTGGTTGACAACTGGGAGTCCACAGGCGTTGATCTTTCTGATGTTTCCAAGGTTGGCGTTATTATTGACACAAACAGTAAATATCAGTCCGACCTTGTACGTGGCGATGCTTTTACTGAAACATTCCTGGCTGGCATGGGTATGACAGAAGACAACGTATATATGGCAGACTGTGCTGCAGAGACTGCAAGCACCGACAATACAGAGGCTTCCTATAATCAGGTTGCGGCAATCTTGACCGCCCATCCGGAAATAACGGGCTGGGTGATAATGGGAACCGTTGACTCATACGCTATGGGCGCTTGTCGGGCGGTTGAAGCGGCGGGGCTGGACGATAGTGTGATTCTTGTAAGCGCTGGTGGCGAGATGGCTATTAAAGAATGGGATAATGGAACTGCCCCATGCTGGAGAGCTGTTTGTTATTACGATGCTATGGACTATGCAGAAATTATGGTAGAAGGCATGCTTCAGATTACGCGTGAGGGTAAAGCCGCTTCCGAAATCTTTGATGAATATAAGGAAGAGGGGCAAACTTATGCCGCAATTGGTATAAAAGGAAATATGTGCACAAGGGAAGATTATGGGGAATTTGTGAGATAAATTTTCGAATGGTAAAGTATGCCGGTTACATATTGCACATGTGTAACTGGAAACTAAGCTGATTATTCAGGACGTCTGAAAATTCAGATGTTCCAGGAATATAATAAATAAAAGGAGTGAGTATATGGCAAAACTAAACGCATTATTGGATCCACGTGGTATCCAGGACAGAGCAGTAATTACATTGTCCAAAAGACCTACACTGGAAGAACTGAAGAATGGAAAAATTTTGTTTTATAATAACACCAAGCTTGGGTTCTGCAACTATTATACGGTATTCGATCGTATTAAGGAACATCTTGTCGAAATTGGCTGTGATCCGGCAAACTGGGTAGAATATACGGAGACTGTACGTGGAAAAGACGCAGCTATGCTGGCTGATTATGCGGCCATGTTGGCAAAAGAAAAACCGGTAGCTGCCATTACCGCTTTCGGTGATATGGGAACGTCTTCCTCTACAACTGTACTCTCCATTGAGCTTGAAAAGCTTGGTATCCCGACCGTCTATATGACGGCGCCTCCAGGAACAGGCATTACAGAGGGCGTTGGTCTGTATCGCGCCGGTCACTTCTGTCTCTGTTCCGTAGATATCATGCAGGCAAGTACGGTGGAAGAGGTTGCGGCAGAGGTTGATAAGAAATGGGATTACATCATTGCTTCCCTGACTACGAATGGAGAAGAGCTGCAAAAGCTGGCCCATATTGATGCGAAGATGGATCTGACAGCACCTCGGGCGGATGGCTTGCTTCCTCTGGTATTGGAAGCATCAGAGGAAGAACTTCTTGAGCCAGGAGCATACCTTGAAGAGATCAACGACTGGTTTAACAAGGAACATATCAGTGATGGCCTTCCGATCATCCCGCCTACAAAAGCTCGCTATACTAAAATGATGGAGTATTGCCCGTTTGCGGAGGATACCATTCTTTGCGATCCTTCGGGCCCCAGCGGCAAAACCGTTACTGTGAAGGATGTCGCTGTCGCGGCTATTATGGCCGGCTGTAAGCCAAATGCAATGCCGGTCCTGATCGCGGCTTTCAAAGCCCTCAATCACAAAGAATATAATCTGAACCAGTCTGTGACGACATCTCATCCAGGCGGCAATATGTTGATTGTTTCCGGCCCCATTGCACAGGAGATTGGGCTCTCGGGAAAGCAAGGGTGCCAGGGCCCTGGATGGCCGGCAAATGCTACGATCGGGCGTGCTGTAAATCTGGTTATGATGAACGTTTTTCGTTCCGTTCCAGGTGTGTGTGACCTTGACTGTATTGCGTCTCAGGCCGAGTTTACCTATTGTTTTGCAGAGGAACCGGAGTTGGCGCAGTGGAATATGATTAATGAGGATCGTTATGATTCTGAGACAACTACTGTATATGTGCTGAAGGCAGAGCCGCTGCATGATATCATTGATTTCCTAAGCCTGAATGGCCATGACCTGTTGGATACTATTACCGCGTGCTGTACGACGTTAGGCTCCAATAATGCTTACATGCCTGGACCATTGGTAATATGCCTGACGCCGGATCACGGTATTATGCTGAAAAAAGCTGGATATACCAAGAAAATGATTCAGGAGCACATTCATCAGTATGTTTATCATGAGGTTCCCATGGTTCGCAACCGTGGCCTTGTACCGGTACGGCCGAAGGAATGGGAAAATCGTCATCCATTGCCTGTAACCCGTACTCCTGAGGATGTAGAAGTGGTTGTGATAGGCGGACGCGGAGGGCATTCTGGAGTGATCCTTCCGTGGGCTCTTCATAGCGAGGGATGTGTAGAACCGGTTGCTCTTCCGGACGGGAAAATTGCAAAATCAATTGATGAATTCAAAAAGTAATTATGCATCGTAACAGGCAAAGGATTTTATAAGACAGGAGGATATTATGGCTAGAAAGAAAATTCTTGTTAATAAAGAATATGACGTTATTGTCTGTGGCGGCGGTACTTCAGGCGTTGCTGCGGCGATCGCGTCTGCCCGTGAGGGGGCGAAAACACTTATGATTGAAAGGGTCGGAGCTCTAGGTGGACAGCTTTGTTTTTCCGGCCCTCCAGGATTTGCGTTCGCACATCTCTTTAATCCGAAAGGCGAGCAGGACGCAGCAGGTATCATTGAGGAGATTCATGCCCGGATGCTGAAAGAAGGGCACGCGCTTCCCCATCTGAAACCACAGCACAGGCTGAAGGCCGGCTATACCTTCTCCTATGTGGATCCTGACTGGTTTGCAATGACAATCTTTGAAATGTGTGAGGAGGCCGGGGTAGAGCTGCTTCTTCATTCTCTGGTGGTTGATACCATCATGGAAGATAACAGGGTTGTGGGTGTCGAGGTAGAAAACACGAATGGTACTATGCTGATCAAGGGAAAAATCGTAATTGACTGTACGGGCGAAGGCGATATAGCGGTTCGTGCCGGGGCACCAAGCGAATATGTGGATCGAAATACGGTTCAGCCCCATACTATTTCCTTTACTATGGACGGTGTAAACTGGGAGGAACTGCTTGACTGGATCCACAAAAATCCAGATCAGATCGTGTGGTTTGAGCATACTCTTCCGCATTGGTCAGAAGCAAGAAAAGAAGAGGCGCATCAGGAAGCACTGGAATTTTATAGGACGTGTGATGATCCGGCAATGTTCGGTGAGATGATGGGATTCTTAGATTTTCGTAAAATCGGCCTTGAGACAGGAGAATGGCACGGATATTCTGGCGTTGGCTTTTTCATTACTCCACGTGACGGCGGTCATATCCAGGCTCATATGCAGCATTCCTCACAGGTGCCGAATGTTCTGACAGATGATGCGTGGGATCTGACAAGGGGCGAGATCGAATGCCGTCGTCAGAATGCTCAGGCAATTAAATTCTTTAAGAAATATATTCCCGGCTTTGAAAACGCGTATTTGACCAGAATGTGTCCGGAGATGAGACTACGAGAAGGACGCCGAATCATGGGCGATTATAAGTTGACGAGAGATGATGTGGCTGTCGGAAGAGAATTTCAGGATGTAATCGGCAAGAGCCACTTTAAAGCAGGTGCTCACCATACTGTTGACAATAATACCATTGCGCAGGTTGAAAAGGTTTGCCCGGCTGATGATGGCTCTTACGATATCCCGTATCGCTGCCTTGTTCCACTTGAAGTCGAGAATATGCTGATTGCCGGTAAGCATGTTTCTACAGATCGCGACTCGTATCTTAGATACCTGCATCAGACTATGGTAACTGGCCAGGCGGCAGGCACTGCAGCAGCTCTCTGCGTGAAGAAAGGGATCACCCCGCGTCAGATGGAAGCAGATGTGAAGGATCTGCAGGCGGCACTGAAAGCGCAGGGCGCCATCATCGATGGAACCACCTGAATCGCAGATTAAATCTTATGTTAATGTAATATCAGGTAGGGGTGTGCGTATTACAAATATGACGTACATCCCTTTCCCGGTTTTCTGTCCCGCTCAACGGACCGAAACATGAAAGGAATAGACGGAAGAATGGAAATTAAGAAGAAAAGATGGCTGATCCTGATTGCCAGTTGTTTTGTGTCTTTGTGTATTGGTTCCATGTATGCCTGGAGCGTGTTTGCCAGTCCGCTGGCTTCCTATTTGACCGAAATCAGCGGAAAAGAGATTACGAATCTTGCCATAGTCTTTACTGTGGCCAATTCTGTCGGGCCGATTACGATGATTTGCGGTGGCAGAATCAATGATAAGCTTGGCCCGAGGATGGTGCTTCTGGCAGGAGGATTGCTGTTCGGCGCCGGTATGATCGGCTCCGGTTTTGCAACATCTGTGATGGAGTTGGTCATAAGCTATGGCCTGGGCGTTGGCTTGGGTGTCGGAATGGTTTACGGAATTACGGTAAACAACACGGTAAAGTATTTCCCGGATAAGGGCGGTTTTGCGGGCGGATTGATCACAGCTACATATGGATCCAGTTCAATTATTATTCCGCCGGTTGCCAACGCAATGCTGCAGAAGTTTTCAGTAAACACTACATTAAAGGTCATTGGCGTGGTCATGACAATTATTATCTGCTTCTCCGCGTTTATCATTGAAAAATGTCCGGAAAATATTTGCGGGCAGCCTGAACAGAAGAAATCAGAAGAAGCGAGGCTGACCAGTGCAAAGGAATTTTCCTATAGGGAAATGCTGAAGGAGAAAAAATTCTACATCATGCTTCTCACCCTCACCTGTGGTGCATTTGCGGGAATGATGGTGATTTCTCAGGCTTCCGACATTGCACAGAATATGATGGATTTTTCCGTGGGTTCTGCAGCGATGGTCGTTTCCATCCTTGCTTTATTCAACACGCTGGGGCGTCTTGTGTCCGGTACGATTTCGGACAGGATTGGCGCTCTGGATACACTGAGAATCGTATTTTTTCTGTCTTTTATAGCCAATGTAATTCTGTATTTCTGTTCGGAAAATACAGTGGCTGTGTTCTATATAGGCCTGTGCGTTGTGGGCTTCTGCTTCGGTGGAATCATGGGAATTTACCCAGGATTTACTGCCGGACAGTTCGGACGCAGAAACAACAGTGTAAATTTCGGCATTATGTTTATCGGTTTTGCTCTGGCCGGATTGTTCGGACCGATGATGATGTCATCCATCAAGGCTGCCGTCGGCATATATCAGCCGGCGTTTCTGGCGGCGGCAATTTTCGCGGTGGGGGGCGAAATCCTTTTGTTTGTTTTTTCAAAAGAAAACAGCAGGTGATTTTTCACATAAACCATTTCTACTTATTTAAGAATATTACAGGAGGAGGTTTTCTATGATTAATGCCAAAGAAAACATATTAATGGCCTACCATCACCAGGAACCCATATGGGTGCCGTCAAAATATCTGGATTCCAATATCTGCGTTTATACTGCATCCCAAGAGGGAGCGCACGGTTATGGTTTGGGTCAGATTGATTGCTTCGGCGTGTCTTGGGACTTTATGCCTGGTATGGAAGGACAAATGGTATCCAGGGGGACAAAGGTGATTGAGGATATTGAGGATTGGCGCGAGGTGTTGACCATACCGGATCCCGAAACCTGGGATTGGGAGAACGCTGCAGCGAGAGATACAGCTTCTTGGGATCGAAAGAACAAGATCCAGGAAGTAATTATGATCAATGGGCTTTTTGAACAGGTACATTCGCTCACCGGATTTGAAGATGCACTGGTTTATCTGTTGACGGAACAGGAGGCTTTGGAAGATCTTCTGGATGCGTTGGTACAATTCAGGATCCGTCAGATCCAGTTAATTAAAAAATATTATAATCCGGACAAGATTACTTTTCATGATGATTATGGAGAGGCAAAGAATATGTTCATGAAGATCGATCTGTGGCGGGAGCTGTTTAAGCCTCGCCTGAAAAAGATTATTGAGGCTGTACACGGCGAGGGTATGCTTTATGAGCATCATTCCTGCGGCTATATTGCTCCGTTGATTCCGGAATTTATCGATATCGGAATGGATGCCCTCAATCCAATCCAAATTCAGAATCATCCGCGCGAGTTAAAGGAACAGTATGGCAGGAACCTGTGCTTTGTAGGCGGCTTTGACAATCAGCATGTTCTCGACAGGCCAGGTGTTACAACGGAGGAAAGAAAGGCGGAGTTGGAACGCTGCATCAAAGAAATGGCTCCTGGAGGAAGCTGGGTCGCACATCCGGTGATGATCGACCAGTCCATCGGACCAATCCTTGCAGAGGTCCTGTATGAGTACAACCAGCCCATCTGGGAAAAGGTGGGCTATCAGGCTCCGCCAAGACCCACGGAGGTGCGTGTAGGCGCATATGCTGCCGGTCATATCTGAATGTAGTGCATGAGGTAAAGGTTGTAGATTCGTCAGAGGCGGGGGATAGTGGTTTTTCAATAATGTATATAGCTTTTATAGGGCAAAAGGATTGTTTATTCAGAACGGCTTTGTGATTCGTTTTTTCGGATCATGAAGCTGTTTTTTTAGTTTTTTAATGCTGTGACAGGCACTACGAATACGCCATCCGGTCTTTGATACGCGGCATTTGCCATACCACAGAGCACGCAAAGAACGGAAGGAGGTTTGCCTTTCGGATCTTTTTCAAAGCATTTTTTGATCCGGAGCAGTCCTTCGGCGGCAGCATCGATCTGATTTGCGCCAAGCTTAATCTCAAATGCGCACCACTGACCGTCCGGCAGCTCGATGACAGCGTCAATTTCCTGTCCCTTATAATCCTGATAATGATAAAGTGTGCCGCCAAAGGACTCTGCGTAAATTTTCAAGTCACGCTCACACAGGGATTCAAACAGAAAACCGAGAGTCTCCAGATCTCCGATCAGACTGTCCGGCGTTGCTTTCAAGAGGGCGCAAGCCAGCGACGGATCAGAAAAATGGCGCTTCACAGCCTGTTTTATACGCACGGAGGAACGGATGCCAGAAGAAAAAGGCGGCTGATTATCCGTGATAAATAAGCGCTCGAAGATATCCAGATACTCTGCGACTGTTTCCGCGTCAATATCCTCATCGTCCATTTCTTTTATGTCATTTTTCAGTGTTTTATTCGTGGCTGCGGTGCTTTCGTTTCTGGCCAGGGAGCGTAAAAGCAATTTCATCTTTACCGTATTGCGTTTTATGCCGTCCATCCGGTATACATCGTCATCCACGACTGCCTTCAGGTATTCTGCAGGCAGCAGCGCGGCCTGAGCGGCAGACAGAGTGATACTGCCGGGCCATCCGCCGCGGACGATGTATCCGATCAGATTTTTCAGATCGACTTCCCCGGTCATAGCCGGCGTAAGCTCTCCCCGGCACAATTGTTCCAGAGATACTTTCCCACAGGAATCTCCGGACTCATATAAAGACATTGGACGCATACGCAGCCTGGCGATCCGCCCCGCGCCGCTGTGCAGGATGCCTTTATGATTCGGGGTGGCTGAGCCGGTCAGAATAAACTGGCCCTTCTGAGTTGTCTGGTCGACTTTGTGGCGGACTGCATCCCAGATAGGGGGAACCTCCTGCCATTCATCGATAAGCCTCGGAGTCTCGCCCTCCAATACCAGAGCAGGGGACAGCTCTGCCAGATGCCTGTTCTGAAAGCTGCCGGAGGGGTCGCCGATCAGAATCTCACTTTTAGAGTGATAAGAAGAAGTCCATGTTTTACCACACCATTTGGGGCCTTCTATGCAGACAGCCCCGAATACATTCAGATATTCTTTTATTTTACTGTCAATAATCCTCGGAATATATTTTTCTCTGTCCATTTCGCTTCACCTCTGATCACAGTATACCCCAATCCGACGGATTTTACAATTACAAACCGATAAATTTTATAAATATAAACCGACTGATTCAAAAAATACAACCCGATATATTTCACAAATACAACCCGATGTATTGCAGTGCGGGAAA
>CAZGTY010000007.1:8181-58586 GCA_964528895.1 uncultured Blautia sp. | reverse complement strand
CTTTTTACAGGCGGGTGAAGCCTTTTGTCAAGATACGGATTATTACCTACTTACTCATATCCAACCGTCATTACAAATATTTATAAATGCCGGAAGGGACACTTCCTTATGTGAAGTGTCCCTTTCGGGGCTTTTTTATTTCGGGCTTTTCTCTTTTGGGCAAAGATGATAAAATGTTCCGGAGAGGCCGCAATTTGAAAAAGCAAAATTAATACGAAAGATTTGACGGACTGCCGTCAGTGCTCTGACGGATTTTCAGTGATGCTGTAAATCGACAGGAATAAATTTAAGATTGCAGGAGGATATGATGAACAAGCAGCAGAATTTTCAGTGGGATGAAATGACAATGGGGACGTGCTACTATCCTGAGCAGTGGGATAAGAGCCTGTGGCCGGAGGATCTGGACCGGATGCTGGATGCGGGGATCCGTGTGGCCCGTGTGGGGGAATTTGCCTGGTGTAAATTTGAGCCTGAGGAGGGTATATTTACCTTTGATTTTTTTGATGAGTTTCTCGAGCTCTGTCTGAAAAAAGGGATGAAGGTTATTTTCGGGACGCCCACAGCGACGCCTCCGGCATGGCTTACGGAGAAATATCCGGAGGCGCTGAACGCCAATCGTGACGGCGTGCCGTACAGGCATGGAGGCAGACGGCATTATAATTATAACAGCGCCATATATAAAAGCCTATGCAGCAGGATCGTAGAAAAGCTGGCGGAGCATTATGGCAGCCATCCGGCGATCGTCGGATGGCAGATCGATAACGAGCTGAACTGTGAGACATCGGAATTTTATTCGGAAGCGGACAGCGCTGCCTTTCGTGTCTTTTTGCAGGAAAAATACGGTACCCTGGAGAAGCTGAACCGCGCATGGGGGACCGTTTTCTGGAACCAGACCTACACGGACTGGAACCAGATCTATGTGCCAAGGCCGGTTCTGAATGACGGCAATAATCCGCACATGCATTTGGATTATCTGCGCTTTGTTTCAAGGAGCACGTTGGGTTTTTGCAGGATGCAGGCGGATATTATACGAAAATATAAAAAACCGGCGGATTTTATTACCACGAACGGTATCTTTGACCATGTGGACAATCATGCTATGGAAAAGGATTGCCTGGATGTGTTTACCTATGACTCCTATCCGAATTTTGCCAATGAGCTGGCGCGAAATCCAAAAGCCTCCACAGATCTCAATGATCGGAAATGGTCCAGAAATCTGAATGAGGTGCGTTCTGTCTGCCCGCATTTCGGCATTATGGAGCAGCAGGCAGGGGCCGGAAGCTGGACGACGCGCATGGAAGGCCCCGCTCCCTGGCCGGGGCAGCTGACGCTGTGGGCTATGCAGAGCGTGGCTCATGGGGCGGATTTTATTTCCTTTTTCCGATGGAGAACGGCGTCTGTGGGGACAGAAATATACTGGCATGGAATTTTGAATTACGATAACCGTGATAATCGCAGGCTGGCCGAGGTGAAGGATTTTTACAGGAAGCTGAAAGCGCTGGATCCTGTCTGCGGCAGCGATTATGCGGCGCCCTTCGCTCTTCTGAAGGATTATGACAATGTCTGGGACAGCGAGGTGGATGCATGGCACCGCCGGGTGACGGAGAAAAGTGAAAAGGAGATTTTCATTGCGTCCGAGCTGACCCATACGCCCTATGATGTGGTTTATCTGCAAGGGGACAGCAGGCTTTCGGAACTTAAGAAATATCCGGTGCTCTTTTATCCCCATCCGGTGATCATGAATGAACAGAGGGAGAAGCTCTTAAAGGACTATGTAGAATGCGGCGGAATCCTGATCATTGGATGCCGTGCAGGATATAAGGATATGAACGGCCGCTGCGTGATGATGCCTCAGCCGGGTCTTCTGGCAGAACTCACGGGTTCGGATGTCCAGGATTTTACCTTTGTTACTCCCGCCGTGGAGGAAACCTGGGCGGACTGGAACGGAAGCAGGCTGGAAACACCGGTGTTCAATGACATTTTAGCGCCTTTGGATGGGGCTGAGGTACTTGCTTTCTACTGCGGTAGCTATTATGCAGGCAAGCCCGCCATGGTGGAGAAAAAACGGGGCTGCGGCAAAACCATTCACCTGGGAAGCGCATTTTCCCGTGATAATGTGAAGCAGCTTCTGGCGTATACCGGAATTCTTGAACCTTTTGCGGCGTATATTGACGCTCCGGAGGAGCTGGAGCTGGTTATGAGAAGAAAAGGGGAGAAAAAATATCTTTTCGTGCTGAACTTCCAGTATGAACCGGTATCCTATATCCTGAAGCATCCGGCAAAGCTTCTGTATACGGAGGAAGAAGAGGAGGGAAGACGCACACTGCCAGCCTTCGGGACTGCGGTTTATGAAATAAATTAGGTGGGGAGAGATGAATATGAAGGAAGAGAAATATTTAAGGGGTGTGTTGATGATCATGCTGTCAGCCTTATTCTTTGCCTGCATGAATGTGAGCGTTCGGCTGGCCGGAGATGTGCCCTCCGTGCAGAAAAGCTTTTTCCGGAATCTGGTGGCCGCTGTTTTTGCAGCGGTGATTCTCTGGAAAAACCATACGGCGCCCATTGTAAAAAAGGAACAGATTCCGCCGTTGCTGGTACGTTGTATATTTGGCACATTGGGAATCCTCTGTAATTTTTATGCGATCGACCATTTGCTTGTTGCGGACGCCTCCATCCTGAACAAATTATCCCCCTTTTTTGCCATTATTTTTTCTTATTTGATTTTAAAGGAGAAGATCAGGCCTGTACAGGCATTCTGCGTGGGGCTGGCATTTGTGGGCTGTTTATTTATCGTGAAACCGGGATTTGCTGACGCAGCCTTTATTCCCGCATTGATCGGCGTGTGCGGCGGGCTTGGAGCCGGTATCGCGTATACTATGGTGCGTGTTCTGGGGACACATGGCGTAAAGGGCCCTGTGATCGTGTTTTACTTTTCGCTTTTTTCCTGTTTGTCAGTTATTCCCTGGATCATCAGGAACTATGAACCCATGTCTCCGCGCCAGCTCGGGACTCTCCTCATGGCGGGACTGTTTGCCGCCGGCGGACAGTTTACCATCACGGCGGCCTACACTTATGCGCCTGCCCGGAAAATATCCATTTTTGATTATTCGCAGATCATTTTTGCGACAATTCTGGGCTTGCTGCTGTTTGGTGAGATTCCGGACGGTTACAGCTTCCTTGGATACGGGCTGATCATTGCCGCATCGCTGTTTATGTTTTTGTATAACATGAAGGCGGACGATCCGGATGTCTCGTAGTCATGATTCATATTCAAACATATAGAGCTCGTGAAGCGCTCTGGTGGCGGTGATATATTTTGCCTGTCCTGCGAGGGCGCTTTTCTCTTTTTCCGGAAAGATGCCGAATACCTGATCAAATTCCAGGCCCTTTGCCAGATAAAAGGCAGTGACGGTCAGGCCCCTGTGGAAGGCGGAGCTGTTGCGGTCCATAGAGAAGAGATATTTTTCCGGATCCAGTCCGGTTTTTCCGAACTGTTCCCTGGCCAGGGAGAAAGCAAGGGCCGTCTCACCCTCGGAAAGCAGGATAATGGCGGCAGTTTCAAAACCGTCCTCACCCAGATTCAGGGAGGCAAGACAGCGGGAAACGGCGTCGCCAAGCTGCGGAAAGCGTTCTTCTGTCACAGGCTTTCCGTGACGTTCAAAAAGCTCTATATCCGGTACGGGGTTCAGCGAGCAGGCATACTCCGCGATTTCCACCGTATTTCGATAGCTTTTATTCAGAATGATCCTGCGGATTTTTTTGCCAAATATCCCGGGTAGGAAATCAAGGACATCATGAGTATTCTCATCCATAGTCTGGGCCCGGTCGCCAAGAATTGTCATTTTGCATGGAAAAAGCTTTTGGAGGATCCTGTATTGAAGCTGGGAATAATCCTGCATTTCATCCACGATCAGATGCTTGATATCTGTGTGCTCTCCTGAGCGAAATAAGCGGTATTTCAGATAGAGCAGAGGATAGATGTCCTCGTAGCGAAGATGGCGCTGTTCCGGCGGCGTCTTTGGAAGAGGACTGAGGCCCTCTCTTTCCAGAAGCCGGTTATAAAGGCTGTAGAGATCCCGGGTTTCGTACATTTTCGTGAACTTTTCCAGGAGAGAATCCCGTTCCTCTTCTGCCAGATCGCGTCCGCAAAGGGTTTCCAACTCGTCGATAAAGTATTCGGCCACTGCTTCCATGCGGGAGAGCAGAGGAATATCCGGAAAGCGGAAGTAGAAAAAATCGATGATCTTCATTTCCTTCATAGAAAAGCCGCGGTATTCCACATCGGAAAAATACATAAGCTCATCTTCCAGCTCAGCACAGTAGCGTTCCAGGTGATTGAGAAATTCCAGGGACTGCTTATACAGGCAGGTCGAAGCTGCCTCAGGATCACGAAGCTGCCGTTCGATCTGATCATATTTGTCCTCGCAGTCGGCCGCGATATCCTTCAGCTCATGATAGGCAAAGAGATCAAAGCTCATCTCCCGGATATTTTCTTCTCCAAGCTCGGGAAGAATATGGGAAATGTAGTCCGCGAACACACTGTTGGGCGAGAGCACCAGCACATTGGAGGAGCGAAGATTTTCACGGTCATGATAGAGAAGATAAGCGATCCTGTGCAGAGCGATGGAGGTCTTTCCGCTCCCTGCAGCTCCCTGTATGACAAGAATGCGATCCCGGGTATTCCGGATGATGGCATTCTGCTCCCGCTGGATGGTGCGGATGATATTTTTCAGCCGTATATCCCCATTTTTGCCGAGCTCTTCCTTCAGAATCTCATCATCGATCTTTATATCGTTTTCAAAGGCATAGAGCATTTTCCCATTTCGGATTTTATACTGCCATTTTGCGGTTATCTGACCGGATATTTTTCCGGCAGGTGCACAATATGAGGCTGGCCCCTTGTCGTAGTCATAAAACAGACCGCTTATGGGAGCGCGCCAGTCGTAGATGAGAGGAGTATTTCCAGCCTCCTCGGAAAAATTTCCGATACCGATATAAAAGGTTTCCGGAAGGGATTCGCCGTCAAACTGAAAATCCACCCGCCCGAAATAGGGAGAATCCAGCATTTTTTTCAGCCTGTGTTTTAAATTCAACTGTTCCTGATTCGCATTGATCTGGTGCAGCAAAGCCTGCTGATTATCGAAATTTTCGTAACCATACTGATCCATTTCCGTATAGTTTTCCCAATAATATTCATGCATGTCTTCGATTTCTTTTTGGCCCTCCGCGATCATGAGATTGATCCGGGCAATGCGTTTTTTTAATTGTTCTAGCACATAGGACAGAAATGTATTATCAGGCATAAAATGAACCTCCATATTAAACGTAAGAGAAATTATAACATTTTTCAGCGGCAGTTTCCATAGCTAATCTGCGCTTTTAGAGTGAGGATTATCCAGCGGGTTCAGGAGATTGGTGAAATGCAGCTTACAGATATCGGTATTCATGGATTTATAATGAAATCAATTTTAAAGCACAGCCTGCAAATAAAAGGGAGCGGAGGCTTTTACTTTCCATATCTTTATGATGAATATGGGAACGCCCGGCTTCACACTAATTTCACAATACGTAATCGAATGTTTATTGACAGGCTTGTAATAAAATTGTAAAATATAGAATCAGGGATAGAGATATTTCAAATAAGGAGGTTTATTTACTATGAATAAAAAGAGTATGATAGTTCTGGCAATGGCGTTCGCTTGTTCTGTGGCGCTGACCGCATGTAATTTTGGCGGAACGGAGCCGGAGGAGGTGGTTGTGGAGACGACGCCTACCCCGGAGCCCACTGAGACGCCGGAACCGACGCCGACCATTGCGCCGGATGCACAGACGACGACTTATACATCCGCAGACAATTCTATTTCCATTGATCTGCCGGATGCCACCTGGGCAAACAAGTCTGACGAGACAAATATGGTCAGCTTCGAATCCCCGGATGCGGGAAAGATCCTGATCATGCATGGAGCAGGCGAGGAGGCCATGTCAACTACCGTACTTCCGAGTACGGAGGATATGGCGGTATCTCTGGAGCAGGCATCTGATCTGGTTCAGGGTACGGATTTTGAGATTCAGAACTTTACAGCTGCGGATATGAACGGCGTCAGCGTATACAGTTATGTGACAAAGATGCTGAATACGGAAAAGAGCGATGGGTATGTGTATGTGATTCATAAGGTGTTTGCGAATGCTGAAGAATACTATACGATTACAGGTTCCGTGAAGACGGAGGAAGCCCTTGCGCCTGTTCAGGCATCGATCGAGACATTCAAGATCACAGGGAATTCCACGCTGAGTCCTGCTACGGGCGGCGCTGCTGCCGGCGATACGGCGGGCGCAGGGGACGGTACTGCGGAAGGCGGCGCTGTCGCGGCTCCCGCAGAGGTGAGCGAGGAAGCGATGTCAGATACAAATCTCAGCAGAACGATCTATGACAATTCCGATGGTTCCGCCCTTGTTATCCAGCCGGATGCAAATGGAAACTGGGTGGATTCCGCCGGGAATACCTATGAGTTTGTCAATGATGAGGATGTATACGATCAGAATGGGAACAGCTTCTATTATCACGGAGAGGCGGCGGATGTATATTATATGCCGTTGAATCCTGAGGAATAGTGGCCGTATCTGTCTGCGCAGAACCGGAATGAGGATGAATGGCTGCGGTTTCACTTTTGAAACCGCAGCTTTTTCCGTTGGGACGGGCGCTTTCATCCGCCCCACGCCCGGGCAGCCGCCGCAGCAAGCCTCGGAAAATTCCCGGAGGTTTGTGTTGAAAAGATACTGGCCGCTTTTAAAATAATGAGAATTTTAGTAAAATATTCATATCTGCGGAGATGCCCGGGCGGGAACGGTATGAAAATATGGGAGGAGTTTATGGAGGCTTACGTTAAGCTTGCGGGAGTCTATGATATGTTCATGGACAATATTGATTATGAGAGCTGGCGGGATTATCTGGCCGGCCGGCTGAAGGAATATGGGATCTCGGATGGCCTGGTGCTGGAACTCGGATGCGGAACCGGAACAATGACGGAATTGCTTGCCGCGTCGGGATATGATATGATTGGAGTAGATAATTCGGAAGAGATGCTGGCGGAGGCGATGGAGAAGCGCGTCCTTTCGGGGCATGACATCCTGTATCTTCTGCAGGATATGGAGGAATTTGAGCTTTACGGGACGGTCCGCGCGGTGATCAGCGTGTGCGACAGCCTGAATTATGTCACTTCGAAGGAGGATCTGCTGACCGTATTCCGACTGGTGAATAATTATCTGGACCCGGGGGGAATATTCATTTTTGACATGAATACCATCTACAAATACCGGGAGCTTCTGGGTGACACTGTGATCGCGGAGAACCGGGAGGAAGGAAGCTTCATCTGGGAAAACAGCTATGATCCGGAGAGCGGATTGAATATTTATGAGCTGGCTCTGTTCCTGCCGAGGGAGGACGGCCTGTATGAGAAATACGAGGAAATACATTATCAGAAGGCCTATGCTGCGGATGAGATCCGGAGCCTTATAAAAGAGGCGGGGATGGAGCTTTTAGAGATCTATGACGCTTATACCATGGAACCGCCGGGAAGGGACAGCGAACGCCTGACCTTTATTGCCAGGGAGCATGGGAAATAAGAGTTTTCCATTTGTTTGCCTTCCATACAATGATTTACCCGTCAAAAAGCTGATTCCCGGATTGTTCCGCGCTTCGCGCTCTCACAGTCCGCCCAATAAATATAAAAACGAAAAGAAGGAAACGAATATGAGAGATTATATAGTACGGGCGATGGCCGCGGACAGTCAGATACGCGCCTTCGCGGCGGTGACTGCCGACATGGTGGAGACTGCGAGAAAGCGTCACAATACCAGCCCGGTAGCTACGGCGGCACTGGGGCGGCTGCTTACCGGCGGCGCCATGATGGGCGTGATGATGAAGGGCGAAAAGGATATTCTTACACTTCAGATCCAGGCGGAAGGCCCCTTGCAGGGTCTGACTGTCACAGCGGATTCCCGGGGCCGTGTGAAGGGCTATGTGGGAAATCCGGACGTATGCATACCGGCTAACGCGAAGGGCAAGCTGGATGTGGCGGGAGCTGTGGGCGCGGGATTTATGAACGTGATAAAGGATATGGGAATGAAGGAGCCCTATGTGGGACAGGTAGCTCTCCAGACCGGCGAGATCGCGGAGGACCTCACCTATTACTTTGCCACCAGCGAACAGGTACCATCCGCAGTGGGACTTGGAGTACTGATGAACAGGGATAATACGGTGCGCCAGGCAGGAGGTTTTATTGTTCAGGTGATGCCCTTCGCGGAGGAGAAAACCATCTCCCGGTTGGAGGAAAATGTAGGGAAGATTAGCTCCGTGACCGGACTTCTGGAGGAAGGACACACGCCGGAAAGCCTGCTGGAAAAGGCGCTGGAGGGGTTCGATCTGGAGATCGGCGGCCGGATGACGACGGAGTTTTATTGTAACTGCAGTAAAAGCCGCGTGGAAAAAGCGCTGATCAGCATCGGCCGCAGGGAGCTGAACGAGCTGATCAGGGAGGGAAAGGAAGTGGAAATGAACTGCCGCTTCTGCAACACGAACTATGTATTCAGCGTAGAGGAATTAAAGGGAATTTTAAGGAAGTGCAAATAAAAACAGGTAGAAAACCCGGAAAAAGGGAAAGGAAACGGTTATGAAAGACGGATTTATCAAGGTTGGTGCAGGTACGCCGGATGTACGCGTGGCAGACTGTGTGTATAATGCCGGTGAAATCATACGATTGGTTCATGAAATGGGGAATCGGGGCGCGAAGGTGATTGTATTGCCGGAGCTATGTATCACTTCTTACACCTGCGGGGATCTGTTCTGGCAGAGCGCTCTGCTGAAGGAAGCGAAAATACAGCTTATGCGAATCACCCGTGAGACGAAGGATGTGGATGCTCTGATCTTTGTGGGGCTTCCGCTGGAATACAGGGGGAAGCTGTACAATATGGCCGCAGGTATCAACCGCGGGGAGGTGCGGGGGCTGGTGCCAAAGCTCCACATTCCCAATTACAACGAATTTTATGAGGGAAGATATTTTACCTCCGGCGCTGATCTGGACGGCACGGCGGCTGTGGAGGAGCAGGAGGGAATTCCCGTATCTCCCCGCATGATCTTTGAATGTTCCACAATTCCGAGGCTGAAGGTGGCTGCGGAAATTTGCGAGGATCTCTGGGTGCCGGATCCTCCGAGTGTTCGACACGCATATAATGGAGCAAATCTGATCGTAAACCTTTCCGCCAGTGATGAGGTCGTGGGAAAGGACACATATCGGAGAAGTCTGGTGAGCAGTCAGTCGGCGCGTCTGCTCTGCGGGTATGTGTATGCCACGGCAGGAGAGGGCGAGTCCACCCAGGATGTGGTTTACGGCGGACAGAATCTGATCGCGGAAAACGGAATCATGCTGGCGGAGAGCAGCCGATTTGTCAATGAAGCCGTCTATGCGGACATTGATCTGGAGCGTCTGGACAGTGAACGGAGAAGGATGACCACCTGGCTTTTTGCGCCGGATGTTCCTGCGGATAAAGATACGCATTATACCCGCGCCGGATTTGAATTGGAAAATGCGGAGACGAAGCTGGAACGCTTTTTTGATCCACGGCCCTTTGTACCCGGATCCAAAGAAGAGCGGGATAAGCGGTGCGATGAGATTTTGAACATTCAGGCGATGGGACTTAAGAAGCGACTGACGCACATTCACTGTCAGAATGCGGTCATTGGTCTTTCCGGGGGGTTGGATTCCACGCTGGCTTTGCTGGTCATGGCGAGGGCTTTTGATATGCTGGGACTGCCCAGAGACAGGATCACCGCGGTGACAATGCCATGCTTCGGGACTACGGACAGGACCTATCAGAATGCGGTGACGTTAAGTGAAAGATCAGGGGCAACCCTGAAGGAAGTAAATATAAAAGAAGCGGTGAATATTCATTTCCGGGATATCGCGCATGATCCGGGGAAGCATGATGTGACCTATGAAAACAGTCAGGCAAGAGAGCGCACGCAGATCCTCATGGATATTGCAAATCAGTCTGACGGCATTGTGATAGGCACAGGGGATCTGTCCGAGCTGGCTCTGGGATGGGCTACCTATAACGGCGATCATATGTCCATGTATGCGGTGAACAGCTCTGTGCCGAAGACCCTTGTCCGTCATCTGGTGCAGTACTATGCGGATACCTGTGAAGATGATAAGCTGCGGGCCGCACTTATGGATGTGCTGGACACACCGGTAAGCCCGGAACTTCTTCCGCCGAAGGGCGGCGTGATTTCCCAGAAGACGGAGGATCTGGTAGGGCCTTACGAGCTTCACGATTTCTTCCTGTACTATATGCTCCGGTGGACGTTTCCGCCGAAAAAGATCTACCGTATTGCGCAGATCGCCTTTGCGGATAAATATGACAAAGCCACGATCCTTAAGTGGCTGAATATATTTTACCGGAGATTTTTCTCCCAGCAGTTCAAGCGCTCCTGCCTTCCGGACGGACCGAAGGTGGGAAGCGTGGCGGTTTCTCCCAGAGGTGATCTTCGCATGCCCAGCGATGCCTGTGCGGCGCTCTGGATAAAAGAGCTGGAAGAGCTGGATTAAAGCCTGTGCAAAAAAATCCCGCCGTGGGAGATGGCACCCGGGCGGGATTTTATAAATGTGTGGGGAACCTTTCCAAAAGAGCTCCTTTATTCTTGGGGCTTTGCTTTTTCCAGGGCCCGCCTTATGGCGTTCAGCAGCATCAGGGATGTGTATTTCTGTTCCTCGGCGTATTCAATATTCTCCAGAGACTGGGCAGTATATATCTGAGCTGCGAGGGATTCCAGAGCCGGTTCCATGAGCGGAAACATGGCGGCAGTACTTTCACTTAGATTTACCAGTTTAATGGATTTGATCCGGTCAGCATCCACAGTCACTTCCACGTCGAATGTATTGTCATTTAATTCGATGGAAGTGCGGTAGACGCCGGGCTCATATTTCCATACAGCGTCGGAAGACGATTTCAGCGCCTGATCGGATCGGAACATAAAAAACATGATTACAGCGAGAATGATCGCCAGAAGAAGAAAAATACCGGTGTAAACCACTTCCTTCATATGTAACACGACAATTTTTGTTTTGGAACTCATGGCACGCGCCTCCTGATATACTTTCTATATCCTATTAGACAACCGGGCGGAATATGCATGAGTTTTGGAAAAACACTGCGGAGGAGACATGTCATTACAATTGATCATCGGGAGCTCAGGCTCCGGAAAATCCCATTACATATATGAAAAAATAATCAAAGAGTCCATGGAGCATCCAAAGATCAATTATTATGTGATCGTTCCGGAACAGTTTACCATGCAGACGCAGAAGACGCTGGTGGAGCTTCACCCCCAGGGAGGGATCATCAACATTGATATCCTCAGCTTCCAGAGACTGGCGTACCGTATTTTTGAGGAGCTGGGCGGGGACAGCCGCAGGCTCCTGGAAGAGACGGGAAAAAGTATGGTGCTGCAGAAAATCGTCCAGAAGCATAAAAAGGAACTGCCCTATTTGGGAAATCAGATGAAAAAACCGGGATATCTGGATGAAGTGAAATCGCTTTTTTCGGAATTTATGCAGTACGATGTGCAGGAGAGAGAACTGGATGAGATGTTGAGCTCCGCAAAGGACCGCCCCCTCCTTCATATGAAGCTGAAGGACGTGGGAACGCTTTATCAGGCCTTCCGGGAATATCTGAAGGACCATTACATGACCGGGGAGGAGATACTGGATGTGCTGGCGGACATGCTGCCGCGCTCGGAAAAAATGAAAAACAGCGTTATGGTGCTGGATGGCTTTACGGGCTTTACGCCCATTCAAAATAAAGTGATCCGTGAGCTTCTGCTTGTCTGTGAAAAAATTTATGTGACGGTGACCATGGATTCTTCGGACAGTCCCATGCAGAGGGGAAAATCCCATGAGCTGTTTTTCATGAGCCGGAAGATGATCCGGACGCTCTGCGGGCTTACGAAGGATATGGAGGAGCCTGTACTCCTGGAGCCCGGCGTGCATTCCAGATTCGCAAAAGCGCCGGCTCTGGATTTTCTGGAGAGAAACCTGTTCCGGTACAGGAGAGCCGTATACGCCGGGGAACAGGAGGAGATCCGCATTTTTTCCGCGGAGAGTCCCCACAGAGAGATGGAGGAGGCTGCCAGGAGGATTAAACGTCTGATCCGGGAAAAGGGATACCGCTATGGCGAGATCGCCGTGATCACCGGGGACCTGGAGGCGTACGGGAGTATTGCGGAGCAGGTATTTTCCGAGGCGGAGATTCCCTTGTTTCTGGATCAGAAGCATACGGTACTGATGAATCCCTTTGTAGAATATATCCGCGCCGCATTGGAGATGGTGGCGCGGGGCTTCACCTATGAAAGCGTGTTCCGTTATCTCAGGTGCGGCATGTCCGGTATCTCCAGGGAGGAAGCTGACCGGCTGGAAAATTATGTGTTGGCGCTGGGGATTCGGGGGTATTCCCGCTGGTGCGAAAAATGGGTCCGGATTTACAGGGGAATGGATCCGGGCGCAATTTTGGAAATCAATCGGATAAGAGAACGTTTTCTGGATGAAGTGCGGCCTCTGGCGGAAGGCTTTCCGGGAGGAAAGCGGACTGTGGAGGAATATTGCCGCTGCCTGTATGAATTTATTGTGCAAAGCCGTATTCAGGAAAAGCTGGCGCTGCAGCAGGCGCATTTTAAGACATCCGGTGAGAAGGCCATGGAAAAGGAATACGCTCAGATCTATGGGATCGTGATGGGACTTCTGGATAAAATGGTGGAAATTCTGGGTGAGGAGACTGTGAGCCGCCAGGATTTCCAGCAGCTTTTGGAAACGGGAATGGAACAGGCGCAGGTAGCGCTGATCCCTCCGAGCATGGACCAGGTGCTGATCGGCGATATGGAGAGAACACGTCTGAAGGATATACGGGCTCTGTTTTTTGTGGGGGTAAATGAGGGATGCATTCCGAAAAATACGGATGCCGGCGGAATCCTTACGGAGATGGACCGGGAATTTTTTTCGGAACAGGGCGTGGAGCTTGCGCCGGGGCCGAAAGAGCTGATGAATATGCAGAGGTTTTATCTGTATCTGAATCTCACAAAGCCCGGTGAATTTCTATGCTTGTCCTACAGTCATACCAATCCTTCCGGGGAGGCGGTCAGCCCGGCTTATCTCATCGGGACCATCCGCCGCCTTTATGCAGGGCTTCAGGTGGAGCCTGCCGGAAGGGAGGGGGATCCTCTGGAGGGTATGGAAACGCCGGGAACAAGTCTGGATTATTTTCTGGAAGGCCTGGCGGAGGGCAGACAGGGGTCGGATCCTCTGTTTCAGGAATTGTACAGCTGGTATCTGAGAAGCCCCCGGTACAATAAAGTGGCGCAGAGGCTTGTGGAGGCCTCCTTTGCCAGGAAACCGGCGGACTGCATCAGTAAAAGCGTAGCCAAAGCGCTTTATGGAGAGATATCTCCCAGGAACGTTACCCGTCTGGAGAAATTCTCAGCCTGTGCCTTTGCGCATTTCCTTCAGTATGGCCTGAGGGTGACGGAACGGGCGGAGTATGAATTCCGGGCGGTGGATATGGGAAATCTTATGCATCAGGTCCTGGAGGATTTCTCTCAGGAGATACAAAAAAAAGGGCTGGACTGGAGGACCCTGGATGAGAATTCCAGAAATGAGATCGTGGATGAATGTCTGGAAAAAGTTTCCGCGGACTATGGAAATACAGTCCTGAAGAGCAGCGCCCGGAATGAATATATGATCCGGCGGGCCGGAAGAATTTTACGAAGAACGGTCTGGGCGCTGCAGGAGCAGCTGAAAAACGGGGAGTTTTATCCGGAAGGCATTGAGATATCCATAAACGGCGGAAGGATCGACCGCGTGGATACTCTGGAAAAGGACGGTAAAATTTATGTAAAGGTCATCGACTATAAAACAGGAAGTATGAGGCTGGACCTTCTGGAGTTGTATCACGGGCTTCAGATGCAGCTGATAGTCTATATGAACAGCGCCCTGGAGGCCCAGCAGGAGAAGTATCCGGATAAGGACGTGCAGCCGGCGGGGATATTCTATTATCACGTGGATGATCCCATGCTGAAGGAGCAGATAGAGGCGGATATGGAAAGCATCCGCCCCAGGCTTTTAAAGGAACTGAAAATGAACGGTCTGGTCCGGAAGGATGCGGAGGTGGCCCGTCTTCTGGACAGTACATTTGTATCCCTGCCTGTGACCATTAATAAGGACGGGACATTCGGCAAAAACGCATCTGTGGCCACCGGAGAGCAGTTCCGTATTCTGGGGAATTATGTACGGGAAAAAATCGGGGATATACAGAAATCCATTATGGATGGGGAGGCGCAGGCGGAGCCCTATGAATTAAATAAAAAAAATGCCTGTACCTATTGTCCCTATCAGACTGTCTGCGGTTTTGATAAAAAGGTGCCAGGCTATCAGTTCCGGCGGCTGAAATCCTTTTCAGACGAGGAATTGTGGAAGGCATTTTCCGGGGAGGAGGCGCGGTGATTTGGGAATAATATGGACAGAAGAGCAGCAGAAGGTGATCTCGCTGCGGGACCGGAATATTCTGGTGAGCGCGGCTGCCGGTTCAGGTAAGACGGCGGTTCTGGTGCAGCGTATTCTCAGCAAAATCATGGATGAAAAGCATCCGGTGGATATTGACCGCCTGCTGATCATGACGTTTACCAGAGCTGCGGCCGGCGAAATGCGGGAGAGGCTTCAGGACGCGCTGGAAAAGGCCCTTCTGGAAAATCCGGACAATGAGCACCTTCAGCGGCAGATGACATTGATACACACTGCGCAGATCACCACTATCGATGGATTTTGCGCTTACATTATAAGAAATTATTTCCATCTCATCGGTCTGGATCCGGGATACCGGACAGGGGATGAAGGTGAGCTTAAGCTTCTGAAGCAGGATGTTGTGAAGGATCTGATCGAGGATGCGTACAGGGCGGAGGATGACGGCTTTTTAAGTCTGGTGGACTGTTATGCGGCGGGAAAAACGGACGAGGGGATCGGGGATTATATTCTGAAGGCCTATGAGAGCGCCATGAGCCATCCGGAGCCCGAAAAATGGCTGGATTCCTGTCTGAAAATCTATGATACGGACAGCGCGGCTGCGCTGCGGGAGACCGGCTGGATGAAGCTTTTATGGGAGACTGCGGAGCAGGAACTGGGCGAGGCGGAAAATCTTTTGCTGGAGGCGAAATCTCTCTGCACGGTTCCGGGAGGCCCGTATATTTATGAGGAGATGCTGGACAGCGACCTTCTTTTTCTGGACAGCATTAAAAAGTATACTGGCCAAAGAGCCTATGATAAAGTATCGGAGCTTCTGGAAAAGCCGGTCTATGCCCGGCTTTCCGTGAAAAAGGCGCCGGATGTGGAGCCGGCTCTCAGGGAACAGGTAAAGGATATCCGAAATCAGGCGAAGGATATCTTAAAGGAGCTGGGCGCCAGGTATTTTCCGGGAAGCGAGGAACAGATCCTGCGGACGATGAGCCTCTGTAAGGCTCCCGTGGAGGGACTAATCCGGTGGACAAAAGAATTCATGAGACGCTTTGCGGAAAAGAAGCGTGAAAAGAATCTTCTGGATTTTACGGATATGGAGCATTTTGCCCTGCAGATACTGCAACCGGTGAAGGAGGATGGAGAAGAACGCCCCTCGCAGGCCGCGATGGAGCTTTCGGAGAAGTACGATGAGGTGATGATCGATGAGTATCAGGACAGCAATCTGGTGCAGGAGTTTATCACCAATTATGTATCAGGGTGGATCAATGACCGGAAAAATATCTTTATGGTGGGGGATGTGAAACAGAGCATCTACCGTTTCCGCCTTGCCAGGCCAGAGCTGTTTATGGAAAAATACCATAGCTACACTACGGATGAGAGCAGGGAGCAGAGGATTGATCTTCACAAAAATTTTCGAAGCCGCAGGGAAGTGCTTGACAGTGTGAATTATATATTCCGCCAGATCATGGGAGCGGATCTGGGCGGAGTGGATTATGATGAGGCCGCGGCGCTGAATCCGGGAGCTGTTTTCCCGGAAGGAAATGATCCGGATTTTCCAAAGACGGAGATCCTTCTGGTGGAAAAGGATTCTGAGGGCCTGGAGGAGGAAGGGGGAAGCCGGACGGACCGCGAGCTGGAGGCCCTGGCCATCGCGCGGCGTATTCTGGAGATAAAAGGCCGGGATCAGGTGCTGGATCGGGAGACGGGCAAATACCGCCCGGCAGAGTACGGGGATATGGTCGTGCTTCTTCGCACAGCCTCCGGCTGGGCGGAAACCTTTGCGGAGGTGTTTGCCTCTCAGGGCATTCCCGCGTATACGGCTTCAAGTATCGGGTATTTTTCCGCGACGGAAGTGATAACAGTACTGAATTTTCTCCGCATATGCAGCAATCCCCTTCAGGATATTCCCATGGCCGGAGTGCTCCGCTCCCCCATTGTGGGCTGTACGGTGCAGGAACTGGCAATGGTCCGCTGCGGGCATCCCCGGGATACGCTGTACGACAGTGTGCTGAGCTTTCTGGAGGATGTTCAGATGGAACTCTTTCCGGATGAGGAACGGGAGTCCTTAAAGGAAAAGCTCAGGGCTTTTCTGGAACTGCTGGAGGAGACGCGGGATATGGCAGCCTACACGCCGGTTCACCAGTTGATCCTCCATGTTCTGCGCGTCAGTGGATATGGGGATTATGCGAGGGCCCTTCCGGACGGAGAGCAGCGGGGAGCAAATCTTCATATGCTGGTGGAGCGTGCCAGGGCCTATGAGAAGACCAGCTACAGGGGGCTGTTTAATTTTGTGCGGTATATTGAAAATCTGCAGAAATATGAGGTGGATTTCGGTGAGGTGAATCTGTCCGGTGCGGGAGGAAATTCCGTGCAGATCATGACGGTGCATAAGAGCAAGGGTCTGGAATTTCCCATTGTATTCGCGGCGGGGATGGGGAAACAGTTTAATTTCCAGGATATCAACGCCAGCCTTCTTATTCACCCCGAACTGGGCTTTGGGGCGGATGCCATTCTGCCGGAAAAGAGGCTGATCATTCCCACCCTGCATAAGCAGATGGTCCGCCGGCAGCTTCTGAAGGAAAGTCTGGGCGAGGAGCTGCGCGTGCTGTATGTAGCCCTTACCCGCGCAAAGGAAAAGCTGATCCTGTCAGGCTCTATCGGAAAGCTGGAAAAGCAGATCCGGCAGCTTTCCAGACGTCGGAATGCGGAAAAGGAGCTTCTGCCGGCGAGTGTGCGCATGGGAAGCCGGAATTACTGGGGATATGTGCTTCCGGCTCTGGCAAGGCACCGTTGTATGGATCCGCTGTTCGGGGAATACGGCATAATGCCGGGAACGGGAGCTCTTCATGATGCGGAGGTTTCGTTTGTTCTGAAAAGGGTGACTGCAGCGGATCTGATCGGGGAGGAGATCTCCGCCCAGGTGGACAGTGCGGTTCAGGAGGAACTGTTAAAGAACTGGGACAGCCGGAGGGTGTACCATGAAGGGATCCGCGAGGCGCTTGAAAAACGGTTCAGTTATCGGTATCCTTTTGCGTATTTGAGGGAGATTCCCGCGAAGGTAAGTGTGTCGGAGCTGAAAAAGAGAAGCTATCTGGACGAGTATGACCGTGAGGAGGCATTTTTCTGGGAGCCGGATGTGGTGCCTTTGGTTCCCGCTTTTATTTCGGAAAAAGGGGAAGCCTTTACCGGAGCGGCGAGGGGAACCGCTTATCACCGGGTGATGGAATGTCTGGATTATGGGTCTGTTTCTGACAGGGAGGAGATTGAAGAGCAGATCGGCAGGCTCCTCTTTGAGAAAAAGCTGTCACAGGCGGAGGCGGATTGTGTGGCGCCGGAGGACGTGCTTATGTTTGTGCGGTCTTCTCTGGGGAAACGTATGGAGAGCGCAGCTCTTGACGCCAGGCTTTTCCGGGAGCAGCCGTTTGTATTTTCTGTGCCCGCTGCCGTGATCGACGAGCGCTGGTCCGGACAGGAGAGGGTTCTGGTCCAGGGTATTATTGACGCCTTTTTCCTGGAGGAGGATGAGATCGTTCTGGTGGACTATAAGACGGACAAGGTGCTGTCCGGTGAGGAGCAGAAGCTGATCGATCTTTATCACGTGCAGCTGGAGGACTATGCTGAGGCGTTGGAGAAGCTGCTGAAAAAGAGAGTGAAGGAAATCTATATTTATTCCTTTACTCTTCATAAAGTAATTCCGGTGTGAAGCCCCTGCCCGTCGCCCGCCCCGCCATCCGTCCCGCAGATCACCGGCATTTTTTATAAACTATGCTCATCATAAACAGACGGCATCTGTTTTATAAGCAGACTGTCGGCGATTTTCCGACAGATTTGCGAGCATAGCGATCGCTGCCGTGCACTGTCTGAGTACCTGTATGCATCAGGACGGTAAGAGAAAAAATTTATGCAGCCGTTCATAATCTTAACAGGCACATGCGAAACAGGGACAGTGATGTTTGATTCCTGCGGTCCTCTGCCAAACTCGCTGCGCTCAGACAATGGCCGGACCGCAGTTCATCACTGTCTGCCTGTTTCGTGTGCCTGTAACAGATTCTTCACCAGGCTGCGAAATTTTTTCTCTTACCGCCTGACTGCAGCAGGTGCGAGTTTGCTTTAGGCAGCGATCCATAGGCGGCGCAGCAAATCCGGAAAATCACCGCCAGGTCTGCGTTAAAATGATGCCTGCCTGTTTATGAAATGAAATATCTTCCAAATGCCGGTGATCTGCGGGACGGATGGCGGGGCGGGCGACGGGCAGGAGGCGCTTCACACTCTCCATCCGGCGGGGTATTTATTTTTCAGGGTCTGATTTACAAGCTTGCCGAAGCCTATGGGGAAGCCGTCGGCGCAGAGGAGATGCCAGCCTTTGCGATGTGCGGCTTCCTTTGGTTCTATGGGGATTGTCTCGCCCTTCAGATATCGGGTGAGCCGCCCGTCGTTGACAGGGAGGGAGATCACAGCCTCGGCCTCACCCTTATGAATGGCAAGGGCCAAAGGCTCTGACGGCTCGAACCTGTTTTTCTTCAGATCTCCCAGATAAAGACCATTGCGCAGGAAATTCAGCCCTCGGAAATTGGCGGCTGCCGGGGGGAGATAATAAAGCCTGTCCCCTCTGGTCTCCACGCGGCTCCAGTCTATGGGAGCGCCGTTTAAGGCTTTCAGCCCGATCTCATCAAAAAAAGCTTCCAGCCATTTGCGGCTGTCACCGTTCTGCTTTGCCCTGGGAGGAACCGTCTCCGAAAGAGACAGTCCCTCCTTTTTCAAAAGCGCCAGAAAATGCCCCTCGCCGTCCATTTTGTGGGGGAAAATACGCACACAGTTTTTTAAAGCCTCCATGCCGTTACCCCAGGCGGGAACGCCGGGAGAAAAGCCGTCATAGCCGGGAATGGGAAGCAGCTCCATATCCGGATGGCGGCTCAGAAGCCGTGCGATTACCTGCTCGTCTTCCTCCGGGGCAAAGGTGCAGGTAGAATATAAAAGCATACCGCCCGGGCGGAGCATATCATATGCGTTCTCCATTAATTCCTTTTGAACAAGAGAAAGCGAACGGGATTTTTCCGGCGTCCAGTCGCGGGCAAGAGACTCATCCTTTCGGAACATACCCTCCCCGGAGCAGGGAGCATCCAGAAGGATCTTATGAAAAAATCCCGGAAAAGCCTCCGCCATATTTGATGGCGATTCATTTGCAATGAATACATTGCAAATTCCGAATAATTCCACATTTCGAAGAAGGGCACGTGCGCGGGAGGCGCTGATATCATTGGCTACCAGCAGTCCCTGTCCGTCAAGAGCCGCTCCCAGGGCTGTGGCCTTTCCGCCGGGGGCGGCGCACATGTCCAAAACAAATTCGCCGGGCTCTATGGGAAGTCTGGACGCAGGGGTCATAGCGCTGGGCTCCTGCAGATAATAAAGTCCGGCCTGATAGTAGGGACAGCGCGAAGGGCGGCTTTCCTCCTCATAAAAATATCCGTTCTCTACCCAGGGTATTTTTTTCACGGGGAAAGGGACAAGATCCTCAAATTCCCCGCAGCTGATTTTCGCAGTGTTTACCCGCAGTCCAAAGGTCCGGGGCTTTTGGAAGCTTTCTATGAAATCCTCATATTCCTCCCCGAGCATATCCCGCATTCTGCGGCAGAATTCTGCGGGGAGCTTTAAATCTGATTTGTTCTCCGTCATATGATCTCCTGTAAATTTCCGCATTTTATGATTCCAGGGTCATTAAGCCTTGTCTCCGCTGAAATGCAGGCATTCCGTGGAGACAGGCTTTTGGCTCTGGAATCATTATAATTAATTGAAAATAATTTCTAAATACTATTGACAAACCCATATTATATAAAATATAATATGGCCAACAAAATAATATTATAAAAACAATAATATGATATCGGTATCAAAGGCGGCAAAATATCTTTTGACTTCAACATCATAAATATAAATTAAATTCAAAGGAAGTGATACTATGGAATTTAACACAGGCGCCACCCTGCTGGATGCCGTTGTCCTGGCAGTTGTTTCCAGGGAAGCCGAGGGTACCTATGGGTATAAGATCACTCAGGATGTGCGGGGAGTTCTGGACGTATCGGAATCTACTTTATATCCGGTACTGCGGCGTCTGCAGAAGGATAACTGCCTGGAGATTCACGATCAGGCCTATGCGGGAAGGAACCGGCGCTATTATAAGCTGACGGAAAAGGGAGCGGCGCAGCTGCAATTATATAAGATCGAATGGAAAAACTATTCGTCCAGGATATCTAAGATGTTCGAGGGAGGATTATGACATGGACAGAGCGCAGTTTATGGAACAGCTGAAACGGCTGCTCTCCGATGTATCCGAGGCGGAACGCCCCTTCTGATCCTTCTGGTATGGGCGGCCGCGAAGACAGCCCGCGGCTTTTTCGTCTGGTAACTGATTTTTTAAATAATTTACTCCGCAGGGAGAGAAAGAACGGTGAAGCTATATGAAAAAATTTGCAAAAGTGATGATGATTGTTGCCGGTATGTTTGGGCTCGGCCTGTCGCTGGGTGGAGTGGCAATGGGAGCCTCCATGGAGGACGATGTGGCGCCCGGGATCCGCGAGAGCGTGAAAAATGCGTTTTCCTTTGTGCAGCTTAAAAATGACTGGGATGATGACGACTGGGATGATGACGATTGGGATGATGATTGGGATGATGATTGGGATGATGACGACTGGGATAATCATGATCGGAACGGTGACAGCGCCGGCGCTGATAAGACCGTGGATTCAACAGACGGGTCCGGAAATAAAATATATACCTGCGATGTGGTAAAGGAAATAGAAATCGACCTTGATTATGACGAGCTGATCATGCAGGCCTATGACGGGGACGTGATCAAAGTGGAGGTAGAAAACGACGAGGACGGCAATGTAAAGGTAAAATCAGATACCAGTGAACTGAAGATCGCGAGCGCCAGGAAATTAAAGAACAGGACAGTGACCCTGTCCTATCCTGAAAATGCGGAATTTGATAAGGTGGAGATTAGCATTGACGCAGGGTCGGGCAGCCTTTTGGATGATTTTAATGCTGGTGAACTGGAAATAAACGTGGGCGCCGGTGAATTTATAAGCGTCGGACGAATCGTCTCCACGAAAGCGGAGCTGGAGGTGGGCGTGGGAAGTCTTGATATCTCCGGATTGACAGCCCGGGAGATCAGCGGCGATTGCGGGATCGGCGAGCTGAATCTGTACCTGTCCGGCAGCGCGTCAGACTATAATTGTGAGCTGGAGTGCGGAGTGGGAGAGATCAATTTTGACGGAGAGAGCTACTCAGGGCTTGCCAGAGAGAAAAAGATCAGCAATGCTTCCGCGTCCAGGTTGCTTGAGCTGGAATGCGGAACGGGAGAGATCAATGTGAAATTCGGAGCCTGACGTTTCCGGAAGAAAAGCCGGATCGGGCCTTGAAGCAGAAAGAGAGGTATTATCATGAGCAATAAGAAGCTTTATAAATCATCGGTGAACTATATGATCTGCGGCGTGTGCGGCGGTATCGGAGAATATTTCAATATTGATCCCACGCTGATCCGTGTGGGATGGATCGTGCTGACCTGCTTTGGGGGAGCCGGCATCTGGGCTTATATTGTGGCTGCGATCGTCATTCCAAAATAAGAGGAAGCTTTGGGATCCGGTACGGCAAATAATAAGTAACCGGCCATATGACTGACAATACAGGCAGAAACTTATTTTTCGCTGTCAGGTATAATGCGTGCGCGTTTCGGTCATACTCCACAGGAAAAGAAAAAAGGAGTGAAAGGCTTTGGATCGAAAGGATAAGGAAATTGAGGCGTACTTAAATGGAGAACTGGATCCTTCCAGTAAGATCAAGTATGAGATCGCAGAGGAGCTGGGCGTCCTTGACAAGGTTCTGGACAGCGGATGGAAGAGCCTGTCGGCAAAGGAAACCGGGCGTATCGGCGGCATGATGACCAGAAGAAAAAATGAAAATAAGTGATGAGGTTTGTGATGAGAGAACTGATCGTCCGGGCGATGGAAGCCCGGGAGCGGGCTTATGCGCCCTACTCCCATTTCCTGGTAGGAGCTGCGCTGCTTACGGGAAGCGGGAGAATTTACGGGGGCTGTAATGTGGAAAATGCTTCATACGGAGCCAGTAACTGTGCGGAGAGGACGGCCTTTTTCCGCGCCCTGTATGAAGGAGAGCAGGATTTTCAGGCTATCGCCATCGTGGGAAAGCGGGAGGACAGGGGGGAATTTGAATTCTGTGCGCCCTGCGGGATCTGCCGCCAGGTGATGATGGAGTTCTGTGATCCGAAAGCATTTCAGATCATTCTGGCCAGGACACCGGAAGATTATCAGATATATACGCTGGATGAACTGCTGCCGGTGGGCTTTGGCGGAGGTTCCTTAAAGTAGCGGTTCCGGGAAAAAGGAGGAGCTTATGAGAGTTTATGACTGCATACGGAAGAAACGGGACGGAGAGGAACTGACGGAGGAGGAGATTCGTTTTATGGTCACATCCTATGTGGAAGGAAGCATGCCGGATTATCAGATGTCCGCATTTCTTATGTCCATATTTTTTCAGGGGATGACAGAACGGGAAACGTCCATTATGACGGATGTGGTGGCCCATTCGGGCGATATGGTGGATCTTTCCGCCATAGAGGGCGTAAAAGCGGATAAGCACTCCACAGGCGGAGTGGGAGATAAAACCACCATGGTGGTGGCGCCTGTGGTGGCAGCCTGCGGCGTCAGAGTGGCCAAAATGTCCGGCAGAGGACTGGGCCATACGGGAGGAACCATCGATAAGCTGGAATCCATACCGGGTTTTCGCACCACACTGAGCAGAGAGGAATTTATTGATACGGTGAACAGGACTGGGCTCAGCGTGATCGGACAGTCGGGGAATCTGGCGCCTGCAGATAAAAAAATGTATGCGCTTCGGGATGTAACGGCTACTGTGGACAGTATACCGCTGATTGCGGTGTCCATTATGGGAAAGAAGCTTGCGGCCGGAAGCGACTGTATACTTTTGGATGTAAAGACAGGAAGCGGAGCCTTTATGAAAACGCTGGAGGATTCCATAGAGCTGGCCTCCGTTATGGTAAGGATCGGAGAAAATGCGGGAAAAAGGACTGCTGCCCTGATCACGGATATGGATACGCCGCTCGGCAGCCATATCGGAAACGCTCTGGAGGTCAAAGAGGCGGCAGAGACGCTGAAAGGAAGAGGCCCTGCCGATCTCACGGAGGTATGTGTGGAACTTTCGGCCAATATGCTCATGCTGGCGGGGAAGGGAACACTTGAAGCCTGCAGGGAAATGGCTCGTGAAGCCATTCGCAGCGGAAGGGCGCTGGACCGCTTTGCCGCTATGGTGAAGGCCCAGGGCGGAGATGCGGATTGTATTCTTGATACGGAGAAGCTTCCGAAGGCGCCCTTTTCGCGGGAGGTGAGAGCGGAGGAAGAAGGCTGGGTATCCCATATTGATACTGAGGCTTGCGGGATTGCGTCCATGATGCTCGGAGCAGGCAGGGAAACGAAGGAAAGCGAACTGGAGTACAGCGCGGGTATGATCCTGAAGAAAAAGCCGGGTGACCGGGTGAGCCGGGGGGATGTGCTGGCGGTTCTTTATGCATCCCGGAAAGAGCTGTTTGCGGATGCGGAAAGGAAGCTTCGTGAAGCGATCCGTCTGTCGGAAAATGCGCCGCAGAGAAAACCCCTGATCTATGCCCGCGTAGACAGGAACGGAGTTGAACGGTTGTTTTAAGCTTTCAGACAGCCCTTTGCAGTAAGTGCAAAGGGCTACTTGAGCTGTTACTGCAGGTCCGCATTTTTCACAGGTTTTTCACAGGCCCGTAATTGAAGAATAGTGCGCAAAATGCTATACTTACAATATTGAAAGGCAGGAACATGCGCTTATGGGAGAAAACAGGGAAGATTATGTTAAGCTGGAAGAGGTTTCGAAAATATACGGCACAAAGGAAGTGAAGATCGTCGCGGTAGACGAGCTGAGCTTCCAGATCGCAAAGGGTGAATTTGTGATCATTGTAGGCCCCAGCGGGGCGGGAAAGACCACGGTTTTGAATATTCTGGGAGGCATGGATACGGCTACCTCCGGCAAGGTGTGGGTGGACGGGCAGAATATCGCCCGTTATACGCCCAGACAGCTTACCGGATACCGCAGGGAGGATATCGGCTTTGTTTTCCAGTTTTACAATCTGGTTCCGAATCTTACGGCCCTGGAAAATGTGGAGCTTGCTCTGCAGATATGTAAGGAGCCGCTGGATGCCAGGACTGTGCTTGAGGAGGTAGGACTTAAGGAGCGCCTTTTTAATTTTCCCGCGCAGCTTTCCGGCGGTGAGCAGCAGCGTGTTTCCATCGCCAGGGCGCTGGCTAAAAATCCCAAGCTTCTTCTCTGCGACGAGCCCACAGGCGCGCTGGATTACCAGACCGGAAAGGCGATACTGAAGCTTTTGCAGGACACCTGCAGGGAAAGAGGAATGACGGTCATTGTCATCACTCATAATTCGGCTTTGACACCCATGGCGGACAGGGTGATAAAAATCAAAAACGGAAAGGTTTCAGAGACGATGCAGAATGAGCATCCTACTCCGGTAGAGCAGATCGAGTGGTAGGTGAGTTATGAAAGCGCTACATAAAGACTTTTGGATGGAAATTCGGAAAAACAAGGCCAGATTTATCTCCATTTTTTGTATCGTTGCTCTTGGGGTGGCCTTTTTTTCGGGAATACAGGCAGCATCGCCCGACATGCGTTTGTCGGGGGATGCTTATTATGATACAAGCAGCCTTATGGATATCAAGGTGGTCGGGACACTGGGGCTCACGGAAGAGGATGTGGAGGCGCTAAAGGAGATCAAGGGAGTGCAGGAGGCGGAGGGCGCCTATTCCGCAGATGCGGTGTGCAGTGAGGACGACGCCCAGGAAGTGCTTCATTTTGAGTCCCTGAACAGCACAGTGAACCAGCTTTCGGTGGATGAGGGACGCGTTCCGGAAAAAAGCGGCGAATGTTTCCTGGATAAGGCTTTTGCGGCGGAAAGAGGATACCAGGTCGGCGATACCCTGCGGGTGGAGCAGGCTGAGGACAGTGAGCTTTTAAAAAGGGAAACCTTTACCATTGTGGGGATCGGAAGCAGTCCCCTCTACATATCCTTTAACAGAGGAAATACCACCCTTGGTTCCGGGGAGGTGGGAGGCTTTGTCTATGTGCATCCCTCGGATTTTGATCAGGAGGTCTACACGCAGATATACCTGCGCGTCAAGGGCGCGGAGGATATGGTCAGCTATACAGATGCCTACGATAATCTGATCGAAAAGATCATGAACCGTGTGGAGGACATGGAAGAGGAGCGCTGCCGGATACGATATGAAGAGGTGGTATCCGAGGCGGAGGAAAAGCTTGCGGATGCGAAGAAAGAGCTCGAGGACGGGAAAAAGGAAGCGGCGGAGGAGCTTGCCGAAGCCAGGGAAAAGCTTGTGGACGGCGAGAAGGAGCTTGCGGACGGGAAGAAAGAATACGAGGATGGGAAACAACAGCTCGAGGACGCGAAAAAGGAGCTTGAGGATGGCCGGTCACAGCTTGAGGACGCAAAGAAGGAGCTTGAGGACGGCCGGTCACAGCTTGCGGATGCGAAAGCGCAGGTGGAGGAAGGCTGGGCGGAGCTGGAGCCTGGCAGGCAGCAGGTGGCTGCCGGATGGCAGGAATATTATGACGGGGAGGCGGAACTTCAGTCCGCAAAGGCGGAGCTGGATCAGGGGAAACAGCAGCTTGCCGACGGGAAGCAGCAGCTCGAGCAGGCAAAAAATACGCTGAATGAAAAACAGCAGGAACTGGATGCGGCGAAGCAGCAGATCGTGGACGGAAGGGTTCAGATCGAAGAGACCTCCGCACAGCTGACCGCGCAGCTTGAGCAATGCCAGGAAGGACTTGCCGGACTTGCGGGGATCGAGGAGCAGCTTTCCCAGGCCCGGGATGCGGCGGCAGGAGCCGGGGCGGCAGTGGAAGAGGCACAGGGAGCCGCAGCCGCTGCGCAGGCTGCGGTGGATCAGGCGCAGGCCGCATATGACAGCGCGGCGACAGAGGAGGAGAAGGCCGCCCTGCAGGCGGGTCTGGACGAGGCCAATGCAGCCCTGGCTTCGGCAGATAACGCCCTGGCCTCGGCCAACGAAACCTATCAGACGCTTGCCGGACAGCTTCAGCAGCTTGAGACGGCAGCCGGGCAGAAGGCGGCTCTTGAGGAAAGCATCGTACAGATTCAGGCGGGACTTCAGGAGGTCGAAAACAAACGTGCGGAGCTGACGGCGGCGGAGGCGGAAATCGAACCGGGCCAGCAGGCCATTGATCAGGGCTGGGCAGAGCTGGAGGAACAGGAAGAACAGCTCGTTCCGGCCGAAGAAAAAATAGAAGCCGGAGAGAGCGAGTACCAGGCCGGGCTTCAGAAGCTCGCGGCCAGCAAAAATGAACTGGATGCGGCCCAGGCTCAGATATATGCCGGTGAAGAGCAGCTGAATTCAGCCCAGGCACAGATTGACGCCAATGAGCAGAAAATAGCGGAGGGTGAACAGGAGATCGCGGAAAACGAGCAGAAGCTGGCGGACGGAGAAAAGGAGATAAAAGAAAACGAAGAGAAGCTTCTGGATGCGGAAAAGGAACTCACGGATGCAGAGGAGGAGTTAAAGGACGGCTGGAAGGAATACGAGGATGGAAAAAAGGAAGCGGAGGAGGAGATTGCAGAGGGCGAGCAGGAGATCGCGGATGGTGAAAAAGAGATTGAAGACCTGAAAATGCCCGAGTGGCTGATCACGGATCGGAATTCTTTGCCGGAGTATTCCGATTACGGCGACAATGCGGACCGTATCCGAAACCTCGGGCAGGTGTTTCCGGTCATCTTTTTCCTGGTGGCGGCGCTGATCAGCCTCACTACTATGACCAGAATGGTGGAGGAGCAGAGAACCCAGATCGGTACGCTGAAGGCTCTGGGCTACGGGAAATATGCCATTGCATCCAAGTATCTGAATTATGCGTTTCTGGCCACGGTCGGAGGAAGCATTGCAGGAATAATCATCGGAGAAAAGATACTTCCCTACATTATTATCACGGCATACGGCATTATGTACCATAATATGGCGTCATCTCTGCAGGTTCCCTATGAGCTGAAATATGCCCTGATTGCATCGGCGGCAGCCATCGTGTGTACCACAGGAGCGACCTTTTTTTCCTGCTATAAGGAGCTTGAGGACACACCTGCATCCCTGATGCGTCCTCCTGCACCGAAGGAGGGCAAGCGGGTGCTGATCGAGCGGGTGACCTTTCTCTGGAAGCATTTGGGCTTTACCTGGAAATCCACACTGCGAAATCTGTTCCGCTATAAAAAACGTCTGTTTATGACCCTTTTCGGCATATCCGGAAGCATGGCTCTGATGCTTGTTGGATATGGCCTGAAGGATTCCATCAGTGATGTGGTGGGACTGCAGTACAGCGTTCTGCAGCATTATGACGCTACGATCATTGACGATGATGAGGCCACGGATGAGGAGCGGGAAGAGCTCCTTGAATATCTGGACAGCAGCGAAGCGATCGATCACTATACGCCCGTACATTTTGAAAATATGCGGATCCCGCAGAATAAATCCAGCCTTAACGCTTATGTTTATGTTCCGCAGAGCCTGGAGAATTTTTCAAAGGATGTAACGCTCAGGAACCGCATCAGCGGAGCGGAGTATGAGCTGACGGACGAGGGCGCTGTGATTTGCGAGAAAACGGCGGATCTTCTCGGTCTGGAGATCGGAGACGAGATCGTTCTTGAAAGGGATAATAAACAGTATTTTGCCAGGATCGCGGTGATTACAGAAAATTATATGGGCCATTACGTTTATATGACGCCGAAGGTTTATAAAGAGGCCTTTGGAGAGGAACCGGATTTCTCGGATATTGTCATTACAATGAAGGAGGAGTATAAAGAAAGTCTGGAGGAGACGGGGCTTAAGATCCTGGAATATCCGGCGGCCCTGAGCATCAGCTATACGCGGAGCATTGCGGATCAGGTGGAACGTATGATCAGTTCCCTGGGAATGGTTACAGTAGTCCTGATCATATCGGCAGGCATGCTGGCCTTCGTGGTCTTGTATAATCTGAATAATATCAATATCACGGAGCGGCAGAGAGAGCTGGCGACATTGAAGGTGCTGGGCTTTTTTGACGCAGAGGTCTCACAGTATGTGATGCGGGAAAACATTCTTCTCACGCTGTTGAGCCTGGTACTCGGTTCAGGCTTTGGCGTCCTTCTTCATCGCTTTGTCATAGCAACCGTTGAGGTGGATGCGATCATGTTCGGCAGAAATATACGTCCTGTCAGCTTTTTGTACAGCGCGTTGTTTACCATAGCCTTTTCCGCTATTGTAAACGGGATCATGCATTTCAAGCTGAAAAAGATCGATATGGTGGAGTCCCTGAAAAGTGTGGAATAATTGTGAATTCCCGGGATTCTTCTTGACAGGCAGGAAAAATGCAATTATAGTAAAAAGCATAATTAAAGGCTGTGAAAAAGAAGAGTAGGCAGTTGGCCCTGACAGAGAGAGATGCCCGTTGGCTGGAAGGCGTTTTCAGGAAGGGACTGCGGAAGGTAGCTTTGGAGCCGGAAGGCTGAACCGGAATGCTGACGGCCAGTATCCGTAAGGCTTTCACGTACGCCCGCGTTAAGGGAAAATGAGATGTGCAGAGAGGCTTCTGCATAATGAAGGTGGTACCGCGGCTGTATGATCGCCCTTCACACATGTGTGTGAGGGGCTTCTTTTCGGCAGGCCGGAGCAGAGGAAGCGCCTCCCTTACATGTATACTTTTCTAATACATTTCATTTTAAGGAGGACAGTATGAATAAAGAACTTGCAAAAACCTATGACCCCAGGGGCATTGAGGAGCGTCTGTATCAGAAATGGATGGATAACGGTTATTTTCACGCGAAGGTAAATCCGGACAAAAAACCCTTTACCATCGTGATGCCGCCGCCGAATGTAACGGGACAGCTTCACATGGGACACGCGCTGGATGAAACCATGCAGGATATCCTGATCCGTTTTAAAAGAATGCAGGGCTATGAAACCCTGTGGCAGCCGGGAACGGATCATGCGGCCATTGCCACTGAGGTAAAGGTTATAGAGAAGCTGAAAAAAGAAGGTATTGATAAAAACGAGATTGGCCGTGAGGAATTCTTAAAGCACGCGTGGGCGTGGAAGGAAGAGTACGGCGGAAAGATCATCAACCAGCTGAAAAAGCTGGGAGCTTCCGCAGACTGGGAGAGAGAACGCTTTACGATGGATGAGGGGTGCTCCAGAGCTGTTCAGGAGGTTTTTATCAGATTATATGAAAAAGGCTATATCTACAAAGGCTCCAGGATCATCAACTGGTGTCCGGTATGCCGGACATCCATTTCCGACGCGGAGGTAGAGCATGAGGAACAGGACGGATTTTTCTGGCACATCAATTATCCTATCGTAGGGGAGGAAGGGCGCTTTGTAGAAATTGCGACCACACGTCCGGAGACTTTGCTGGGAGATACTGCCGTCGCGGTAAATCCTGAGGATGGGCGCTATAAGGACCTGGTGGGCAGGATGCTGAAGCTTCCTCTTACGGACAGGGAGATCCCGGTGATCGCCGATGAGTATGTCGATAAGGAATTCGGAACAGGCTGCGTAAAAATCACGCCGGCCCACGATCCCAACGACTTTGAGGTGGGAAGACGGCACGGCCTTCCGGAAATCAATATCATGAATGATGACGCCACCATCAATTCCCTTGGGGGAAAATATGCGGGCATGGACCGCTATGAGGCCCGTAAGGCCATTGTGGCGGATCTGGAAGCGCAGGGACTTCTGGTAAAGGTAGTTCCGCACAGCCACAGCGTAGGTACCCACGACCGCTGCGGGACTACCGTGGAACCCCTGATCAAGCCCCAGTGGTTTGTAAAGATGGATGAGATGGCAAAGGCAGCCATAGAAGCTTTAAATTCCGGAGAACTGGAATTTGTTCCGGCAAGCTTTGGAAAGACCTATCTCCATTGGCTGGAAAACATCCGCGACTGGTGCATTTCCCGTCAGCTCTGGTGGGGGCACCGTATTCCCGCCTATTATTGCGAGGAGTGCGGCGAGATAACAGTAGCACGGCACATGCCGGAAAAATGTCCGAAGTGCGGCTGCGAACATCTTTACCAGGATGAGGACACGCTGGATACCTGGTTTTCCTCCGCGCTTTGGCCCTTTTCCACGCTGGGATGGCCGGAGAAAACGCCGGAGATGGAGTATTTCTATCCCACGGATGTTCTGGTGACCGGATACGATATTATCTTTTTCTGGGTGATCCGGATGGTATTTTCCGCTCTGGAGCAGACGGGGAAATCGCCCTTCCATCATGTACTGATTCATGGCCTGGTGCGCGATTCCCTGGGACGCAAGATGAGCAAATCCCTTGGAAACGGCATCGATCCTCTGGAGGTCATCGATAAATACGGAGCGGACGCTCTGCGCCTTACTCTGATCACCGGAAATGCGCCGGGAAACGATATGCGTTTCTCCTGGGAGAAGGTGGAATCCAGCAGAAACTTTGCCAATAAGATCTGGAATGCCTCCCGGTTCATCCTGATGAATCTGGAGGGAAAGACGGTTACGGAGCCGGAGGATATTCAGGCTTTGTGCGCGGAGGATAAGTGGATACTGTCTCAGCTGAACACGGTGGTTCGCGACGTGACGGATAATATGGATAAATATGAGCTTGGAATCGCAGTGCAGAAGGTATATGATTTCCTGTGGGATGAGCTTTGCGACTGGTATATAGAAATTGCCAAGGTCCGTCTATGGAGGGCGGAGGAAAACCCGGAGGCGGCAAACGCCGCGCTCTGGACGCTGCGCAGGGCGCTGACAGAGGGATTGAAGCTTCTGCATCCATTTATGCCGTTTATTACGGAAGAAATTTACTGCACACTTCTGCCGGAGGAACCCTCCATTATGATTGCAGACTGGCCGGTATATCAGGAAAAATTTGCATTCCCGGAGGCTGAGTTGGCAGTGGAGAGCTTTAAGGAGGTAGTACGGGGCATCCGAAATACCAGAAATGAGATGAACGTACCTCAGAACCGGCGTACAAATATCTTCATTGTAGGGAAAAATGCGGATATCTGCAGGATGTATGAAGCCGGGAAGGGCTCTTTCGTAAATCTGGCGTCCGCGAAAGAGATCCACGTGCAGGAGACAAAGGCGGGGATTGGCGCGGATGCGGTTTCCATCGTTGTTTCCAACGCGGTTGTATATCTGCCCCTTGAGGATCTGGTGGATAAGGCGAAGGAGCAGGAGCGTCTTGCCAGAGAGAAAAAACGTCTGGAGGGTGAGGTCGCCCGCTGTGAAGGTATGCTCCACAATCCGAACTTTGTGAATAAGGCGCCGGCGGCAAAGGTTGAGACTGAAAAGGAAAAGCTTCAGAAATATAAAGAAATGATGGAAAAGGTAAATGCGCAGCTTGAACAGCTGAAATAGCAGCAGGGAGCGTTTTTCATGAAATTATGTAAAATATGTAACCGAATATCTCTAATACTGCAGGCTTTTGGGTGCGCAGTGGTGTATTTTCTGGTGGAAGCTATCAGCCGCCACTCCTTTTCGGAGGCCTGGACCTTTATGGTTGAGAAACCGCTGGTGTTTGGGTACAATACGGCATTAATTTTCACCACGTCTCTGATCGTTTACCTGTTTCGGAGGCGGTGCTTCTGGCGGGCCCTGGTGGCTGCCTTCTGGCTTCTCCTTGGAGCTGTGAACGGCATCATTCTTCTGACGAGAGTGACGCCTTTTACGGGACCGGATCTTTATCTCCTGGCGGACGCGGCGGAGCTGGCGCGCAAGTATCTCTCGACGACAGGCGTCATAGCGGCGGTGATCGTGCTGGCTGTTCTGGCAGTGTTTCTGACATGGCTTTTGATCAAGGGGCCAAAATACGGGGGAAAGCTGAAATACCGCTATAATATTCCTCTGATCCTGGCGGGGGTGCTGGCCTTCGGAGGCCTTACCCAGCTTGCGCTGGAAAAGAGGGTGCTTTCCAATTATTTTGGGAATATTGCCTTTGCATATGAGGATTACGGGTATCCCTACTGTCTGGCGACAACGATTTTTAATACGGGTATCAGCTGCCCACGAGATTATTCGGATGCGGAGATCAGGCGTATAGAGAGGACGGAGAAGAATCTGCCGGAGACGGAGGACAAGGAATATCCCAATATTATTTTCCTTCAGCTGGAATCATTTTTTGATCCGGAGCAGGTGGAATATCTGAATATCTCTGAGGACCCAATACCGACCTTCCGGCAGCTTATGAAGGATTATTCCTCCGGGTACTTTAAGGTGCCCTCCGTAGGGGCCGGAACGGCGAATACGGAGTTCGAGTCTATTACGGGAATGAGCATGCACTACTTCGGGCCGGGAGAATATCCCTACAAAAGTATTCTCACGGAAACCACCTGCGAAAGCGCGCCCTATGTGCTGAAGGAACTCGGGTATACCACCCACGCCATTCACAACCACGAGGCAAATTTCTACGGCAGAAAGAGCATTTTCCCGAATCTTGGCTTCGACACTTTTACTTCTGCGGAATACATGGCTGAGGAGGATCAGAAAAACGAGCTTGGATGGGTGAAGGACAGTATCCTTACGGACGAGATCCTGAAATGTCTGGATTCCTCCGAGGGGAAGGATTACATATATACCATTTCCGTTCAGGGGCATGGAGCCTATCCTTCCGAGCCATTGCTGGAGGATCCGGAGATCACCGTCTCCGGTTCGCCTACAGAGGAGCAGGATTGTCAGTGGGAATATTATGTAAATCAGATCCGGGAGATGGATGATTTTGTCAGGGATCTGACAGAAGAGCTTTCGGAGTATCCGGAGGATGTGGTCCTGGTTATGTACGGCGATCATCTGCCTACTATGGGGCTTACTGTGGAGGATGTGAAAAATAAATATCTTTTCCAGACGCAGTATGTCATCTGGGATAATTTCGGAATGGAGAAAGAGGATGAAAACCTTGCCTCCTATCAGATCGCGGCGGAGGTCATGGATCGTATCGGTATTCATGAGGGAACCATTTTCCGCTACCATCAGGCCAGAAGAAATACGAAAAATTATCAGGTGGATCTGGAAACCCTGCAGTACGATCTCCTTTATGGAGAGCGGTACGCCTATGATGGAGAAAGTCCCTATAAAAGGACAAAGATGCGGCTGGGCCTTTATGATGTAACGCTGGACGGCCTTGAATGCATTTCCGAGACGGATCATACCTATCGTATCACAGGTACTAATTTTACTCCCTCCAGTGAGGTCCAGTTAAATGGGGAATGGTATGAAACGTTGTACCTGAATCCCACGACGCTGATGATCACAGGTACGGAGCTGAATGACTTTGACCGGCTGGCAGTGATGCAGCGGAGCAACAGCTCCACCAGAAAGGCGCTCAGCAAGAGCCACGACCGTTCCTGCTATGCCCTTTACCAGCAGAGCAAATGGAAGCTTCCGGCAGAAAGCAGGCGGGAATAGCGCCGCTTTGAGGATTTTGTCAAATAAAATATTACGATTGGTACTGGACAACTTTCACCACTATTATATAATGATAGGGTAGCATCTGTGTTTCGGATGTTCCTAATACATTAGATAAAGTGGTGAAATTTTTTATATGAATTACGAGGAAGCGGTTTCTTATATCGAGGAGACGCCCAAATTTACAAAAAAGAATAAGCTGGAGCATACGAGGGAATGTCTTCGAAGGCTTGGAAATCCCCAGAATAAATTCAGGGTCATCCATGTGGCAGGGACCAACGGCAAAGGGAGTACCTGTGCTTTTATTACCTCTATTTTGCGTGAGGCAGGCTATTCCTGCGGCCTTTTTACCTCGCCCCATCTGGTGACCATCAATGAACGGTTTCAGATAAATGAAGAGGTGGTCGATGATGATACTTTTCTTGGAGCCTTTTTAAAGGTGAAAAAGCTGGCGGATGAGCTGGTCGCGGAAGGCGATTATCATCCAACGTATTTTGAGATGCTGTTTTTGATGGGGATGGTGATTTTTGCGGATCGTGGAGTTGATTACGTGGCTCTTGAAACAGGGCTGGGCGGACGGATGGACGCCACTACCGCCATCGAGGATCCGGACGCCTGTGTGATCACCTCCGTAAGCTTCGATCACATGCAGTATCTGGGGGATACCATTGCCGCGATTGCCGGGGAAAAGGCAGGGATTATCGTGCCTGGTGTGCCGGTGATCTATGACGGCAATCAGCCGGAAGCGGCCCGGGTGATCGAGAAGCGGGCGGCAGAGTGTAATAGCCCTACATTCCCGGTGAGGGCCGAAGATACACGAATTTTGCGAAATACGGTTTCCGGCATTGATTTTTCAATGGAGAATGATTATTATGAAGATACCGAATTTTCCATACCTTTCATAGCGGAATATCAGGTAAGGAATGCAGCTCTGGCCCTGAAGACCATGGAGGCGCTCCGTGAGACGGTTCCGGTTCCTGTGGAAAAGATCCGGGAGGGTATGTTAAAAACACGCTGGCAGGGCAGGATGGAGACCATACTGCCCGGGGTGATCGTGGACGGCGCCCATAATGAGGACGGTGTGGAAAAATTTGTGGAGACGGCGGTTCATTTTCAGGAGGAATATCCGCTGACGCTGCTGTTCTCCGCAGTAGAGGATAAGGATTATGGCGATATGATCCGAACCATATGTGAAAAGCTGCGTTTCCGCCAGGTGGTGACGGTTCAGGTAGGCGGCTGCAGGAAGGTGGCTGCCGGAGAGCTGGCCGGATTGTTTGTGCGTGCGGGATGTGGCCGTGTAAGCGCTTATGAAGGGATCTCCGAGGCGCTGGATGCGGCGCTGGCGTCCAAAGGGGACGACGGTATGCTGTTCTGTGTGGGCTCTCTGTATCTGGTGGGAGAGATCAAGGCGGAGCTTGAAAGAAGAGCACGGCGTTAGGAGGAAATTATGATCGATTATGAAGAGGAACTGAAGAAATTCGAGCCCAGTCTGGACGTGGCGGACGCTGAGGGCGCCATTTATAACAGAGAATTGACCGATATTCTGGATGTGCTCCAGGAAATGCTCAGGGAGGCGAAGAGCGGCGGGGCGAAAAGATAAGGAGATACGGATGAATTGTATGAACTGCGGCACACGCCTTGGGGATACGGATCTGGATTATTGTCCTCATTGCGGCTTCAATGTGCTGATACAAAAAAAGGTGGATTACCTTTCGAAATATTATTATAATCAGGGTCTGGAAAAGGCAAGTATCCGTGATCTTTCCGGAGCGATTACCTGTCTGAAGCAGAGTCTGACCTATAATAAGAAAAATATACAGGCCAGGAATCTTCTCGGACTGGTGTACTTTGAGACCGGCGAGGTGGTGGCCGCGCTCAGCGAGTGGGTCATCAGCAAAAATCTTCAGTCCGTAAGGAATCTCGCTTCGGAATATATCGATAAGCTGCAGGAGAATCCCAATAAGCTTGAGGCTATCAATGAGACTATTAAAAAGTATAATCACTCTCTGGAGCTGTGCAGGGAAGGGCATGAGGATATGGCGGCCATCCAGCTGAAAAAGATCCTGTCACAGAATTCCAAGCTGATCAAGGGCTATCATCTTCTGGCCCTGATCCAGATCCGGAATAAGGAATGGAACAAGGCGCGCAGGACTCTCCGCCGGGCGGCAAGGATCGATAAGACGAATACCACCACTTTGCGTTTCCTTCGTGAGGTGGATGAGCAGACCGGTGTGACTACCAGGCTGGGTGAGACCAACAGGGGCCTGTTCCGCACCGGAGGCTCCCGCGGCCGGGAAGAGAGCTGGCCCGAGGAAGGCGCTGTGCTGACAGCGCCCCGCAGGGAGCGGAGAAAGCTTCCGCTGTTTTTTACGTTGATGTGCGGTATTGCGGCGGGCGCCGTTGGCTTCTGGCTTCTGGGAGTTCCGGCAATCAGGCAGGGTATTTATAAAGAGGCGAATCAGCAGATCGTGAAGTACAGCGAGTCTCTGGCAAGTCAGGGGGCTGAACTTTCCAAGGCGCAGGGGGAGGCGCAGCAATCCGGCAGTACGGCGGAGGAGGCGCTGCAGCAGATCGAGTCGGAGAAAAACCGGAACGCCAGCTATGAGGCGCTGCTCAGCGCTTATTCTTATATGCGCAATGAGTCTTATGACGATGCGGCGGTGACCATACAGAGCGTGGACGTCAGTCTGCTTTCGGAGGCTGCGCTGCCCTATTATGAGGCTGTAAAGAATGCCACCGGGGTATCCGGGATCAATGATCCGGATGCTTCAGTTGAAGATGACAACAGTGGCCAGGATGATTACGGGGATGAGGGCGGCTATGATGACTATGATGACAGCGGTTATGACGATAGCTGGGATGAGGGCGGCTATTATGATGATTACGATGATGATTACTATGACGATTATTATGACGATGAGTATTATTGGTAACGGATGAGGAACCTCCGGGAAGGGGATGTGCGGAAGCACATCCCCTTTTTTCAAAGGGCGGAAAAGAATGTCGAAAAATGTATAAAAATGAAAATCAGGGGGAGTATATTTATGGAACCATCATTCAGGATTCAGGGCGCATGCCTTTTCGTGGAGCTTCCCGGAGAGCTTGATCATCCTGCCACTGATCTGATACGGCGGGAATCGGACAGCATCATGGCCCGTAGCTATATCCGTGAGATCGTCTTTGATTTTACAAAGACCACTTTTATGGACAGTTCAGGCGTAGGACTGATCATGGGCAGATACCGTGCCCTGGGAATGCGGATGGGCTGCGTCCGTGCCGTGCATGTGAACAGCCACATAGACAAGCTGTTGCACCTGTCGGGCATACACAAATATATGGAAATCCAGAAGACAGCAGAAATGATCGGGGAATAGGAAGGGAGTATATTATGGAAAATACCAATGAAATGACAATTATTATTGACAGCCGTCCGGTGAACGAGAGTCTTGCCCGTGTTACGGCGGCGTCCTTTTGCACACAGCTGAATCCCACGCTTGAGGAGGTGGCGGATCTGAAAACCGCCGTATCGGAGGCTGTCACAAACTGCATCATACACGGATACGAGGGGGAGGTACATAAGATCTACATGACCTGCCGGTTAAAGGACAGGGAGATCACGGTGGAGGTACGCGACGAGGGAGTGGGGATACCGGATGTGGAAAAGGCCATGGAGCCCATGTACACAACAAAGCCCGAGACAGACCGGTCCGGCATGGGCTTTACATTTATGGAAGCGTTTATGGATGAAGTGGTGGTAGAGTCACAGGTTGGAGTGGGAACCACAGTCCGCATGAAGAAGATCATCGGAAGGTAAAATGGATGAAATCAGATCGTACTCTTGCCCTGATCGGGCGTGCGCACAAAGGTGAAAAAGAGGCGAGAGATACGTTATTTAAGGAGAATGTGGGTCTGATATACAGCGTGATGAGACGCTTTCTGGGAAGAGGGGCGGAGCCGGAGGACCTGTTTCAGATCGGAAGCATCGGCCTTTTAAAGGCAGTGGATAAATTTGATACGGAGTTCCGGGTGGAATTTTCCACATATGCGGTTCCCATGATCGCCGGAGAGATCAGGCGTTATTTGCGGGATGACGGAATGCTGAAGGTGAGCCGCTCCCTGAAGGAGAATTATTATAAGGTGGTAAAAAGCAGGGAGGAGCTGGAAAGCCGTCTGGGCCGTGAGCCCACCGTAAATGAGCTTTCCGAAGAGCTGGGAATGGATATGGAGGAGCTGGTGATGACACTGGAGGCCCGCACGGAGGTGGAGTCCCTGCAAAGGACCATTTACCAGGGCGAGGGAACGGAGCTCTCACTTATGGATAAGCTGCCCGAAAGAGAAAACCAGCAGGAGATCCTTCTGAACCGTCTGTTTCTGCAGGAGATTCTTGACGGACTGGATGAGAAAGAACGCCGGCTGATACAGATGCGCTATTTTCAGGACATGACCCAGACGGAGATCGCCGGGGAGCTTGGTATTTCCCAGGTGCAGGTTTCCAGACTGGAAAAAAGGATCCTTCGAAGGCTGAGGGACAGGATTGAATAGCGCCGTTCGATTTTCTTAAAAAATGCACATTTTTTCCTGTTTTTTTAAGAAATGGAATTTGCTAAAATATAAAAAATGTGTATATTGGACGGTTGCGCTATGGGGAAAAAGAACAGCTCTCCCGGCATACTGGAAAAAATCAGCTTTGGGCTGGGAGACTTTTCAAATAATGGAATATTTACATTTGTGTCCACCTATCTCATGTTTTACTATACGGATGTGGCGGGGCTAAGTCTGGGGGCTATCAGCATCATCCTCTTTATAGGACGCGCGGTGGATGCCGTCTGCAGCCCTCTCATGGGAATCGTGGTGGACAGGACGAACACCCGCTGGGGGAAGTGCAGGCCTTTTTTGGGGGCAGGGATTCTTCCCGCCTGCATTCTGGTGGTGCTGATGTTTTCTCTTCCGGATGGCATGGGCGCGTCGGGGAAAGCTCTGCTTGCCGTGGGAATCTATGTACTGTACAGTATTGTCTATGCGTTTATGAATGTTCCGTACTCCACCATGATCAGCGTTCTCACGGGCGATAATCGGGAGAGAGTTTCATTGAATCTCTTCAAAACGGTCGGAAGCAATCTGGGGGCCATATTTGTGACTGCAGCCGCCCTGAAGGCGGTAGAGCGGATGGGAGGGGCGGAAAACGGGGGATTTTCCAAAGCGGCTCTGTTGTTTGTCACGCTGTTTCTGCTGGGAAGTCTTATGTGTACGGCATTTACCAGAGAGCGGGTAAAGCAGGACCGGGAGGCTCCCGTGAAGCTGAGAGATTCCTTAAGGGCCGTGAGGGAAAACCGGCCCTGGCTGATCTTCTGCGGCGTACAGTTTTTAACTCTGAGCTTTTATATTGCACGGAATCAGGGAATTATTTACTATGCCAAATATTTTCTGGGAAATGAAGACATTGGCTCAGCGATGCTCACCATAACTTCAGTCATGTCCCTGGCTGTTTCCTTTGTACTTCCGGCCTTTTCCCGACGACTGGGGCTTCGAAACTGTGTGATCACCGGAAATGTGATCTGGTGTGCTGCCATGGCGGGGAGCTGGTTTGCCGGTAAGAGCGTCCTGTGGGTACTCGCGTTCCACATACTTGCCAGTCTGGGCTGGAGCATTGCGACAGGCATGATATTTGTTCTGCTGGCGCAGACCATCGACTACAGCCAGTGGAAGAGCGGCGTCCGTCCCCAGGGTCTGTTCACGTCTCTCCTGGCCTTTGTCCAGAAGATCGGGATTGCCTTTGCGGGAGTGGCCTGCTCCCAGATTTTGAATATGGGAGGCTATGTGGCGAACCAGGCGGCTGCGGAGGGAGTGCTTTTTTCTATAAAGGTGCTCTTTTGCGGGCTGCCATTGGTGTTTAGTCTCTGTGTGATCGTTCTGATGCAATTTTATCATCTCGATGAAATTTTTCCCCGGATTGAGCGGGATCTGCAGAATGGGATCGGTGAAAATGGGAAAATACTTATGCATGGCAGGGAGGAGAATTTTTCATGAATGCGCGGATGGAAAAGGTAAAATGGGCGATGCTGTCCATGACCAGGCAGTGCTGGGAGCAGGGGGTGGCTTCCCAGGCGCTGATGGAGTGTGGGGAGCAGGAGCTTCTGGAGGTCGCGGTCCGCGATATGGTGCTGCGCCAGAGCAGTGACGGGAGGCTTTGTAATGTGGAGAATACTCCTGCAGTGACGGACTCGGCTTTTTGTGTCCCGGCTGTTCTGTTTACAGGACGGAGACTGGGAAATGAGAAATACATCGGGGCTGCCGGACGGAATATTGCTTATCTTTTAAAGGACGCGGGAAGGGCGGCGGACGGAACGCTGTTTCACATTATACATACGGAAGAAATCTGGGCGGATTCCGCAGCATATCTGCCCTATGCCCTTGCCCTGGGCGGATACAGAAAGGAAGCATTTCTGCAGATGGACGGAATCTGTCGGCGGCTTTATTCGGAGGAAAAGGGACTTTACAATCACATGTGGGATGAAAAGAAAGGAGATTATCTCCGGCCTCTGGCTTGGGGCGTGGGAAACGGCTGGATCCTGACAGGACATCTGCGCCTGCTTTCCCTGTGGGGCGGGGAGCTGCCGGAGGAAAGGGGGATTCTGGAAAAACGCTTCTATTCTCTTCTCGACCGGATGCTGGAGTGCAGGAGCGCAGATTACGGCTTTCATGATATACTGGACGATCCGGATACCTTCCAGGAATCGGAGACGGCGGCGATGGTGGCTTATACCATATACCGCGCAGTCGCGGAACATCTCCTGAGTGCCGGGTACTGCGGGGAAGCGGACCGGATACGTGAGGCGCTGCTTAAAAAAATTACGGCCAATGGGCTGGCGCTGGACGCGGCAAGTTCCCCTGCCTTTGACAGGCCGGGAACATCTGTGGAGTGCCAGGCACACGTGCTGATGATGGAGCAGGCATATGAAAATGTTCGAAATTCTTAAAAATTGAGCGAAATGATGAGGAACGAAATTCGAACATGGATGTTAGAATAAAAGCAGAATAAAAAAAGGAGGACGTAACATGAAGAAAAAACTTTTTAGCGCTTTTATGGCGGCTATGCTGGGTGTATCTGTATTTGCGCTTCCGGTTGCCGCTGAAGCTGAGGAACCTGTAACTCTTACATACTGGGGCTGGGATTCTAATTATATTCAGCCGGTAGCGGACGCTTATATGGAGTCTCATCCGAATGTTACCATTGAAGTGACTGCCACAGAGTGGGGCGATATGCTCACAAAGGCGCAGCAGGCGCTGGCGTCCGGTTCTGAGCTTCCTACCCTTATTCCTATGGATATCACCCTGATCGGCAACTGGAAGAAGCTGGGCATCGCAGAGAATCTGCTTGATTACGGTCTTGATACCAGCATATACAATCCGGCGCTGATCGAGGCTGCTACAGATGAAGACGGCAATCTGATCGGCCTGTTCGAGAACATCTGCCCGGCAGGTATCGCTTACAAGCGTGATCTGGCGATTGAGTATTTCGGGACAGATGATCCGGATGAGCTGGGCGAGATTTTCAGCAGCTATGATGCATATGTGGAAAAAGGCAAAGAGGTTGCGGAAGCGTCCGACGGCAAAGTATTCCTCTTCCACTCCGGACAGGCAGTGGCTGAGTGGCTGTACTTTGCAAGTGATATCGCAAACGTGACGGATGATACCATCAACATGACCGATAAGATGACCGATGTTATGGGCAAGCTGATCGACCTGAGAGATGCAGGCGCAGTTGATACCTATCAGAATGGTACTCCGGAAGGCAACGCTACCTATGCGGATGATACGCATATCTTCTATCCGTGTCCAGACTGGGCTCTGACCTACTATATCGAGGGGAACGACCCGGATGGTTCCGGAAACTGGGGCCTTATGAAAGCTCCTACGGGCTACAGCCATGGCGGGACTGCTCTGGGCATTTCCAACACGGCTACCGATGAGCAGAAGGCTGCGGCTTACGACTTTATTACATGGGCGATCTCCTCTGAGGAGGGCGCAATTGTAGCAAGAGATGAGGCCGGCTATATCACACAGGACAGCACGATCGCCACAGAGGATTTCTGCAAGCGCTCCGACGAAGATTTCTTTGGCGGCCAGGATATTTCCTCGCTGTATTACAAGGATATCGCTTCCGGCATCTCCATTGCGACTCCGTCCGCTTTTGATAATGATATCGTTAATGTCCGCAACGATGTTGCCCAGCAGGTGATGAATGATTCTTCCATGACCCTGGATGCGGCAGTTGCAGCAGCAGTAGAAGAGCTTGGACAGCTCGTAACTGATGATACCGTAACTATTAAATAAATGTCTGAAAGGGGAAGGGACTGCCTGCGCCAAAAGGGCAGTCCCTTTTTCCGATTACGGGGGACTTAAGATATGAACAATAGCATGAAAAAATACAGAACTTTCTGGCCTGTGATCTTTCTGGCGCCATTCTGCATCTGCTTTCTTTTATTCAATCTGTTTCCGATCCTCTATTCCTTTTATATGAGTACGCTGGATTGGGCGGGATATAATGAAAAGGTTTTTGTGGGACTGAAGAATTTTGTGAGCATTTTTACGACGGATAAGGTTTTCTGGAAATCGGTACTGAACACCTTGCGGATCGGACTGGTGGGCTTTCCCATAGCGTTGGCTCTGGGGCTCATTTTTGCGTCGGTGCTGAGTAATGTAAAAAAATTCAAAAATGCGCTGCAGACTGCAAATTTTCTTCCGTATATCACCACTCCGGTGGCGATCGGTATGATCTTTACGTTTATTTTTGAGGAACATGTAGGTATTTTTAATAAGCTGATCGAGTTTCTGGGAGGGGATGCCGTCAATTTTATCGGCACGGCAAAATGGGCGCCCTTTGTCATTTCCTTTATGATCATCTGGAGAAATACCGGTTATTTTATGACCATGTACCTGGCAGGGATCACCTCCATTCCGGATGAGCTGTATGAGGCGGCAAAGATCGATGGAGCATCCTCGCTGCAGTGCTTTTTCAGGATCACCATTCCGCTTCTGAAATCTGTTACGACCTTCCTGGTGATCACAAGCACCATTTATATGTTCCAGATGTTTGATGAGGCGAACCTTCTGTTTACCAACCAGTCCAGCAGCGTTGTGGGCGGCCCGGAGCAGAGCTGTCTGACCATCGTGTGGAATTTCTATAACCAGGCATTCGGCTCCAATCCCCGTATGGGTTATGCATCCGCCATGTCCTGTGTATTGTTTGTCATCATCGCGGTGGTATCGATTATCGGCCTGCGCCTTATGAATGGAAAGGAGGACTAAGAATGAACAGAGTAAAGAGTATCCTGCGGATCGTATTCCTGGCGGTTGTTTCGGTGATATCACTGATCCCGTTCTGGCTGATGTTTTCTATGTCCACCTATAAGAGTGAGATGATCTTCCAGAATAATCCGCTGATCCCGTCAGATTTCTTTATGGAGAATTTGAAAACGATTTTTGCGTCCAATTTTGTGCGGTCCTACGCGAACAGTCTGATTATATCGGCGACCGCCATGGTAGTCAGTGTGATCATCTGCTCCATGGCGGGTTATGCCATGAATGTATATAACTTCCGATTGAAAAAGGTTGTGAATATGTTTATCATGATGACCATGATGGTGCCTACGCAGATCGGGATCATCGGTTACATGATCGAGATGCGCAATGTAAAACTCAATAATACGCTGCTTCCAATGATCTTCATATGGCTGGCAAGCGGCATGGGCGCGTACTGGATGATCTCCTTTTTCAAGAGCGGACTGCCTCTGGAGCTGGTGGAGAGTGCCAGGATCGACGGAGCAAGTGAGCCAAGGATATTTACCAGCATTGCGCTGCCCTGTATCAAGCCGGGAATCCTGACCCTGTGTCTGCTTCAGTTTTTGTGGTCCTGGAACAGCTATATGTATCCTCTTGTGTTTGTAAACAAGCAGGACAATTACACGATCCCGATCTTTGTCAAGAGCCTGGCAAGCGCTTATCGGACAGACTACGGAGCGCAGCTGGCCGGACTGACCCTGTCCACCATCCCGGTTCTGATCCTGTTCCTGTTCGGGTCCAAGAGCTTTATCCGCGGAATGACGGCGGGCGCCGTGAAGGGATGATAAATAATTTTGCGTTTTATGCGGAATTATCGTTTTTTTGGATAAATAAAAGCATGATACAATAGATATGGTTTTACACTGTGAGGGGCTAAGGGGAATGAAGCTTAAGATTTATATTGTGGATGATGAAATTATGGCAATTAAATATTTATGCTATATACTCGACCACATTAATCTGGATTATCAGTTGGCAGGCTATGAGACAAACAGTGTAAGAGCTCTTTCAGAAATTATCAGGCTGCGTCCGGACGTGGCGTTTCTTGATATTGACATGCCGGTTATGGACGGACTGGAGCTTGCGGAGAAAATTCTGAAAAAGCTTTCGGTGAAAATTTTCATGCTCACCTCATATCGGGACTTTGATTATGTTAAAAAGGGAATGCAGATCGGAGTTGCGGACTATCTTCTGAAAAACGAGATAACAGAGCAGGGACTTCAGCAGCTCCTTCGTAAGGCCATGAAAAATCTGGCTGTGGAACGCCGGGATCAGCATCTGGTCCTGGAGCATAATGTCCGGAATTTCCTCCTCAGCAGTTCAGATGGGATCGAGGATCATATCTATGAGCACAGGCCGATGCAGAGGTATGCGCTCTTATATCTGGTGAAGAGGCCGGTCATTGTTCTCCGGCATCAGGAGCGGGAAAATGGTCCAAAGGTTGATTGCTATGAGCTGGAAATCCTGGAGTACCCGGCGGGGGTGATTTGCAGCGCCTTTACGGAAATGCCGGAGGAGCGGCTGTGCGGAATTTTTTTTATCAGGGGAGAGGTTACGGACGGTCAGGAAGTGATGAAGCAGGTGGGAAGTCAGCTCGTCGCTTATCTGGAAGAAAAGGGATTCTATATCTGCTGCCTGATCTCCGATACCAGATATCATTTTCTGGAGCTTCAGGAGTGTTACCGGGAGCTGCACTGTCTGGCGGATTATATCTACGCGTTTCCGGAGCAGCGGGTATTTCAGGCTGGGGTACTGCGCGGAGTAAAGCAGGAAAGGATAGCGCCGGATATCTGGATGGAATCACTTGATCGGCTGGTGAAGGAGCAGAAGTCCAGGGAGGCCTGGAAGGTCCTGCATGATATGTTCCAGAGCTGCCGGCAGAATATGGACATCTGGGGGTATACGGAATGTATCCAGATGGTGTACCGTTATCTGAAATCTTATGTTCAGCATCATCATCTGCGCCCGGATATCCTGAATATACCTCAGACCTATGAAAATGCGGAGGCCGTGGAGACGACCCTTCTGGAATGTCTGGGGCTGATTTTTGAGGAAGCGGTGCAGACAGAGCAGTCTGACCATTCCGTTTATGTGCAGAAAGCGGTGGAATATATCAGAAGAAACTACAGCAGGGATATTTCCATCCCGGATATTGCGGAGGCGGCGCAGATCTCCGAGGGGCATCTGCGAAGGCTTTTTAAGCAGGAGCTGGGTACGAAGATTGTGGATTATATCACGGATTACCGTCTGGAATGCGCGAAGCTCCTGATGAAAAACAAGGAGGACAGCCTGAACGAAATATGGAAAAAGACAGGATTTACATCCGCACAGTATTTCAGCTATGTTTTTAAGAAAAAAGAGGGTATGCTTCCCAGGGACTATATGAAACAGCTGGGAAGGAAAATGTGATGAAGAACAGAAATCAGAAAAAGCCGGGAAAATTGCAGACAGAGTTTACCAGGAATGTGATGGGAGTGGTTTTTGCGGCTTTTTTACTGATTTTCTGTATCGTTCTCTATACCTCTTATAACTACTACCGCAATCAGGAGATCAATTACCAGCGAAATCAGCTGGAAAAGACTGCGGCTCAGATCAATACCATACAGAATACCGTATACAATATTGCGCAGCAGGCGATTTATGATGATGTGGTGCAGCAGGGGATCGCGGCGGAGGAAGAATCTACGGGAGTCTATCTCTATTTAAAGCGAAAGGTCAATGGAACACTGACAAGCTATTCCCACATTATGGATTCCATTCAGGAGGTCATGATTTATACGGATGCCGGAAAGACGTTTTCAAGCCGCGAGGTGAGGGATCCCTTTCAGCCGGAGAAGAATCCGTGGTATATGGAGTTTTTGGAATCCGGCAGGATTTCCGGATTTACATCTGTACACCGCGCGGAAGCTCATCAGGACGGATATTCGGAGGATGTCATCAGCTATATTATGAATTATTATACACTGGAAACCGGGCGGAATAAAAAGCTTGGGGAACTGGTGGTAAACATCCGGATGGATGCGCTGGAGGAGGTCACGCATGTGGAATCTGAGCTGTTGAACGGGTATTGCCTGTATGATTCCGCTGGAAATTCCATCATTTATGAGGGGGAAATGTCCGGCGGTTACAGTGATCTGAACAGTATGGATTCCGCCAGGATACAGCAGACAGGAACGGGGAATGTGCTCCTTGCCTCCAGGGAGATGGGGGATGGATGGATCCTGGTATCGGAGATATCAGGGATGGAGCTGATGAAAAGATCGCTGCGCGCCTACTCATATCTTCTGGTGATCTTCCTGGTGATTTTTGTGGTGCTTTTTGTTGTTCTACAGCGCGCGATCCGGAGGATTGTCGCTCCTGTCAATCAGCTGAGCGAAGCAGCCCTGAAGCTGGGCGGCGGGGACTTTGATGTATCTGTACGCATCCGGACAAACAATGAACTGGAAATGCTGGCGGACGTATTCAATAAAATGGTGGTGGATATCAAAAAGCTGATGCATGAGTCCGTGGAGCACGAGAAGGTTTTGCGAAGAATGGAGATCGAGAACCTTATGCTGCAGATCAATCCGCACTTTATCTATAATACCATGAATTCCATCGTCTATATGGCAAGGATGAGCGGGAATTCCCAGATTGCCGATTTTGCCAATGCGTTTATTTCTCTGCTGCAGAATACGCTGCACGTGCGGGATTCCATTTATAATACGGTCCGCAGTGAGCTGAACACGGTGGAGAGCTATCTGTGTCTGCAGAAGTATCGATATGCGGACAAATTTACCTATGAAATTCATTGTCCGGAGGAGCTTCTGGACTGTCAGGTGCTGAATGTCATGCTGCAGCCCGCTGTGGAAAATGCTATTTTTCATGGGATTGCCCCAAAGGACCAGAAGGGCAGCCTTTTAATCGAGGTCAGCCGGGAAGGCGACGCGCTGAAAGTCTGTATTGAGGATGACGGCATCGGTATGACCCCGGAAATACTGGCTGAACAGATGAGACCGGGTTATACACAGAAGGGCGGCGTTCGGAAGATCGGAGTAGCCAACGTGCGCGACCGCATCCATGAAATATACGGGAAGCCTTATTCTCTGGAGATCGAGAGCCAGGCGGGCGTGGGTACCAGGGTCATTATGACGGTCCCCTATATAAAAGAAAAACAGGATATTTCACAGGAGGAGAATCATGAAGAGGAGAATCATGGACAGTAAAGATATCACGGGAGCAGAGTACATGCAGGAATCCAGATTATTTGCGCTGCTGCCGGAGGAGTACGTTTGTACGCCGGACGGCATGGAGATCGACAGGGAGGGGAACCTGATCGTTTCCTGCCCCAATTATGCGGATGACAATATGTCCGGATGCGTGCTCCGGATCGATAAGAATAAAAATATCAGCAAGTGGTTTGATGTGCCCGTTCACCCGGAAACCGGAATTGCCCGGAACATGGGCATCGCCTTTGATTCTGAGTGGAGCATGTATATCTGCGACAATCAGCCATGGTCCGGGAAAGAGGAGCTGGCGTGGAAGGGCCGCATGATCAAGGTGATCTTTGACGAGACGGGCAATGTAAAGGACTGGTATACGGTCGCGGACGGCATGGAGCATCCCAACGGCGTGCGGATCTACAAAAACTATATGTATGTGACGCAGAGCTACCTTACAAAGGTAAAGGATCCCTCCGGGAATCTGGTGAGTTGTGTTTATCGTTTCCCTCTGGATGCCAGAGACATTGCCATTACCAACACAATGGAGGACGAATATATTTTCACTACCTTTGTGACCAACAACCCCAGATGCCAGTACGGCGCCGACGGAATCGAAATCGATTCCAAAGGAAATATGTATGTGGGTAACTTTGGCGACGGAGAGGTGTGGAGAATCCGCCTGGATGAAAATGGAGATATGATCGACAGGGAGGTCTACGCCCGTGATCCCGGGGAACTGGTATCGACGGACGGCATGATCATGGATGAGGGCACCGGAAATCTGTATATTGCCGATTTTAACAATAATGCCATTGTCATGGTGGACAAGGAACGCAAGGTGAGAAGAATCGCCCAGTCTCCGGACTGCGACGGCTTTAACGGCGAGCTGGATCAGCCGGGGGAGCCCATCATCTGGCAGGGCAGGATCGTGGTAAGCTGTTTTGACCTGGTGACGGACGAGACGAAGGTAAATACGCAGCATGAGATGCCGGCAACCATGGCGGAGCTGGATCTGGAGCCCTGAATTGACCGAAAATGACGGGCGGTGGAGAAAAATTATGAGCGAATATATTTTAGCCCATGATCTGGGCACTTCAGGAAATAAAGCAACGCTGTTTCACAGGAACGGACATCTGATCGGAAGCCGCACGGATGCTTATAATACATATTATGACCAGCCCCTCTGGGCTGAGCAGGATGCCGGGGACTGGTGGCGTGCAGTGTGCCATTCTACAAAGGAGCTTTTAAAGGCCTATGGCGTTTCCGGGGAGCAGGTGGCTGCGGTGAGCTTCAGCGGGCAGATGATGGGATGCCTTCCTGTGAACAGGAAGGGAGAGCCCCTTCGGCGGTCGATCATCTGGGCGGACCAGCGGGCCCAGGAGCAGGCGTTCCGGCTGGGCGAGAGGATCAGCGACGACCGCTTTTATAAGATCGCAGGTCACCGGAATACGGCGTCCTACGGCATACAGAAGGCCATGTGGGTGAAGGATCATCAGCCGGAGATCTATGAAGAGACCTGCAAATTTCTCAATGCAAAGGATTACATCGTTTTTAAGCTTACGGGCAGATTTTATACGGACTGCTCCGACGCCAACAGCATGACCAGCTTTGATCTGGCAGGCCGGAAATGGTCGGAGGAGATCGTGGAGGCTTCGGGGGTGGATTACGATAAGCTCCCGGAAATAGTGGAGTCCACGCATTTTGTGGGGCGCGTGACGGAACAGGCTGCGAAGGAAACGGGGCTTTCCGTAAAGACAAAGGTGATTATGGGAGCCGGCGACGGTGTTGCCGCCAATGTGGGGGCAGGCTGCGTGGCTCCGGGTAAGGCCTATTGCTGTATGGGGACCTCCGCCTGGGTGGCGGGAACCTCGGAAAAACCGGTCCTGGATGAAAACCGAAGGATCGTCTGCTGGGCGCACGCTGTGCCGGGCATGTATTCCCCGAACGGGACCATGCAGTATGCGGGCGGTTCCTATAAGTGGCTGAAGGAGACGATCTGCAGGGACGAGGCGCGAAGAGCGGCGGAAGAGGGCTGTTCCGTCTATGATATTATGAATGAAGAGATCGCATCATGTCCACCGGGGGCAGGGGGCGTTTTGTTTCTCCCCTACCTTCTGGGAGAGAGGGCGCCCAGATGGAATCCGGATGCACAGGGCGTATTCTTCGGACTGACGGCTTCCACAGCCCGGGAACAGATGCTCCGGAGCGTGATGGAGGGCATCGTGATGAATCTTGGGATCTGTTTTGATATTCTCAGCTCTCAGGCGCCGGTGGAAGAACTTCTGCTGATCGGCGGTGCCGCGAGGAGCAGTCAGTGGCAGAAGTCCATCGCGGATATCTTTGGTGTCCGGGTGCTGGTGCCGGAGCTTCTGGAAGAGTCCAATTCCATGGGAGCGGCGGTGATCGCAGGCGTGGGAAGCGGAATGTTTCCGGACTTTACGGCCATCGACCGGTTTATCCATGTGACAGACCGCATTGAGCCGAATAAAGAAAACCGGCGAATCTATGAGAACTGCAGAAAGCGGTTTGACGATGTATATGATGCATTGCTGCCGCTGTGGAGCTGAAGCAAGATAGGAGAACAGGCATGATGAAATTGGGTATTTCTGCTGAATTGAGCCATTCCTCGCCGGAGGACTGGGGGAACCGTGTTACCGCCCTTGGAAGCACCTGTGTGATCTTTCCCGTGGATTACCGGGCGGGAGCTTCCCTGATCGATGAATATGTGAGAGTGGCAAAGGAACACAGGCTGGCCCTGG
>CAZGTY010000007.1:0-8081 GCA_964528895.1 uncultured Blautia sp. | reverse complement strand
GCCCTGGATGGTCCCCGCCGGTCCGGATGAATATGTGAGGCTTATAAAGGATGTGGACCGTGAACGGTTCGCAGTACACATGGATCTGGCAAACTGGATGAATTCCTGTGACCGCTTTTTTGGACAGGAAAAATTTATCGATGAAATTTTTGAAAAGCTGGGGCCGAAGATAAAAAGCTGCCATCTGAAGGATGTGGCTCTCAGGAAGCATTTTATTTTCCAGCTTCAGGAAACTGCCTGCGGTCAGGGAAATCTGAATTTGAAATATTATATAGAAAAGATGCTGTTGGCCAATCCGGATATGTCATTTTATCTGGAACACCTGCCGTCAGAGGAGGATTATATTCCAAGTATGGCATATGTAAGAAAATGGCTGCAGGAGGAAGGGCTTTTACAGGGAGGTGGCATGTATGAAAACGCTGGTAGTAAATAAGGACGGATCTCTGGAGGTGCGTGAAATCCCCAGGCCCTCCTACACGGAAAAGCAGGCGCTGGTTCGTATGATAAGCTGCGGTATCTGCAATGGTACGGATGCAAAGCTGATCCACGGAACCTTTAAGGGCGTCGGGCCGGAGCAATACCCTCTGATGCTCGGCCATGAAGGCGTGGGCGAGGTTGTGGAGACCGGTTCTGAGGTCACGGAGTATAAGGTTGGCGACCGGGTGCTCTTGCCCTTTGTGGATCCGGATCCGGAGCTTTATGGAGATCTGGGCTCTGCCTGGGGCGCATACAGTGAATATGCGGTGGTAAATGACGTGCAGGCATTTGGAGGCGCGGAGGCGCCGGAATGCGCTTATGCACAGACTGTGCTGCCGGACGATGTGGATCCGGTGGATGCGGCCATGATAGTGACTCTTCGTGAGGTGTTAAGCTCCATCAGGCGATTTGGAATAAAGGAAAATAACAGCGTGGCGATTTTCGGATGCGGCCCCGTGGGGCTTACCTTTATTCGCTTTATGAGCATTTTGGGGGTACATCCCATCATTGCCTTTGATGTAAAGGACGAAAAAATTCAGGAAGCCCTTGACAAAGGCGCGGATTATGCTTTTAATAGTAAAAAATGCGATCCGAAGGAAGAAATCCGCAGGATCTGTCCGGAGGGCGTACAATTTGTGCTGGATGCGGTGGGTATGCTGCCGCTGATCAATCAGTCCATGGAATATGTGTGCGACGGAGGAAAGATGTGCTGTTACGGCATCGCGCCGCAGTGCTCCATGGAGCTTGACTGGTCCAGAGCGCCCTATAACTGGCAGCTCCAATTTCAGCAGTTTCCAAGTAAGGTGGAGGAGGGAGAGGCAAATAATCAGGTGATGGCGTGGATCCGTTCGGGAGTTATAGATCTCAGGGATTACATCTCCGATTATTTCCCCTTTGAAAACATACTGGAAGCCTTTGAAAAGCTGGAAAGACGGGAGATCGGCAAAAAAGGGATCATTGTTTACGGACAGGAGGACAGGTAATGGCTGGTGTTTATGTTGCAAGTGACAGGCGTTATGACAGGATGGTCTATAATCGCGTGGGGAAAAGCGGACTGAAATTTCCGGCAGTTTCCCTGGGATTCTGGCATAATTTTGGAAGCAAGGATAATTACGATACGATGAAGGCTATGTGCCGTACCGCTTTTGACGCGGGGATTACCCAGTTTGATCTGGCGAATAATTACGGACCTGTTTACGGAAGCGCGGAAGAGAATGCGGGCCGTATTCTCAGAGAGGATTTCCGCCCCTACAGAGATGAACTGGTAATTACCACAAAGGCGGGCTATGATATGTGGCCGGGGCCCTACGGGGACTGGGGGAGCAAAAAATACCTGACGGCCAGTCTGGATCAGAGCCTGAAGCGTCTGGGTCTGGAATACGTGGATATCTTTTATCATCATCGCATGGACCCGGAGACGCCTCTGGAGGAGACCATGGAGGCCCTTGCGTCCATTGTCCGGAGCGGTAAGGCATTGTATGCGGGTATCTCAAATTATGACCAGGAGAATACGAAAAAAGCGGCTGCGATCATGCGGGAGCTTCACTGCCCGCTGATCATTAATCAGAGACGGTACTCTATTTTTGACCGGGGTATCGAGGATGACGGAGTGAAAAAATGCTGCAGGAAGGAAGGTCTGGGGATCATTGCGTTCAGCCCGCTGGCACAGGGACTGCTTACGGATAAGTATCTGCACGGTATACCGGCGGATTCCAGAATCGCCAGAGATCACCGTTTCCTGAAAGCAGATGCACTGACAGAGGAGCGGTTAAGCCAGATCGCGCAGCTCAATGAGCTGGCGGCACGGCGTGGTCAGACGCTGGCTCAGATGGCTCTGTCCTGGATTTTGAAGGATGATGAGGTCTGCTCAGTGCTGATCGGCGCGTCCAGACCTGAGCAGATTCTGGAAAACATTTCCATCGTGGAGAACACCGCTTTTACCGGGGAAGAACTGGCAGAGATCGACCGGATCTGCGGCAGATAGATTATATTTGGAGGAGGATTATGAGCAGACTGAAAGGCGGGTTTACGCTTCCCGGAGAAGCGGGATATGAAGAATTAACATTGAAAATGGCGGAAAAATGGGGGGCGGATGTGATTCGGGACAGCGACGGGACCGTGCTTTCCGGTGAAATCCTGGATTCCGGATATGGCATTTATTCCACGATCTGCATTATCCGTGATCATAATGCCTGGGCCACGGCTCATCCGGAACAGCTTCAGCAGACATTCCTTATGACCAGTCCCGCGCTGGCGGATACAGACTCTCTGGATGTGGCTGTTATGAAGGATTTTTTCGCGGAGCAATTCCGTGTAAATGACAGCCCTGCGGCCATGAAATACTGGCAGGTTTATGACCGCACGGTCAACCGGGAGGTATCCGGGGAATGCTGGACCTATGACCGGGAAAGTCAGATCGTACATATCACGGGGATCACACCTTTTCATATGTATACGGTGAGTTTTCTGGCGTACCGCATCTGGGAAGAGATCTCCATGTACAATCATACGACCAATCACTGGGACAAGGAGCATTTGATGCAGGTGGATCCCCGGTATCCGGAAACGAGGCAGTACCTTCTGGACTGGATGAAAAACTGGTGTGAGACACATCCGGATACGACGGTGGTGAGGTTTACCTCCCTGTTTTATAATTTTGTCTGGATCTGGGGGGCCGATGAGCGGAACCGCAATCTTTTCACAGACTGGGGCTCCTACGATTTCACAGTCAGCGACAGGGCATTGGATGAGTTTGAAAAAGAGTACGGCTATGCCGTGACTGCGGAGGATTTTGTAAACAAGGGGAAACGTCATGTGACACATATGCCTGCGGACAGGGTAAAGCGCGACTGGATGGATTTTATCAACCGCTTTGTCATTGAGGTGGGGAAAGAGCTGATCGATATTACTCATCAGTACGGCAAAAAGGCCTACGTCTTTTATGATGACAGCTGGGTAGGACTGGAGCCCTACGGAGAACGGTTCCGGGAGTTTGGCTTTGACGGGCTGATCAAGTGCGTATTCTCAGGCTATGAGGCCAGACTGTGCGCGGGCGTGCCGGTTGAGACGCATGAGCTTCGGCTCCATCCATATCTGTTTCCGGTAGGGCTGGGCGGAGCCCCCACATTTATGGAGGGCGGAGATCCCACGCTGGATGCGAAAAAATACTGGAACAGTGTCAGAAGAGCGCTTTTGCGGGAACCTATCCAGAGAATCGGCCTGGGAGGCTACCTTCATCTGACGGAGAATTATCCGGATTTTCAGGATTATATCGAGAAAATTTCCGATGAGTTCCGGATGATGCAGGAGTACCATAAGGCGGGAAAGCCCTATTCTATCAAGGCCAGGGCCGCAGTGCTCCATTACTGGGGCAGGCTCCGCTCCTGGACGCTCTCGGGACATTTCCATGAGACGTATATGCATGATCTGATCCATGTGAATGAAGCTTTATCAGGACTTCCTGTGGATGTGGACTTTATCAGCTTTGAGGATGTAAAGGCGGGCTGTCTGGAAAAATATGACGTGATCATTAATGCGGGATGTGCGGGAAGCGCGTGGAGCGGCGGTGATGCATGGAAGGATGACGAGCTGGTGGCCGGACTGTACCGCTGGGTATATGAGGGAGGCACCTTTATCGGCATCAATCAGCCCTCGGCAGTGGAGGGTTATGATACCTATTACCGTATGGCGCCCGTATTGGGCGTGGATGAGGACACCGGTGCGAGAGTCTGCCATGGGAAGTGGCAGTTTGAGATAAACTCCCCGGAGGGAATCCTTACGGAGGGCTGTTCTGTCCCGGAGAAAGAAAACCGTTTCCTGACGGACGGTACGGCGCAGGTCCTTCTGGCCCACGGAGGGAATCCGGATATGACGATCCATAAATTTGGAGAGGGCTGGGGCGTGTATATGGGCGGCTTTATCTGCAGCCCGGAAAATACCAGAATGCTCCTGAATCTGCTCCTTTATACCAGCGGCGACGATCTAAAGGGCAATTATCTTACGGATAATCTTTATACGGAGTGCGCCTATTATCCTGTCAGCCGGGAGCTGGTGGTGATCAATAATTCGGATCGGGAGCAGACTGCTACGGTGCGGACAGAGGCGGGCCCCCGGACCTTTACGATCGGCGCCTATGATCAGGTGTCCGTGGAACTGCGCGAATGCAGTAGTTGACGGTAAAACAGAATAATAGGATCATTCCTGGAGGCGATACTGGGTGGGCGTCATGCCGGTGGCCTTTCGAAAGGTGATGCAGAAGCTGTTTTCACTCTGGTATCCGCAGGAAAATCCAATATCCTTGACAGAGCGCGTTGTGGTTCGAAGATCGTACCGGGCGCGCTCCAGGCGGATGGAGGTGAGATACTGGTATGGGGTCATGCCGGTATTTTTTTTAAATTGGCGGATGAAGTAGGAGGGATTCAGTGACACGTGATCCGCCAGCTCCTGCACGGTGAGAGGCTTCTGAAAATTCTGCCGGATATAGTGAAGGGCGCATTCTGTAGAGTCCCCGGCAGCTGTGAAGGACGTCTGTCCATGGGAAATACTGATGATATAGGTGAGCAGATCCGTCAGATATTTGGAGAGCCACAGCTCCGGAAGATTTTTCTGCAGGGAAAAGCTGTCCATCAGCGTGCGCAGGGGCTTAAGGACCGCCCGTGCGGCGGAGGGGGAGAGGTGAAGCTTCTGGCCGTGCAGGTTATGAAAAAGCTGATAATATTCCCGTGCGGCGGGACCGTCGAAATGGATCCATTCAATGTGCCAGAAGCTGTCCGTGCCGTAGCTGTGGGGCTCATAGCAGTCCAGAAATACAAAGTCCTGTGCCCGGAGCTCACAGCGTGTTCCGTTAGAATTCAGATATCCCTCTCCGGAGGAAACATACATGAGCAGAAAGCTGTCGTATTTTTTCCGGTCGATCCGGTAGGTGGCGTCGCAGATGAAATCGCCCAGACACAGCGGGTATAAAAACACCCGTCTGGACACAGCCGTAGGCGTGTGAAAATATATTTTTGACCCGCTTAGGGGATCCGTGTTCAGAAATCTCTCCATGTTCAGAAATCCTTTTATAGCTTTTTTATTATCGTATAGGATATTAAAGCAAAAGTCAATAAAAGAAAAGTCGATTTTTTTATATAAACAGTCAATGGAGAATGATGAAGAACAGGGTGGGGGATGATATGATAGGTCTGTAAAAAAAATACTGCCGTGGGGTACGGAAGAGGAGGACGATAAAATGGAGATTGGGATCAGCAGTGAGGATCGCGGGATTTTAAGGGAGCTGGCGAAAAAACAGCTGGAGCTGGCAAATGCGGAGATTAATCAGAAGAGAAAACAGATGTGGTACAGGCACAATGCCCTTGAGGGAGAGGCGCCGCTGGTGCATCTGGACGCGTGGGGACTTTATCATGAGCTGGTGGATCCCATTCTGAAATGTCAGGGTGAGTTTGCCCGTCTGGTGGAGCGGGAGATTTATAAAAATTTTATTAATCAGGACTGGTTTGACGACGATCGTGTGACACCGGACAGATTCGGATGGAATTATGATACCGATTTTAAAGCCTTTGATATGGAAATCAAACAGGAATTCATTACGGGAAAGAAGGAAAACGAGGATTCCGGCCTGGGTATGCATTTTATTCCCGTTCTGGAGGATCTGGAGGAGGAATATGACGATCTGAAGCCCAGTACCTTCTGGGTGGATGAGGAGACATCGGAAAAGAAAGTGCAGGCCATTCAGGAGGCATTCGGCGATATTCTTCCTGTATATATGAAAATGGACTGCCTGTACGCGGTACCCACGCAGCAGATCGTACATCTTATGGGTATGGAGAATATGATGCTGAATCTGGCCCAGTGTCCGGATAAATATAAAATGATGATGGACCGGCTGGGGGATGATATTGTAGCATATTACCGGATGCTGGAGGAGAAAAGGATGATTCTTCCCACTGCGGAATATGAGTGGGTGGGCCAGGCTACCTTTGCTTATACGGATGAGCTGCCGAATACCCGGGAGGTGGACGGCAGGCCGCTGACTACCGGGGACGTATGGGGGTATCTGGATTCCCAGGAGACGCTCTGTATCTCTCCGAAGATGTTCGAGGAGCTGATCTTTCCGTGCTATGAAAAGATCGGCAGACAGTTCGGCATTTTGTCCTATGGCTGCTGTGAGCCCGTGGACCGTGTATGGGAGAGCTGTGTATCTAAATTTGAAAATCTGCGCAAGGTTTCTATTTCTCCATGGGCGGATGAGGAGTATATGGGAGAGGTGCTCAGGGGCAGCAGAGTGATCTATCACAGAAAGCCCAGCCCCAACTATCTGGGAGTGGGCGATGTGTTGGATGAGGAAGCTGTGCGCAAGCATATCCGAAAAAGTCTCTCTGCGGCCAGAGGCTGCAAAATGGAGATTACGCAGAGAGACGTGTACACATTAAATCATGATCCGAATAAGGGCAGACGGTTTGTACAGTTGATCCGTGAAGAGATCGAAAACAACTGGAAGGCCTGACGGTCTGCAGCGGCAGGCGGCATTCAGTTTATTTTGCGGAAGCGTTTTGACGGCCGAACAGGGCGCCACCGTATTTGGAAAGAGCGGTAAGTATGATCATTCCGAACACTGCGCAGGAGACGATCTCGCCGATACCGACTGTGAGCATCATGAAGGGAATGGGTAGATTGACGCCATATCCATAGTAAAGTACAAAGGGTACGATCACTGTATTGGAGACAATGGGTGGGATTGGCGCGGTCCATTTACCTGTATTTCTGAGTCTGTAGGTAAAGAATGCACCGATGAGAGTAGCAATGCTGCCGAATAAAATATCCACCGGAAGGGCGCCTCCCAGGAAATTGGCGATGATACATCCCACAAACAGTCCGGGGATGGCTGCCGGTGTGAAATAGGGCAGGACAGTCAGGGCTTCGGAAATGCGAATCTGTACCTCTCCGAAGCTAAAGGGCGCAAACAGCAGCGTTAAAACCACATAAATGGCTCCGATCGCAGCGGCCTGCACAAGAAACAGGGTACCTTTTTCTTTCATTTTTTAGTTCTCCTTTAGTTTTATTTTACGAGTGGAAGGTCTCGAACACTCGATTCATTTAACGCCGGGAATCGGCGGCAAGCCCCATCAGACCTTGTTTTCACGGACTTTGCAATGTGGATAAGTGTAGCACAAACCAGATGTAAGGTCAAGAGAAAAAGAAGGCTCGGCCTCCCAAAAAATGTGAGAATTATTCACATTATCCACAGAAGAATGGCGATTAAACGCAAATGCGAAAAGCCTTTGATTTTAAGGGGCAGGCGGTGTTTCACTTAAAAAACTGTGACATTGTCACGAATGTGTCACATTGCAATTATGAAAAATTGTCTTGACAAACGTGTCTGTACGCTATATTATAACATTGTTATATATCACTGTTATGCGAGGCTGTTATGGAATCAAAGACACCGGATACATTAGAAAGAATACAACAGGCCGCCCTGGATGAGTTTTCTGAAAAAGGGTTTCTTGGAGCTTCTCTGCGGCAGATTGTAAAGCATGCCGGAGTAACTACAGGGGCTTTTTACGGCTATTTTTCAAGTAAAGAGGCTTTGTTTGCTTCCATTG
>CAZGTY010000006.1:0-64367 GCA_964528895.1 uncultured Blautia sp. | reverse complement strand
TTTTTCCAGATCCAGCAAAAATTCCTTCACCTCCAGGCCGCCTGCATAACCGCCAAGGCTGCCGTCCCCGCCGATCACACGGTGGCAGGGAATGACGATCAAAACAGGATTTTTCTCATTTGCCTGACCTGCGGCCCGGGCACAGCGGCAGCCTATGCGTTCCGCCTCCTGTCCGTAGCTGATGGTCTCCCCATAGGGGATCTTTTGAAGGGTTTCCCATGCTCTTTTCTGAAAATCAGTCCCATGAGGTGAAAGGGGCAAGTCGAAGGCCTTACGTTTCCCCTGAAAATATTCTTCCAGCTGAATATGGGCCCTCCGGATGAGATCCGTCTCCGCCGGAAGCCCTTCCCCCGGTCTGTCCTCCCTTTTCAGGATCTGAATGATCGACTCACCCTCCTGGACGATACGCAGCGTTCCTACGGGAGTTTTATAAAAATAATAATATGTTTGCGCAGTCACAGTCTCTACGCCTCGTCGATGGCCTTACCAATATCATGACGCATATATTTATTGGCAAAGGAGATCCATTCTGCTGCAGCATATGCATTCTTTCTTGCTTCCTTTAAGTCGGCTCCGATGGCCGTCACTCCTACTACACGGCCGCCGTTTGTAACGATCTGGCCGTCCTGGAATTTTGTTCCCGCATGAAAGCAGTAATACCCGTCCTTGTCCTTAAAATTCTCAAATCCGGACATGGGAACACCCTTTTCATATTTCACCGGATATCCCTCGCTTGCCAGGACCACGCATACGGCCGCATTGTCCGCAAACCGAAGCTCTACCTCATCCAGCCTCCCATTTACGCAGGCTTCCATCACGTCCAGGATATCATTTTCCATGCGCGGAAGCACCACCTGCGCCTCCGGGTCGCCGAACCGCGCGTTATACTCCAGGACTTTAGGACCGTCTGCCGTGAGCATCAGACCAAAGAAAATAATTCCCACAAAGGGACGTCCCTCTGCCGCCATGGCATCCACCGTCGGCTGATAAATATATTTCCGACAAACGGCATCCACCTCATCCGTGTAAAATGGACTTGGGGAAAAGGTACCCATGCCTCCGGTATTCAGACCCCGGTCACCGTCCATGGCCCGCTTATGATCCTGAGCGGAGGTCATGGTTCGGATGGTTTTTCCGTCCACAAAAGAGAGTACGGAAACCTCCCTTCCGGTCATAAATTCCTCGATCACCATGGTGTTTCCGGCATTGCCGAATTTCTTGTCCTCCATGATCTCCTTCACACCGGCTTCCGCTTCCTTAAGATCCCGGCAGATCAGAACGCCCTTGCCCAGAGCCAGACCATCCGCTTTCAGCACGATGGGGAATTTCGACCGTGTGCGAAGATATTCCAGCGCCCTTTCCGGATCATTAAAATTCTCATATGCGGCGGTGGGAATGTTGTATTTTTTCATAAGATCCTTGGAAAAAGCCTTAGAGCCCTCCAGAATCGCAGCATTCTTCCGGGGACCGAACACCTTCAGACCCCTTGCCTCAAATACATCCACCACGCCGCCTACCAGAGGATCGTCCATACCGATAATGGTAAGATCGATCTCCTTTTCCTGTGCAAAATCTGCAAGCTTTTCAAACTCCATGGCGCCGATATCCACGCACTGGGCGTATTCTGCAATACCAGCATTTCCCGGCGCACAGTATATTTTTTCAGCTCTGGGGCTCTTTGCCACGCTCCAGGCGATAGCGTGTTCTCTTCCGCCGCTTCCAACGATCAATACCTTCATATTCTACTCCTTTATGGTCACTATTCCATCAGAAACTGTTATTTTATCATTTGCGATCAGATCAATGGCTCTGGGAAGGATCTTCCATTCGGCCTCCTCCATGACCCTTCTCTGAAGAATCTCCGGGGTATCGCCCTGGCGCACCTCCACCGGCTTCTGCAGGATGATAGGCCCCGTATCTGTCCCTGCATCCACAAAATGCACCGTAGCCCCGGTAACCTTTACGCCCCGGCGCAGCACACCCTCATGGACCCGCAGCCCATAATAGCCCACACCGCAGAAGGAGGGAATAAGGGACGGATGAATATTGATGATCCTATTTGGAAATGCCTCCACGATCATAGCCGGAACCGCCACCAGATATCCTGCGAGCGCCACCAGATCCACGCCGCTCTCCTTAAGGCGGGCCAAAAGCGCCCTGTGAAAGGCATCTCTGTTTTCATAGTCTTTCGGAGAAATGCAGTCGGTCTCTATACCGTGCTTTTTTGCCCGTTCCAGCGCATAAGCCCCCCGATTATTGCTGATCACCAGGCTCACCCTGGCATTGGTGATCCCACCGCTGTCTATGGAGTCCAGGATCGCCTGCAGATTCGTTCCCCCTCCGGAAACCAGTACGCCTAATTTTAACATAAGGTCACTCCCTTTTCACCTTTCTCAATGCGTCCCACTACATAGGGAGTATCGCCTGCTGCCCGGATGGCCTCCATGGCCCTGTCCACATCAGACGCGTCCACGGCCAGAACCATTCCAAGTCCCATATTATAAGTATTATACATCATCTTTTCTTCGATCTCTCCGGCCTTTGCCAGAAGGCGGAAGATCGGGAGAACCGGATAGCTGTCCTTTTCGATCACAGCTCTGGTTCCCTCCTTCAGCATGCGGGGCACATTCTCATAAAAGCCCCCGCCTGTGATGTGGCTGCATGCGTGAACGCGCACACCGGCAGCCCGGATGCTCTTCAATGCTTTTACATAGATCCTGGTGGGAACAAGCAGGGCATCTCCCAGAGTGGTTCCCAGCTCTTCATAATAGGTATCCAGCGATTCCTTTGTCATCTCAAATACCTTGCGCACAAGGGAAAATCCATTGCTGTGTACGCCGGAGGATGCCATACCGATCAGTACATCACCGGCCTTTAAGCTTTCGCCGGTGATCATATCCTTTTTATCTGCCACGCCCACCGCAAAGCCTGCCAGATCGTACTCATCCTCCGGCATCAGCCCCGGATGCTCCGCAGTCTCACCACCGATCAGCGCCGCACCGGACTGGCGGCAGCCCTCAGCCACACCGCTTACGATCTCAGCGATTTTCTCGGGATAGTTTTTGCCGCAGGCAATATAATCCAGAAAAAATAGCGGTTCTCCGCCCGTGCATACAATATCGTTTACGCACATGGCCACCGCGTCTATGCCGATGGTGTCATGCTTATCCATAATAAACGCCAGCTTCACCTTGGTGCCGCAGCCATCTGTTCCCGATAAAAGCACCGGTTCTTCCATTTCCTTTATTTTAGTCAGGGAAAAGGCGCCAGAAAATCCGCCGATCCCCCCAAGCACCTCCGGGCGCATGGTTTTTGCGATATGCCGCTTCATCAGCTCTACCGATCGGTAACCTGCCTCAATATCTACGCCTGCATTCTTGTAATCCATAATAGCCTCCATAAGGTAAATGTAATGATAAGAGTTAATAATTTTTATATCCCACTTCCTGGAGCCTTGCATCCTTTGCTTTCACCTGCTCCTTCAGCTCCTGGCTGTATCCCTTTAATCTTGCCAAAAGCTCCGGGTCAGAGGTGGCCAGAATCTTTGCCGCCAGAAGCCCCGCGTTTGCGCCGCCGTTGATGGCGACTGTTGCCACCGGAATACCTGATGGCATCTGAACAATCGAATAAAGGGAATCCCGGCCGCCCAGAGATGTGGTGTGCATGGGGATACCGATAACCGGCATGGGGAAGATCGCCGCACACATACCGGGCAGATGCGCTGCCATGCCAGCCCCGGCAATAATCACCTTAAAGCCTTTTTCCTCCGCTGTTTTTGCATATTCAAAAAACTCATCCGGTTCCCTGTGAGCGGAAATAATCTTCATTTCATAATCAATACCCAGCTTATCAAGAATCTCTGCCGCCTTGCTCATTACAGGCATATCCGAATCACTGCCCATGACAATTCCTACTTTCATCCTCTTATCTCCTTTTTATCGCTCGCATACTTCATTTTTGACGCCGTTACTCTTTAAAGGGCGCGTTCAGCTCCTCCGTACCGGGAAGAACAAAACGTCCATTTTCAATGATGGAGGTCTTGTTTCCATCATCATCGATCACCCGGATACTTCCAAGCTCCTCATAGGGAATGGTGATATCCGTATGGCAGCCGTAATAGGCCATTCCGAGGTCTTCTTTTCTAAGTGCGGATATCTCGTTATCCCGGGCAATGATCTCCTTTCCGTCCGGATTGTACACGGGAGTGTCCTCCGACCAGCTATAGCAGGTGTCGCCCACTGCGAAATGAGGCCCCATTTTCTCTGCGATCAAGATGGGCAGCTTGTCCGCTATACCAAACCTTTCCGCCGCCACATAAGCCGTAGTATTTGTGCCGATGGCAAACTCCCCCATGGGAATCTTTTTATGGTGATGCAGAATATTATCCTCTATATATCTCCGGTTTTCCTCCTCATTCCGGAAGTTACCGCAGGTATAATCGGTCACTTGTCCGCAGTCAAATACCAGCTTCAGATCCTGAAACTGCAGCCCGTTCAGATATGCCTTCTTCACATGGAGAACGCCGCCGGTTCCCGCCAGCACCGGAGAGGTAAACACTTCTCCCACCGGGATGTTCACATCCGCCACACAATTCTCAAAGTTTGTCTGCTTTTCCGGATCGTCCAGCGTATGCAGATGGATCAGCAGATCTGTCTCGTTGCCGTCCATCCCCTTTACCTCCACCCACTCGCAGGTGTCCAGAGTCTCAATGATAATCTGCTGGATCCGCTGATAAAGCTTATAATCCAACGTATTGATCTTCACGATCTCCCGGAAGATCTCCTGAAAATTCCCGCCGATCTCCGGCACAGGATAGGCGATGATAGTAAAGCTGCGCTCATCCCCGCGGATATAGCGGTTTACGATCTGCCCCGCTTCATTGTCCATCTCCACCTGCAGCTTTTGCTGCGTTTCGCTCAGAGACAACGCAGCCTCACGGCTCACCGGGGCAAAGGGCGCCTCGCCGAAGGTCTCGATGCAGGCCGGTCCGCCATGCACCTCTGCCAGATCCTTATATTTTTCATAGGCATTCTGCATGGAACGGAGTCTCCGTTTCACAAAATCCCCGTCCAGAAACAGTGCGCAGTCCTGTCTGTGATCGTAATCGTACTGGGGATTGGCGATGCCTCCGGTATAACCGACGCGCGCGCCGTTCTTTTTATTTACCGCATGGGTGGCATGGCGGTAAATAACCGGTTCCAGCCCCATTTCCCGAAACATGAGCACCGCTGCCCGCACCATCCGCTCAAAGCCCAGATGATAGCGGATGTTCACGGTCTTTTTCTTTGTGATATCCTTTCTGCCGTTTACAAAGCCGATGCGATAGCCCTCCGTACAGGTCCGGGCCATTTCATCGATCTTCTCCTGAGACAGACTGTTTAAGAACCGGGCTACCCCCAGCTCATTTTCAGAGACATATTCTCCGTACTGATATAAAAACCGCAGATCCTCAAGATCCGATTCCATGATGATGCGCACTGCAAAATCCAGCTTTGGATCAATCCCCTCACGTATTCTTTTCTCCACCATATCCTGACAATAATCATTCACATAGGAACATAAAATCGCCCGTATCTCCCTCACTGAGGGAAGCGTCCCGCCGCCAAATGCCGTATATACCTCCAGGAACAGTTCCTGTACGATGACAAAGCTCTCCCAGTCCCTTTCATAAGCATAGGCGATACAGCCTCGAAGCTCCGCATATAAAAATCCCAGGAGGCTTCCGTATTCACCCAGCATTCTCTGTGCATAATCCGGATTCCCATAACAAATATGGTAATTATCCGGCATGATCTCCTCATAAAAGCCAAGGTTCTGCACCTCAAGCTCTTTCAATGAAGCAGACCGCTCCCCATCCTCCAGCACCTTTTGCGCTTTTATAAGAAACTCCGCCGTTCTTCTAAAATAATCGCGGTACGGCTCCGGGCAGCAGCTCTCCCCGACGATTTCCGCGATCCGGTCTTTTGTCAGCGTATAGCGTTCCTCAATCCATTCGTCCAATACTTCATCTCCTATTTTCACATATCATCGATCACATGTCCGGCCTCAATATGCTTCTGCACAATAGACTGCATATATTCCCAGACCTTTTCCGAGCCCTGTCCCGTCCGGGCGTTTCTCTGATAAATCCAGCTCTTTTTCACCTGGTGCTCGCTCCAGCTTTTGCCACCGGACGCGTCATTCAGAAGCATGGGCTGAAAATTATCCAGCATATGGGCGAACTTCGAATCCGCACTCTCATAAGCCTCAAACTCTTCCCACAGCTCTTCCGCCCAGATCCTCTGATCCTCCGGCAGCAGTCCGAAAATGCGATCCGCCGCCTTCGTTTCCCGCTCATGCTGTGTGGCGGCGCCCACGGTGTCAAAGGCATAAGTATCCCCGGCATCGATCTCCACCAGATCATGCATCAGCACCATAGGAATCACTTTTCCCAGATCCACCTCCTCGTTGGCATATTCCTTTAAAAGGCAAGCCATAAGAGCCAGATGCCAGGAATGCTCGGCATCGTTTTCCCTGCGCTCTCCATGGGAAAGATAGGTCTGACGGAAAATTTCCTTTACCTTGTCGACCTCCACGATAAAAGCCATTTGCTGTAAAAATCTGTCCATCTTATTGTACCCCCATCAAATAGAACGCCAGCCAGCCCACCATGATGACCCCATTGGCGATCGAACCAATGATACTGGTCCGGTGAAGGCGTTTTTCTTCGGAAAAGCTCACAAGTCCCATAATGAATCCGTAAATGGAAAGGAGCATGGCAAACAGGCTGATTCCTCCCACCACGAAGCCCATCTCTCCCTCCAGCAGAAAATAGGCCAGCACGGCGCCAAGAAACAGCAGAAAGGAACTCAGCGCCAATGCCACGGACAGCTTTCCCTTTGCAGCCTCTTTCTTTTTTGTAAATGAATATCTATATCTTTTTGCCATAATGTTTTCTCCTCAGATGATCACAGATGGCAAAGGCAAAATAGCCGATAGCCGCTCCCAACGTATTCAGCAGCAGATCGTCCACGTCAAAGCAGCCCACCCTGGTAACAAGCTGAACCGTCTCCACAAAAAGGCTTAATGCAAAGCCGGAAAGAATAACAGAAAATCCGCTCCTCATTTTATTCGTGATCACTGGCAAAATAAATCCATAGGGAATAAATCCCAGTACATTTCCAAATATATTCATAACCAGCGCAGTTCTTCCCAGTTGTCCGCGGCAGCTCCAAAATCTCCGTATTTCTACAAATGGCCTCAGATTATAGCGGTATATATCCTCCCCCCTGACGCCACGTCCGTATGCCTCGAAAAAAAACAGGGCATACATCATTAACACCATATAAATGACAAACAGAACGATCCCCGCCCGCCTGATCAGCTTCCTTACCGTTCCCTTTTTCAAATAATTCTCCCCTGTCCCAAATCTGTTTATCCCCTTACCTATAACATGATCTCATATTTTCTTCTGATGAGCTTCGCCCCGCTGACGATCATCAGAACTCCCGCGGCAACACCCGTCGCCAGAACAACGATCCCAAGCACCAGTGAACAGATACCGGAATTTGACATGGTTTTATAGATTTTTTCGTTCAAAGCATTTCCTCCTTATTTCTCTGCTCCATACTTTTCATAGTATGCGTCAATAACGGTCTTCATAGCATCATCGATAATAACACTTCCCTTATATTCGTTATTATAAAGGTGCCCGACCACCTCCTCCATTGTCACAATGGCATTGGTCTCAAAGCCGTACAGATCCTTCACTTCATCCAGAGCGCGCTTTTTTCCGCCCTTTCCCACCTCCATCCGGTCCAGTGAAACCATCAGGCCGACGATCTCTACATTCGCAGCGCCGCGAACCTTCGGAACCGTCTCCTCCATGGATTTGCCGGAGGTCGTCACATCCTCGATCATCACCACGCGGTCGCCGTCCTTTAATTTGCTTCCCAGGAAGCTTCCCTTATCTGCGCCGTGGTCCTTTTCCTCCTTGCGGTCCGAGCAGTAGCGGATCTCTTTTCCGTATAATTCGCTGAATGCGACGGACGTTACCACACTTAAGGGAATTCCCTTATAGGCCGGTCCGAAAAGCACGTCGAAATCATCTCCATATTTATCATGGATGGCTTTCGCATAGAACTCTCCCAGCCTTTTCAGCTGGCTTCCTGTCACATAACCCCCCGCATTCATAAAAAACGGGGATTTCCGGCCGCTCTTCAACGTAAACTCACCAAATTTCAGCACCTGACAGTCAACCATAAATTCTATAAATTCTTTCTTGTACGCTTCCATAGATATCTTCCTCCCATTCGTCCATCCGGAAATGCCCCTGCATCCCCCTCACCGGCCCGGCTCATGATTCCCTTCCCGTTCCATCCATTATCTTACGGCGCCGATCAGCTCATGAATATCCTCCACATGATTCTCTTCTAAAAATCCGCCGATCCCCTTCACGATCTCCTCCGTTACATACGGATTAAAAAAGTTCGCGGTCCCCACGGACACAGCCGTTGCACCTGCCATGATAAATTCCAGCGCATCCTCATAGGTGGCAATGCCGCCCATGCCGATGATCGGCAGAGACACCGCGCCCGCCGCCTGATACACCATACGTAAGGCAACAGGCTTCACTGCAGGTCCGGACAAGCCGCCGGTCTTATTTGCCAGGGCAAAGGCCCTGCGGTTTATATCGATTTTCATTCCCGTAAGGGTATTGATCAGAGAAAGCACATCTGCCCCGCCGGATTCCGCCGCGCGGGCCATCTCAGCGATATCCGTCACATTCGGGCTCAGCTTCATGATCACCGGCTGCTTTGCGTACCGCTTTACCTCTCTGGTTATCTCCTCCAGCGCCGTCGGATTCTGTCCGAAAGCAATGCCGCCCGCCTTTACATTCGGGCAGGACACGTTGATCTCCAGGAGGTCCACCGGCTGCTCCCCCAGCCGCTCAACCACCTCACAGTAGTCAGCTATAGTCTTTCCGCATACATTGACAATGATCCTCGTATCATATTTTTTCAAAAAGGGAATATCCCTCTCACAAAACACATCGATCCCCGGATTCTGCAGGCCAATGGCATTCAGCATACCGCTGGCTGTCTCCGCCACACGGGGCGTGGGGTTTCCCGGCCATGGCACATTGGCCACACCCTTTGTCACCACTGCGCCCAGTCTGTTTAAATCTACAAATTCACTGTATTCTTCGCCTGAGCCAAAGGTTCCGGACGCGGTCATCACCGGATTTTTCAGTTCCACGCCTGCCAGAGTCACGCACATTTTACTCATAGCTCCACCTCCGTGCTGAGGAATACCGGGCCGTCCTTACAAATGCGCTTATTGTGCACGTGCGAGTGGCCGTCTGTCTCTTTTGACTTACATACGCAGGCCAGGCAGGCCCCGATACCGCACGCCATGCGCTCTTCCATGGAGATCCAGCAGGAAATTTCCCCTTCCTCCGCATAGCTTTTCAGAGCGCGGAGCATGGGGGTCGGGCCGCAGGCAAAAATCACGTCCGCCTTCAGTTCATTTTCCCGGACAGCATCCAGGACATTCCCCTTCGTCCCGCAGCTTCCGTCCTCTGTTGCAACATATACATTGCCGTATTTTTCAAATTCTTCCTTCAGAAACAGCTCATCCCGGTATCCCAGAATGATCTGTTTTTCCCCTGTTAACTGTTTCGCCGTCTCCAGCATGGGGGGAATGCCGATTCCGCCGCCAATCAGAAATACCTTTTCCCCTTCCGCCTCATGAATGGGGAAGCCATTTCCCAGCGGCCCCATCGCCTCTATCGGTATATTTGCATGGAGGCGGGAAAACTCCTCTGTTCCGGTATTCGGGCCTGTCACCCGGTAAACCAGCCGAAGCCTGCCGGCCTCCTTTTCGATCTCACAGATACTGATGGGCCTGGGAAGCAGCCTGCTGCCATTTCTGCTGTAAAGCGAAAGAAACTGTCCCGGCTTCGCGCTGGCCGCAATATTTTCCGTCTGAAGCCACAGGCTGTAAATGCCCGTTCCGATTTTCTCCTGGCTTACGATCCTGCAGGCTTCTTTTACTTTTTTACACATAGGTTCCCTCCTGTAGCATAATCCGAAAATAATGCCCGCTTACCGATGATTCAAAGCTCCGTTGATATCATCGATCATATCCCGGACAGCTGCCCGGGACGCATCCGCATAATTCTCCCCGCCGAAGGATGCGTATTTTTCCTGCTTATATGCGGCAATGATGCCCCTGGAGGAATTTACAATGGCGCCCAGTCCGTTCTCATTAAAGAAATGTACCAGATCTGCGCCCTTGCCGCCCTGCGCTCCATAGCCTGGAACCAGAATAAAGGTTTTCGGCATTATTTTCCGCAGCGCCTTCCCCATTTCCGGATAAGTGGCTCCCACCACCGCGCCGATATAGCTGTAATCGCCGCCCATATACTCTTCACCCCACTGCGCTACCTTTTCACCGACCCACTCATACAGGGGACGCCCGTCAATGATCCGATCCTGAAATTCGCCGCTGGAGGGATTCGAAGTCTTTACCAGAATGAAAAGCCCCTTATGCTCTTCCCTGCAGACATCGATGAAGGGCTTCACTCCGTCGGAACCCAGATACGGATTCACAGTAGCAAAATCCGCGTCAAAGCCCGAACATAATTTTCTTCCTACCTGTACCTTACCCAGATGAGCCGCCGCATATGCAGCGGAGGTGGAACCGATATCCCCTCTCTTCACATCGCCGATCACTACCAGATCCTTTCCCTTACAATAATCAATGGTTTTTTTATAAGCCATAAGCCCGGGAATTCCAAACTGCTCATACATTGCGATCTGCGGCTTTACGGCAGGGATCAGTTCATATGTGGCGTCCACGATGCCCTTATTGAACTGCCAGATTGCTTCCGCTGCGCCCTCCAGAGTCTCTCCATACTGCGCAAAGGCTGTGTCCTGAATATGCTGCGGAATATAGCTAAGCATGGGATCCAGTCCTACCACAATGGGAGCATTTGTCTTTTGGATTTTGTCAATCAGTTTGTTGATCATAAATGATTCCTCCTGGATATTATAGTTTCCATTTTTCTATATGCGGCAGTATCACCGCCGGTCATATAGAACATGTTTCATTTATCCTGCGAATTATTCATTCCACAATACCTCTACCGTACATAATACACGAAATCCCCCGTTTAATAAAGTACTTTTTCCAATATTACGCAATCAGAATTATACGCAAATGCGCTCTTCCGCTCTGCAGATCACAGTCATGTGGCAAAATGATCGCCAGGAAATAAGCAATATCCTTAAATGCTCGTTTTTTCCAGAAAATACAAAGAATTTACTTGACATATTAAAAATGCGGATATATAATCTAGTAACAAGGAACTTAAATTGTCTAATATATAAATCACCCGTTTTTAGAGATTATATATTAAATGATATAGTCTGTAAAATCTGGTGATTTTTTCGTCAGAGTCAATCAACTTTTTATTTTTTATGGAGGTAATATCATGAACAAAGGAACTGTTAAATGGTTCAACGCAGAGAAAGGATATGGATTCATCACCGGAGAAGACGGTGCAGACGTATTCGTACATTTCTCCGCCATCAATGGGGAAGGTTTTAAATCACTTGACGAAGGGCAGGCTGTAACTTACGATCTGACAGAAGGCGCCCGCGGAATGCAGGCTGCTAACGTTACCAAGTTATAATCCCAGTCAAAATGCGAAAGACTGGTTACTGAAAGCAACCATATTTCTAAGAATGAAAAAGAATCCTGCTCTGCAGGATTCCCCGCCTGCGGCGGGTCGCATCAGCGACATAATTCCTGTCCGCCGCAATGCGATCCTGCGCAGAGCGCTTTTATGATATAAGAATGTAAGAACTTTCCTATGTCATGAAAAATCCCCGGGATACCGGGGATTTTTTTAATGTGCATATAAAAACACGAAATATGTGTTATTTTCAATTATTCATCCAATTCAGACACTTCGTTCTCCGAGATCTCTCCCTCCGGCTCCTCATCCGTATCCGTATCTTCCGCGGCAAGCTCGGAAATATAGTTATCCAGCGCACTTGTGTCCATCACTGTCTCCGTCTTCACCTCCACGGCCCCGTCGTTTACTTTATCATAGACGGAAAAACAAACCCAGACCACCGCAACTACGACAATCATGTACCCGACCGCTTTTTCCAGTCTTAAAATGGCTTTTTCCCTTTTCATGATCTTGCCGCGGTTTGCCTTTTTTTCTTTATAAGCATCCACCTTTTTCTGACTCATATTACTATCTCCTCGCTGTAAAATCTTTTTGCTGTATTATAGCACAACTTCGGAAAAAAGAAAAGTCTCATATCACAACAATCACACCGCCGTCATTAGCATACATACTGCTTACCCCCGCAGTCTCCAGGATAACCACTCCCGCAACCTCCATGCGCTCCAGGATCGCTTCTTTTAACAGCTGCGCCCGCGCAGCACAATTGCAGTGGCTAATGGCAAGGATCCTGTGGCTGCTGTCCGCTGTCTTCGCCACAATATGCTCCACCATCTTCATAAGCGCCCGGTTTATCCCCCGGGCCTGGTCAAGCTGACAGATGCTTCCCTCGTCCGTAGACCCCATCACAGGCTTGATCTTCAGGGCGCTGGCCACAAACGCCTTCACCTTGCTGAGGCGTCCGTTTTTCCGCAGGGTATCCAGGTTTTCAAGGACAAAAAAGGTGTTCTGCTGCTCAATATATGCGTCCACCTCTCTGATTACTTCCGCAAAGGTATGTCCCGCTTCCTCCTGCTCACAGATCTTCATGGCGATCAGCGTTTCGCCTACTGACGCGGAGCGGGAATTAAATATATGGATCTTTTTATCCGGATGCTCTTCCAGGCACAGGTTCCTGCCTAATACAGCGCTGTTGTAAGAGCCGCTCAGCTCCGCGGACAGGGTAACGCAATATATATGTTCTGCATCGCAGTCAAACGCTTTCATATAGCGCTCCGGCGACGGACATGCCGACTTCGGACATTCCGGACATTCAGCCACTTTTCTCAGGAAGTCCCTCTGTACAAAGGTTTCATCGTCAATGATCGTCTCTCCGCCTACCATAAGGGCCAACGGTGCAGATTCGAATCTGCTGTCCATCTTCCACTCCTCCAGAAGTTCTCCGCAGCTGTCTACGACTATCTTATAGCTCAATTATATCGTCCTCTTTTCCATAATATGTAGTTTTAAATACCACATCTATATTAGCACATAGCCGTACATTTGAAAAGACTTTTTCGAAAAACTCTGTTCTTTTTTCCCATTCTGTTTTATAATAAGCTGACAAACAGACAGGAGAATCGTGAAATGCTCGCTATAAAGATTACCGATGTCAAAGCCTTTATGCATCATCTTCTTATTGGAAACACCTTCGACTGCTTTGAAACAGTGGAGGTTTCCATCACTACATTCAATACTTTCTCCATCGACGGAAAGCTGAAACGTGATTTTTTTGACACCGACACATTGGATATTTTTGGCCAAAGACACATGAACTATTCGCTTTGGAAAGAATTGAAACCCTACAGCTATTCCATCATTCGCGGCAAACAGCCGCCTCTCCACTTCAAAATAATCTTCCAGCTTCCCGCCGACAGGATTCAGGCCGTGTTAAAGGAAATTCACACACAAGCAATCTCAGAAATCGTCAGAGGATTATATCTGAACCTGCAATATAAGAACAATGAACTGTTATGCACAACAGGAGTATCGTTAGGTGCTTTCGTCCCGGACAAAAGGGTGGAGCACGAATGGGACACTTTCGTAAAAACCTTCCTGAAAGACCAACATATTACTTTTGATGCGATGTGAGCAGGTAGTAAGCCAGCATATCGACGAACTCACTGTTGGTCGGGCGGTAAGGCAACGGGTAACCGGCAATCTCATTCATAGTTTCCCGGTTTACCATCCAGCATACATTGATCAAGGTCCTGATATCGTGCTCCACGTTCATAGGAGTAGATTTATATTTCTTCGCAAGATACGGATAAATGTCTTTCGTAATCTTTAACGGTCTATCCTGCGATTCCATGGAAATCTTAACAGCTTCTGCCACGAAATAATAGCCTTTGTATTTCGATGTAGCACCAAGTTTTCTGATCAACCGATACACTTCTCTCATGACTGCTCCTCCTGCTTTCTAAAGATAGCACCATTATACGACAAAAAAAGCGTCATTTTCGTTTTTCTTAAATATTTCTCTTTTTTTCGTGAAAATTTGAGAAATATCCAGACTTTTCGTCATTTCACTATCCTACACGACACATATCATTAGGATAGGAATGTGCATCAGTTTTGTCAAGAACGAACTTTTTCGGGGAAAAAGATTTATTTTGTCAACATCAGAAGAATATTATTGCTTCTCTGGACAAATTTTGTCATTTCCTCCGATGAAAGCGGCTTGTGACTCATCATGGCAAGATCATAAAGCTGTTCACAGATTATCTGCGCATGTTCGCTCTCCTGGTTATCTGCCAGATACTGTACCAACGGATGTCTGGCGTTCAGAATCAGTATCTCCTGTCCGCCGAACATGCCCGGATCCGTACCGTACATATTGTACATTTTCATCATATCCTGCATACGGCGACTCTCCTCAGAAAGCGTCAGCACAGCGGAAACAGATTCATTTTTCAGATTTTCCACATGTACTTCCAGATTCTCTCTGGAAAGATTTTTGCGGAAGAGCTCAGTCAGCTTCTTTGCGGTTTCCTCATCTGCGCTTCCCTCCTCCCGAAGCTCCTCCGTGAGATCCGCATCGATGCGCTTGAACTGCACGTTCTGATCTCTCTGCTCCAGATGAGAGATAAAGGGCGCATCAATATTATGCTTCAGAAGAACCGCATCTTTTCCCACTTCTTTAAACAGATTGATATACTGGCTCTGCTGAACCTCATCCGTCACATAAAAAATTGTTGTTTTCTCAGGCTCTTTTTCCTCAACGTTTTCCCGGGTATCTTCCTCATTTTCCGGCTTCTCTTCCGTTTCCGCGTTTTCCCGGGTATCCTCCTCATTTTCCGGCTTCTCTCCCGTTTCCGCATTTTCCTTCTCAGGCTCTGCCTTCTGGTTTTCCTCAATGCAGTCCTTCAGGGTAAGGTATTTCCCGTCAATGTTCTTAAACAGTACATAATCATGAAGCCTATCGGCAAACTTACTGTCCTTAATGCATCCGTATTTTACAAAGGGACTGATATCATCCCAGTATTTCTCATAAGATTCACGTTCTGTCTTACACATTCCGGTGAGCTTGTCTGCAACCTTTTTGGAGATGTATTCTGAAATCTTCTGAACGAAGCCGTCGTTCTGAAGAGCGCTTCTGGACACATTCAGGGGCAGATCCGGACAGTCGATAACGCCCTTCAAAAGAAGCAGGAATTCCGGAATCACCTCTTTAATATTGTCCGCAATGAACACCTGATTATTATACAGCTTGATGGTTCCCTCAATAGAATCATACTCCGTGTTGATTTTCGGGAAATAAAGAATACCCTTCAGGTTAAAAGGATAATCCATATTCAGATGGATCCAGAACAGGGGCTCCTTATAATCCATGAAGACCTTGCGGTAAAATTCTTTATATTCCTCGTCCGTACAATCATTGGGATGCTTCATCCAAAGAGGATGGATATCGCTTAAGGATACCGGACGCTTGTTGATCTTTACCCGGTCTCTGGCAGGAGAAACCTCCACGATTTCCTTTTCACCGTTCTCGTTTTCCTTTTCTTCTGTTTTTGCATCCTCGTGAATATGCTCGACAACTACGTCGTCCTCTCTGAGATCCGCCTCGTCGATAGTTTCGTATTGCTGCTCTGCATTTTCTTTGGACAGATAAATATTTATCGGCATAAAGGAGCAGTATTTCTCAATAATCTCCCGCATACGGTATTCATTGGCAAATTCCAGACTTTCTTCATTGAGAAACAGAGTGATTTCCGAACCTACCGTATTTTTATTGCCCTCCTGAAGCTCATATTCCGTTCCTCCATCACATGCCCAATGTACGGCTTCGGCTCCATCCTTATAGGAAAGCGTATCAATATGGACCTCATCCGCAACCATAAATGCAGAATAAAAGCCCAGGCCAAAATGGCCGATCATCTGGTCATCGGTGGTTTTGTCCTTATATTTTTCCAGGAATTCCGTAGCGCCGGAAAAAGCGATCTGCGTAATATACTCTTCCACCTCATCCGCCGTCATACCAATACCATTATCAATAAATTTCAGAGTTTTCTCCTCCGGATTTACAATTACCTGAATATCCGGCTTGTATCCGTCCGGAAAACTGTATTCTCCCATTACCTCCAGTTTGCGAAGCTTCGTGATCGCATCGCAGCCATTGGAAATCATCTCCCTTACAAAAATATCATGGTCTGAATACAGCCATTTTTTGATAATCGGAAAAATATTTTCACTGTTAATTGATAAATTACCATGTTTTACAGCCATGCTGCTTCACTCCTTATCTATTAAAATATTTATTAGCATTATAGTAATACTCTCCCATTTAAAAGTCAAGAAAAAATTAGCACTCATTAAGAATGAGTGCTAATAATTCTTTTATTCCATACCTTATGAAGGTCCTGTTTATTTTTTCTTTCTGCGGAAAATCACCACGCCCGCTCCTGCCGCCGCTACAATTGCCACCGCCAGTATTACTATAAACGGCAGAATCGGTGTCGTATCACCCGTCTTAACAGCGTTCTTTCCCGCAGCTGCCGGCGTAAGCGTCTGTCCGGGAACCGCCGTAACCGTTACGGCGATTACATGAAACACCACTGTCTTGGTATCCTGTTTACCCGTGTTCGCCCATTTGCTGCCGTCATACAACTGTTGGTCAAATACTACGCTCAATGTATACTGACCCTGCTGAGCCATACCGAAGGTAGCCGAGTAGTCGGAGCCGCTGAAGCTGTTGGTATTAATAACCTTCCAGTACAGCGGAACATAGCGGGTATCGCCCTTGCGGGGGCTTGTATTATCCATACCTGCTCCCACTGCTGTAAAGGATATTTTGGAAAGAGTATCGTACGCGGTATCGGAAGAAATTCCGGTAATCCTGTTATTGTCTGCAGACGCCAGCTTCGGAGAATATGCATTCACGCTGACATTCACGCTCACGGTAAGGGATACCCCATCTGGATTCTGTACACCGTCGGGCAAAATAACCTGACCGCTCACCTGGAAGATCTGGCTTTCCACAGATCCGGGATCATACCCGCAGTTTTCCACATCCCAGACAACGTCTGCCGTTGTTTCGCCGAGGTTCGTGGTGATCGCCACCGCAGCGGGAAGCCCCAGACCCTTCACGGATTTCTCCGAAGCATTTGCCACACCTGTAATATCACCAGGATTCTGAATGGAAACGATCTTGTGTACCGGTACCGGAGTCGCTGTGGGCTCAGGCGTGGGCGTAGGCGTGGGATCCGGTGCAGTTACAGAAAGCATGGCGGTGAAACCAAGCGCCAGCTCCGCATCATTTTCAATCCTAATATACTCGGAATATGCGTTCTCCAAAAGACCTGTCTTCGGACGAACGGACAGCACGGCGCTGTCTCCCGAAGCCAGGGTATAAGCGCTTAAGTCGCCAAGTTCATAGTTTTCCGCTGCAGGCTGCGTCAGTGTGAGAACCCCGGTTCCCGCATTTGTAATGGTAATCTCCTGTGCGGCGGGAGCCTCACTATAGCCCTGTTTAACCGTACCGAAATCCAGAGTACCGCTCTCAGGGAGCAATGTGACCGCGTCAAAATCTCCCTTTGTCACGCTGAAGGATACAGCAAATGTAAGCAGCGGATCACTGTTTTCGGGATCTGCCTCATATATGGACAGCGTTTCACTATATTCGCCCACATCCAATCCTGACTTCGGCTGAATGCTGAACACAGCCGTATCGCCTGCAGGCAAAACATTGTCTGTGATACCTGTATAGCCGTCTACAATAAATACGGAATTCTCTTCGTCCAGTCCACTTACCGGAGGCGCCAGCGTCACACCAGTACTTCCAATATTCTTCAGGCTGATTCCCACTGCTACCGGCTGTGTATAGCCCGTCTCTGCCTCACCGAAGGAATAGCCGCTTATTTCATCGCCTGATCCATCGACCGCGATGATGGATTTCGTATCATCCGCTTGCGGCTCACCATCATCAATAACCATCGGAACACCAGGATCCGATCCAGGATCTTCGGCCTCCGAAGCTGCAGAGTCCACATCCGCCTCTTCTACAGTCATGCTGGCAAGGATCGTAACGGATGCGCCCTCTTCAGCCGTGTAAACAATCTCCTCATTGGTATATGTGCCTGCTTCCACTCCGCTGCGGGGCCTTATATAGAGCGACACTTCTCCACCGGCGGCCAGCGGTTCCGTCACATCGCCCACCTCAAAATGCTCCGGAGAGATACCCGTAAAATTCAATGTACCTGTCCCGGTATTTTTAATGGTAATATATTTACTCTCCACAGAATCCTCCGTGCCTTCGATAAAGGTCCCGAAATCCACTGTGGGAGTAGTCCCGTCCTCCGCAGTATTATCGGCAATGGCTGCCGCTTCATAAGTATAAGGATCATTCGCATTCCTCGAAGCATATGTCCCCACGGAGCCATCCTCCGATACGGCGAATGATTCCTCCTGCACATTATTTTCCTCAAAAAGCTCATCATCCGGGTCGGATTCTATTTCATCATATCCGTCATATCCGTCATATTCATCATAATCCGAAATATCTTCAGCGGTCATATCCTCCGAAGGTTCATCTTCAATATACAGATCTTCCCCATAGGTATCCTCCTGCGTAACCTCCGCAGGGGTTTCCTCCGCAGGAGTTTCCTCTGCCTGATTCTCCTCAGTCAGGTCCTCCGCCGCCGGAATATCCTCTCCCGGATCTGCAAGAGCGGCCTCTGCCTCCGCCGCCTCCTCTGCCGTGGCAACGGCCCCGTAACGGCTGGTCGCTTTCAGGCTGCCGCTGTAGCCTCTTTCCGCGAGACCGGCGACAGTGAGAATGATCTTATAACCCAGATCTTCCTCCGAAACCCTGTAAGTCCTCTCCGTGCTGATAAGAACCGGTTCCTGATCCTCTGAGATCAGCCTGGACCAGCTAAAGCTCACATCATCATCCGTGACGCCTCCCGGGGTCACACTCTCATAATCGGCTGACAATTCATTTCCCAACACTATCTGGCCCCGGATCTTTAATTTGCCGTCAAGCGCTGTGCCGCCCTCAGCGAACACCATGGCGGGAAGCATGGATATCACCATGATCACAGCCATCAATGCGGCTAAAAATTTACTGCGGTTCATAAACCCTCCTCCTTTTCAGTTCCATCTATTTTTTTGGTTCTCTAAATAATTCCCCTGTAAAAGGCTTTACCACGGTCTGTCGGGCCATGGCTCACCCGGGATCCTAAGGATGCCTGCTCCGCACAGAATCTGCTGCTCCGGATGCAGATACAACATCTGAACACATTATACCAGAGCGCTTTTCTTCTGTGTAATATCAATTTTACCTGCAGCTCACCGGATCCTTTTAATCCCTTTCGCAAATATCCAAAAGCTGCGCCGGGCAGCCGGCAAGCAGATCCGCCCCGCCTGCTATAAGCTCCTCCCTGGTACGAAAGCCCCACAATGCTCCCACAGTAAACATTCCGGCGGCTTTTCCTGTAAGCATGTCTGTCCTTGTGTCACCTATATATACGCACTCGGACGGTGCGGCGCCAAGCTCCTTCGCGATCATCTGCGGTCCCACCGGCGACGGCTTTCTGGGTACCTTCTCACTTTGTCCCAGGACCGTATCAAATATCCCTGGAAACATAATGCCGATCACCTTCACAGCAGCGGGATGGGGTTTATTGGAGCATACGGCCAGCTTCTTTCCCCGTCGTTTAAGCTCCGCCAGAGTTTCCAGCATCCCCTCATAATGCGTCACCTTATACATGGGATCCTCCGCAAACATTTCCCGGTACATCCGCTGTCCTTCCTCAAATCTGGTCAGCTCCGGGTCACCCGCATCCTTCAGGCACCGCCGCATAAGCATATTGGCCCCTTCGCCGCAGTAATACCTGAAATTCTCCACGGGAAGCTCCTTAAGCCCGAATCCCCTCATGATATGATTTGCCACATAGGCCATGGATTCCAGCGTATTAGCAAGGGTGCCGTCCAGATCAAATATACATGCCTTTATCATTTTTTATCTCCTTAAATCAATTCCCCGTTTTTTCATCTCATATAATAATCTTGCCACAGGAAGTCCCACCACATTGGAATAATCGCCGCGGATTCCCTTTACATATACGCCGAATTTTCCCTGTATTCCGTAGCTTCCGGCTTTGTCCAGCGGTTCGCCCGTATCTGCATATTCCCGAATCTCCTGCCTGCTCACCGGATAAAAGGTCACATCTGTACGCTCCGCAAAGGTAAAGGGCGTCCAGCCATCCTTTTTTCTTTCCAGGACCGTCACTCCCGTATATACCTGATGAGTAGCCCCCTGCAGCTCCATAAGCGTCTCCTCCGCATCCTCCCGGTCTTTTGGCTTACCCAGGATTCTGTTTCCAAAGGCCACAATAGTATCCGCCCCAATGATCAGGCATCCCTCTTCTGTTCCCTCTGGAAATGTTCCTGCCACCGACCATGCCTTTGCCCCGGACAGCTCCTTCACCACTTCTTCCGGTTCACTGGCACGGGGATTTTCCTCTCCCGCCGCAGTCCGGATCTCAAAGCTTACGCCCGCTTTTTCCAAAAGCTCCCGCCTTCGCGGCGACGCTGACGCCAACACAATTTTTCTCATAAATTTCCCCGCTTCCTCTCTGAATCGTCTTCATCAGTATAGCTTCTCCGGAAAATTACCGCAACTACTTTTATTCTCCTGCATCTTACCCTTTTCTTTTTATCAAAAAAGTATTACAATAAAAGCATCCAAATGAAAGGAGCAACAATTATGGCAAAAAAGAATAAATACTGGGGACTGGTAGCGGTAGGCGCCGCCACCGCTGCAGCAGCAGGAGCGATCGCTGCCTTCGTTATGAAGAAAAAACCGGATAAAGACATTATGGATTTTGAAGACGATTTTGAGGACGATTTTGACGAGGATTTTGAGACCCCGGAGAATGTGAACGCTGATGAAACGCCGGAAACTGCCGAGGACTTTGCTTCCTGGGAGGAAAACGCGGAGGAGGCTTCGCAGACGCCGGAAGCGCCGGCGTCAGAAGAGGCAGAGAACCCTGATGAGGAGATCTCCGAAGAGGCGAACGCTCCCGCGGAAGAGGCTTCCGAAGAAACGGAAGAATAATTTATACCCGGAATAAGACAGGGACATCCCAAAATTATTACCCTGCTTTTGGATGCCCCTGTTTTTGTCGCGGGAAAGCACATGCCCTCCGCTAACACTATAACACCGCGCAGCCTCATGCGGTCAATAAAATGTAATTTCCTTTATGCCTCCGGATGACTGCCTTCCCAGAGTTTTTTCGCGGTAGGCTCCCAGTTTTCCGCATATTTTTCGCACTTATCACAAAGGTGATCCACGCTCTCCGGCGACTGCATATCCGTAGAGTGAGCCTGTGTGGAGTGTACCATTTTCCGGAGCATTTCCGGATTCTCCAGCATGGGGCAGGGCCGAAGATGATTATCATTAAAGGGCTGTCCATCATGGTAAGCCATAAAGATCGGAGACTGCAGACATTCCAGCAGAGTCTTCTCATGGATATTGGAGTCGGAATAGTGGACGAATACACAGGGATCACAATCTCCGTTTGCATTGATGTGGAGATATCTCCGCCCTCCGGCAATACATCCGCCCACATATTCACCATCATTCTGGAAATCCATGGCAAAGATCGGCTTCTGTGCCCGGATGTCCCGGATCCGGTGATACATAAATTCTCTCTGCCCGGGATTCGGCAACAATTCCGGAGCCGCGTCATTTCCTACCGGCATATAATGAAAATACCACACGAACTTCGCGCCCCATTCAATCATCTGATCTATAAATTCATAGGAACTGATGGATTCCAGATTCTGACTGGTATAGCAGCAGGAAAGGCCAAAGGGCAGATGCTTTTCCTTCAGCGTTTTCATAGCCCTTATTACCTTCTGATATGTACCGTCGCCTCTTCTGCCGTCGGTAGCCGCTTCAAAGCCCTCCACGCTGATGGCAGGTATAAAGTTTTTCACTCTCAGCATCTCATCCGCAAAGGCCTCATCAATCAGCGTCGCATTGGTAAAGCTCAGGAACTGGCAGTCGCTGTGCATTTCACACAGTGTGATCAGATCCTTTTTCCGTACAAGAGGCTCACCGCCCGTGTAAATATACATATAAACTCCCAGCTCTTTGCCCTGCTTAATGATGGAATCAATTTCATCCAGAGAAAGATTCAGCCTGTTTCCATACTCTGCGGCCCAGCAGCCCGTGCAGTGCAGATTGCAGGCGGACGTAGGATCCAGAAGGATCGCCCAGGGGATGTTGCATCCATATTTTTTACGGTTTTCCTCCTGCTGCGGCCATCCCACAATATTTGCGTTTAGGAAAAAATTTTCAAACGTAGTTTCCAGAACATCCTTGTCAATATCCTTCATAATACTCATAATGAGCCTGTACATGTTATTATCCGGATCTTCAATTACCCTGCGGAACGCCGCTCTCTGGCTGGGAAAGCTGTCCGGCCCGTTTCCTGCGAATCTGTCCACCCAGGACATCAGCTTATGTATATTTTCATCCGGATTTTTCCCCACATAATTAAACGCTGTCCTGAATGTTGCTTTCTTAATTTGATTTGTCAATCCCATATCGTTTCTCCTCTTCTGTTTTGTCTGCATCCGTCATTTCATTAATAATCTGTTTTCTTATACTCTTCTTCGATTATCTGATCATCCTGTTTTCCGGCAAACCCTGCCGATGTCAAAATGGCCACCAGGTTCAGCACGCCTTCCATTAATAATGCTATTCCCAAAATTCTCATAATCACTGAAGCGCTTTCGGATGGGCGCAGCACCAACAGAAAACCTACGATGCCCGTACCTGTCGCGACCGCCAGCAGCAGCCACCATTTGAAAATTCCAAATGCTCTGGCATCAATGGAAATCTGTATTTTTAAAAGTGCGTCTATCAGAACATAGATACCCATAAAAACACAGATAACATTTGTCATCGTTTTAAAACGGACAATCAATATCACACCCAGCGCAATCATCAGGATTCCCACCGCAAGATCATGCTGAAACACCAGGCAATAGAGATCCTTTGAAAAGTAGCCTATTATCTTCACAATACCGAATAAGATCAGGAGCAGACCACTGATCCGGCACAGCAGTGAAATAGAAAAATCAGGAACTGCCGCCAGCATTACGCCTGTCAGACAGAGCAAAACCGAAATCAGGATATACCCATACTTTGCGGTCCGAAAAAGCTTATCTGCCATTACAGTCAGCGCCTCCTTTCATTGATTTTGTACTTACTATACCGAAAAAGACCCACAAAAAAAACAGGCGAAAAAAACCGCCTGCCCATTTTTTGGGCAAAGCGGCCTTTTTTGTCTGTTTTTTTGGCAAAATAGAATTTTTGCCCGGGTTTTATTATTTTTCACGGCCCAGAATCATCCCCATAATTTCATCCTTCCGCAGCTCACAGATGCGATGAAAATCTGTCTGAATGTCCGACCGCATACCGCCCTCCATCCACCCAGTCACCAACCCGAAGCACACACATTTCAGGTAATCTATGACCAGCTTCCTGTCCTGCTCCGGCACTTCCCTTCCCGCCAGCATCCCATCTACATAGATTGTAACAATATGTTCACAGATCTTCCACTGGTATTTCTCATATATTTCTCTTTTTCCGGAATGATAAATATGCATTACCGCTTTCCGGTTCTCCAAAGCAAATCCTATGACGGCGTCTATACACTCTTCCATGGAATCCACCGTGAGATAATCCCGCATAACCCGCCGCAGATCATCCTCCACAATACTTTCAAGCAATTGGGGCAGATCCTGATAGTGATAATAAAAGGTATTCCGGTTCACGCCGCAGTCATCTACAATATCCCGGACTGTAATCTGGCTTAGGGGTTTTTCATTCAGTAGCTTCACAAAGGAATCCCGAATAGCCTTTTTTGTAAAATCTGACATAATATTTTCCCTCTTCCCATTTCTTCGGTTCCACACAACGCACGCCTCCGGGAATAACCGGCTCTCTCTTTTACAGCAAAAAAGCCCTGACCACTCAGAGCTTTTCAGAGCTGATGACGGGAGTTGAACCCGTGACCCCTTCCTTACCAAGGAAGTGCTCTACCTCTGAGCCACATCAGCATTCGCGGAGGCAGAACTGCCACTCACAGTTGATTATACTATCAGATAAGCCCGAAATTGTCAACACTTTTTCAGCAAAATATTTCCTCTCTTTTTGCCATTTAAAACTTTTAAATTCAACTGTTTTATGGTATCATAATGCTTTAAGAGCAGTTTAGGAGGGATAAAGATGGAGAACGAGACCGTTTCCAAAAATTTCATTGAAAATATCATTGATAAGGATCTGGCTGAGGGCGTCTATAACACTGTGCATACCCGCTTTCCTCCGGAGCCTAATGGATATCTTCATATCGGCCATGCCAAATCCATTCTTTTAAATTATGGGCTTGCCTGTGAATACAACGGCAAGTTTAATATGCGCTTTGATGACACAAACCCTACTAAAGAAAAGACCGAATTTGTGGAATCCATTAAAGCAGATATTCAGTGGCTTGGCGCTGACTGGGAGGACCGGCTGTTTTTTGCATCCGATTATTTCCAGCAGATGTACGAGGCTGCTGTAAAACTCATTAAAAAAGGAAAAGCTTATGTCTGCGATCTTACCGCGGATGAGATCCGCGAATACCGCGGCACCCTCACGGAGCCGGGAAAGGAAAGCCCCTGCCGCAGCCGCAGCATAGAAGAAAACCTGCGGCTTTTTGAGGAGATGAAAGCGGGCAAATATCCGGACGGAACCAGGGTACTCCGCGCCAAAATCGACATGGCTTCCCCGAATATGAATATGCGGGATCCGGTCATCTACCGTGTCGCTCATATGACCCATCATAATACCGGGGATAAGTGGTGCATCTATCCTATGTATGACTTTGCACATCCTATTGAGGATGCCATCGAAGGGATCACCCACTCCATCTGTACTCTTGAGTTTGAGGATCACCGGCCGCTTTACGACTGGGTGGTGCGCGAGCTGGAATATCCCCAGCCGCCGAAGCAGATCGAGTTTGCAAAGCTGTACCTGACCAATGTGGTGACAGGTAAGCGCTACATTAAAAAGCTGGTGGAGGATGGCACAGTGGACGGCTGGGATGACCCCCGTCTGGTCACTATTGCTGCGCTTCGCCGCCGCGGCTTTACCCCGGAATCCATTAAAATGTTTGTAGATCTCTGCGGTGTATCAAAGGCAAACAGCTCAGTGGATTACGCCATGTTGGAGTACTGTATCCGGGAGGATCTGAAGCTGAAGCGTCCCCGCCTCATGGCTGTACTCGACCCCATCAGGCTGGTGATCGATAACTATCCCGAAGGTGAGATCGAATATCTGGAAGCTCCCAATAATATGGAAAACCCGGAGCTTGGCACACGCCGGATTCCCTTTGGCCGTGAGCTCTATATCGAGCGCGAGGACTTTATGGCAGAACCCCCGAAAAAATATAAACGTATGTTCCCAGGCACGGAAGTGCGCCTGATGAATGCATATTTTGTCACCTGTACCGGCTATGAAGCGGATGAAAGCGGTCTGGTTCACACCGTACACTGCACCTACGATCCTGCCACCAGGGGCGGCAGCTCCTCCGACGGGCGCAAGGTGAAGGGAACCATTCACTGGGTGGAGGCATCCAGTGCAGGTCAGGCGGAGGTCCGTCTCTATGAGAATATTGTAGATGAGGAAAAAGGCGTATATAATAAGGAAGACGGATCCCTCAATGTAAATCCTGATTCTCTCACCACAGTCACCGCTTATGTGGAACCGGATCTTATGAAGGCAAAGGGCTATGACAGCTTCCAGTTTGTTCGGAACGGATTTTTCTGTGCGGACATCCATGATTCCAGGGAAAATGCGCCAGTATACAATCGTATCGTTTCCCTGAAGAGCTCCTTTAAGCTTCCGAAACCCTGAATTTCTGATTTTACGATTCCTGCGGGGCCGTCTGTAAAAGGATAGCCCCGTCAAAAAACAAAACCATAAAAATGTGGAGGGTACAACAATGAAAAGACTGAATGTAGCAAAAAAAGACACCTGTATGGCATGTAAAGCCTGTGAGATTGCCTGTTCCGAGGCATTCTACAAGGAGTACAGCGAGGAACTTTCCTGTATTAAAATCTCCGTGGCAAAGGACGGCGAAACGCCAAAGCCCGTACACTGCGTACAGTGCGGCAAATGCGCAAAGGCCTGTCCGGAGGGCGCTATCACCCAGAATGCGAAGGGCGTTTACATGATCGACAAGAAAAAATGCGTGGGATGTGGCAAATGCGCCGAGACCTGCCCATTTGGCGTGATCGTTCTTCCCGAGGGCGCCGGACACGCAACAAAATGTATTGCCTGCGGGATCTGTGCAAAAGCCTGTCCTATGGACGTTCTGGAGATCAAGGAAGCATAATACATATTAAAACGTGCGCCCGCCGGGCGCACCAAAAGAAGGCGGCTGCCGTACCTTCCGTACAGCAGCCGTCTTTATGCAACCGTTCTTTTATCTGCCTTCATGCCAGGCCAGCCGGACGCTGCCGGAATGATGCTCTCCGGTCATCCAGTCCACATCATTGGTGATCCAGTCCATGATCTCAAGCTGGCGCGTCTCCCAGGCAATGGTATCCTGACGGTCAGCCTCCGTAGCCTCTTTCTCCATAGTAGTGTCGATCTCATCATACCCAAAGATATAACCGCCTGCACTCCAGATACTGAAATTGCTGTCCGGGCCCGGATCTACCGTATCGCCCCGTTTTTCCACCAATCCGTCATGTCTGCGCTTATATTCCTCCTCAAATCCCGGCTTCAGCTTTGTCATGAACATTCTGTGGCGGATCAGCTCCTTGCTTTCACGCACAAAACCGAAATTATGATACATAAGGCGCATCTCCTTGCCAGGCGTAGATATCCAGGTAAAGGTATCCTCCATTTTCCGCACCAATTCCTGCTTCTTATCCTCCGCCTCCTGCGTAAGCGCCGCGTTATCAGCCGTCTCATAATATCCGAAAATCAGGGCATCCGTATTCCAGATGCTGAAATTTTTCACCTTATTCTGATCGAGAAATCCGGTAAGCACCGGCCAGATTTCTCCCAGTCTTCTGCGGTATTCATTCATTTTTCCCGCTTTTACTTCCATCGCGAACGCATGTCTTTCCATTTTTGTACCCCCTGTGTTTTTCTTTTACTATATCATATCCTTCGGATATGATAGCCTCCGGCGGATTCTAGCGCCATATTTCTGCAGTATATGCAGAAATCTATGCGCAATGATATAATATCTGTCGATATTGTACCATAAAAATCTCCCCAGTTCTATGAAAATCTGCCCGCACTGCATGTTTTATATTTTTCCACACAGCTTCGCACCTTTCCTCTAAGGCGCTGCAGCGCATTATCTATGGACTTTGGGGATTTTTTCATAATCTGCGCGATCTGGACATAGCCGTAGCCTCTCAGATAATACTCCAGAACCTGATTTTCCATGGGGCTGAGGATCCTGTTGATCTCTTCCTCCAGATTTGCCGTATATTCCCTGTCAATGACAATGGACTCCGGATTTTCCGCCAGCAGCTCCACCAGATGGCTGTTCGTCTCTTCACTGAGGGAGATGTAGCTGTTCAGAGGAATATGCTTCTGCCGGTTATAGCTCTGCACCACGCTGTAGAGCTGCCGGTCAATACACAGGCAGGCAAATGTCTGAAAGGATGTTTCCTTATCCGGCCGGTAATCACGGACAGCCTTAAAAAGCCCGATCATCCCCTCCTGAATGAGATCATCCGTCTCCCCTCCGATCAGATACATGGCGCGAGCCCGTTTTCTGACAAGATCCTTATGCTTTTCCACCAGATAATCATAGATTTCATGATTACCCTGACGAAGCTTTTCAATGAGTTCCTCATCTGTGAAGCTCTCATATTGACTCATAGAGTTCTCCCTTACTTCTGTTTTGAGCGTTGTCAGCAGCTCATCATTACCCCCTCAGTCTCTGCCTTACGATTTCGTAGGCCAGCACACCGGCGGCCACCGAAGCATTCAAAGAGTCGATGTCGCCCTGCATGGGAATGGACGCGGTAAAATCGCACGCTTCACGCACCAGCCGGCTGACTCCCGCTCCCTCATTTCCGATCACAAGACCAATGGGGCCTGTAAGGTTCATATCATACACTGTCTCTCCTTCCGTGTCCCCGCAGACAAACCAGATGCCCCGCCGCTTTAATTCCTCTATGGTGCGGACAATATTCGTCACCCTGGCCACAGGTGTATAATGCAGTGCTCCCGCTGAGGTTTTTGCCACCACTGAAGTAAGTCCGACCGCATGCCGTTTTGGAATGATCACCCCATGAGCTCCAGCCAGATTAGCCGTACGAATGATTGCCCCGAGATTATGGGGATCCTCGATGCCGTCCAGTACAAAAAGGAAGGGCTGCTGCCCCTTTTCCTCCGCCCTGACCAGAATATCCTCCACAGAAGCATACTCATAGGCTGCCGCCCGGGCGATCACACCCTGATGGGCGCCGGTTTCACTCAGCTGATCCAGCCGCTCCTTTGAAACATAATCGATAATGGTATCCCTCTTCCGGGCCTCACGGGCAATGGTGCGCACAGGGCCGTCCTGACAGCCGTCCAGGATAAACAGCTTATCCACGCATTTGCCGGACCGAAAGGCCTCCAGCACCGCATTACGGCCTTCTATCTGCTCGCTCATAGTACATCCTCCCCGATCCCTGCGCGGATCAGTTCGATCATCCGGCAGTGATCTTGCTTTAAATATAAATATCCCATCAGTGCTTCAAACCCCGTTGCCCTACGGTAATCCCCCATGGTTGCATGCTTTGCCATGGTGGGAGAATGGGCGTTCCTGCCCCTTTTATATACGCCCAGCTCCTCCTCTGTGAGAAGCGGTATGATCGCCTCCATCATCTGCGACTGAGCGGAGGCCTTCACCAGACTGCTGGCCTGCTTATGGAGACGGTTCACCGGACAATTTCCTCTTTTTACCAGAATCGTGCGGATGATAAGCTCATAAATGCCATCTCCAATATAGGCGAGCGTCAAAGGAGAATAGGTCCTGATATCCTCATCCTCCAGATGAAATAATTCCTTCAGCTTGCTCAGACTCTCTTCCATTTTACTCCTTCACGGGTATCCTTAAGCTCGATTCCCTTCGCCAGAAGCTCATCCCGGATGGCATCCGCTCTGGCAAAATCCTTTGCCTTTCTGGCGGCCTGGCGCTCTTCAATAAGCGCTTCAATCTCCTTATCCAAAATCTCCTCTTTTTTCTCCACGATCAGTCCCAGCACATCGCAGAGCTTTTTCAGCATATTCAGAAGATACGCGGCAAACTCCCGGGAGCTTTCTTCCGTCACATTGGTGTTGGAAAACTTCACCAGCTCAAACACAGCGGCAAGCGCGTCAGCCGTGTTAAAGTCATCATCCATAGCCTCCTCGAATCTGAGCACATAGACCTTCGCATCCTCCATCCGCGCTTTCTCAGCCTCCGTGGCCTGCTCCGTTCCTGCAGAATCCCTGCGGTCACTGAGACGGCCTGCGGCTTCGACGATCCTTTCCAGCGCATTTTTCGATGCTTCCATAAGATCCGCGCTGAAATTCAGCGGGCTCCGGTAATGGGCGTTCAGCATAAAGAACCTGAGCACCTGCAGATCATACTGTTCGCTGATCTGACGTACCGTTCGGAAGTTGCCAAGGGACTTGGACATTTTTTTATTATCAATATTCAAAAATGCATTATGCATCCAGTATTTTGCAAAGGTCTTTCCATTGCAGCACTCGCTCTGAGCGATCTCATTTTCATGATGCGGGAAGATCAGGTCCTCCCCGCCTGCATGGATATCGATCTCATCTCCCAGATATTTTCTGGCCATTACGGAGCATTCGATATGCCAGCCGGGACGACCGTCGCACCATGGAGAAGGCCAGTATGGCTCTCCTTCCTTTTTCGGCTTCCAGAGAACGAAATCCAGCGGATCCTCCTTCTGATCCTCGCCGGAAACCTGCAGGGCACGGAAGCCTGACTGCAGATCATCCAGATTCTTATGAGAAAGCTTGCCGTATTCTTTGAAATTCTTTACCCGGAAATACACGGTGCCGTCCGCTGCCGCATAGGCATAGCCCTTGTCGATCAGGATCTGGATCATATCGATCATCCCGTCGATTTCCCGGGTAGCCTGGGGATGAGTGGTGGCAGGCTTCACATTCATCCCCGCCATGTCCTTTTTACATTCCTCGATATACCGGGCGGAAACCTCCTCCGGACTGATTCCCTCCTCAATGGCCTTTTTGATGATCTTGTCGTCCACATCTGTGAAATTGGAGACATAATTCACCTCATATCCCTTATATTCCATATAACGCCGGACCGTATCAAAAATGATCATCGGCCGTGCGTTTCCGATGTGGATCAGATTATAAACGGTAGGACCGCAGACATACATTCTCACCTTTCCCTCCTCGATAGGCACAAACTCTTCTTTTCTGCGGCTCAATGTATTAAAAAGCTTCATATTATATTCCTCCGTTTTCACTTTTCTATTAAAAGACAGATCGCCTGGGCGGCAATACCCTCACCCCGTCCGGTGAAGCCCAGACCCTCCTCTGTCGTTGCTTTTATGTTCAGGCGGCTCTCATCAATTCCCATAACCTTCGCCATGTTCTTCCTCATCCCGGGAATATGCGGCGCCATTTTAGGCTTCTGTGCAATAATCGTCGCATCAATGTTTCCGATGACGTACCCCTTCTCCCGAAGAAGAGAGGTCACCTGGCCCAAAAGCAGGAGACTGGATATCCCTCCATACTTTGGGTCCGTATCCGGAAAATGCTTCCCGATATCCCCAAGAGCTGCGGCTCCCAGAAGAGCATCCATCACTGCATGGATCAGCACATCCGCATCGGAATGACCCAACAGGCCCTTTTCCCATGGGATATCTACACCGCCCAGAATCAGTTTTCTCCCTTCTGTCAGCTTATGTACGTCATATCCCATACCTATACGCATCGTCATTCTCCTTCTATTTCCAGCATCTTTTTCACCCGAAGCAGACTCAGCCTCCGCCTCACATAGGGCGCCAGCTTAAGGCTTAAGGGTATGATATCCTCCGATAATCCAATATCCCCCACCCTTTTTCTGCAGCCGGCCTTCTCCAGCATGTGGAGCATTTCATCCTCCTCCGGCATTTCGTCGATAATATCCGCAATGTCCTCCAGACGGGATTTCAGCAGAGACGCATCTACACCCAGCAAAAGCTCCGGTTCATTTTCTCTTCGGATGCCGTCCAGAAGTCCCTTCTTCCCAAAGGTATCCTCCAAAAGCCGCTCCTCAAGATCCCATTCATCCCTGACACGGCAGGTTCCCCTGCGGATGGCCCGGGCAATGCGCTTATACTCTCTCACGATCAGGACCGCTCCCACAGAAACCTTTTCCCCGTGCAGTGCATCCAGACGGTCATTAATAACCTCCATTTCCCATAAATGGGATAAATGATGCTCCGCCCCGGAAGCCGGGCGGGAGCTGCCCGCCATTTGCATGGCCAGTCCCGACAGGATCAGGGCATACATAAGCTTTTCGCAGCTCTCCTCCTCCCCCGCCGCAATGGAACGCAGGCAGGATCGGACAGTCCTGAGGGCCTTCTCCTCCATTTCGATCACATGTTCACAAATATATTCTCCTGTCAGGACGTGAGAAATCCTCCAATCAGCCAGGCAGGTATACTTTCCAATAAGATCTGACACTCCGGAAGCGGTCAGCCTGGCCGGCGCTTTCGAAAAAATATCCGTATCAGCAAAAACAGCAATCGGCGCTGCGGCCGGCAGAGTCTTTTTCAGGCCATTCCATGTCATGGCAGCCACCGTAGATACGAATCCGTCCACACTGGCAGCGGTAGGTACCGAGATAAAGGGGATTTTATACTGGCAGGCGATGTAACGGCTGATATCATGAATCGTTCCCGCACCCACTGCCAGGATCAGATCAATGTCTTCCTCCATATTATTTTCTACGATCGCCGCAGCATGATTATCCGCATGAAGCCCTTCCGCATCCAGCACCAGCACCTGACTCCGATCATAAATTTCCTCCATGATCTCTTCTGTGGCCCGGCAGGTATTGGTATCACAGATCAAAAGCGGTGAAATATACTCCTTCAGGAAGCCATCTGCCATAGCCTCCTCCAGCGCCTTCACCGCACCGGCTTCGATCACGATTTCCTTAACGTCTACGTGGTGTTCCCTCCCGCAGCTGCAAGGTCGGGCAAAGTCATCCGTATCGACTCGCATGTAATTAACTCCTCCTGATTATTAAACTGATTCAGATATTTCTGTACGATCAAGAACTCTATGCGCAATTATAGCATGGCCATCAGCCAAAAGCAACAAAAGACCTTCGAGGATTTTCTTCGAAGGCCTTGGAAAAACGCGTCTTTTCCTGTTACGCGATCTCTGCGATAACTTCCACTTCGCAGAGAACATTTTTCGGGAGAGTTTTAACTGCAACGCAGGAACGCGCGGGCTTATTTACAAAATATTTTGCATACACTTCATTAAATGCCGCAAAATCACCCATGTCCGCCAGAAAGCAGGTGGTCTTTACCGCGTTTTCATAATCAGTTCCCGCGGCTTCCAGCACTGCGCCAAGATTTTTCATAACCTGCACAGCCTGCGTTTCAATGGTATCCCCTGCGATCTCACCCGTAGCAGGATCCACCGGAATCTGCCCAGAAGTAAACAGAACATTGTTTAATATCATTGCCTGTGAATATGGCCCGATCGCTGCCGGAGCCTTTTCCGTATATACTGTCTTCATACTGACCTGTAGTCCCCTTTCAAAAATATTTTCTTTATTTTATTCCTAAACAGCCCTATGGTCAAGTCCTTTATCCGGCAGGCTCCGCGGGAATCTCATAAGCGGAATCCCCCGTCCGGATCTGAAGTTCCTCCGAAGATTCTGCCTCAGTCAGTCCCTGGCTATCTTCCGTCACTGCCTGATAATCCGTCAGATTCATATAATTATACACGATACCGGAAATATCCCGTATATTTTCCACTGCCGTATTCTCAGGACATCCCTCCGACATCACACAGATAATATATGTGGCCCCGGAGCCGTAAACAATCGCGGCGTCGTGCTGATAGCTGTCGGTTTCTCCGGTTTTATTTGCGATCACCACATCGTCGGAGATCCCCGCCGGGATTTTCCACACCACTTCCTGGTTTAGAAGAAGCTCCAGCATCTGCTCCGATGCCTCGCTGCTCACACATTCTCCGAAATAGATTTTTTCCAGAAGACGCCCGCAGTCCTCCACAGATGTAATATTATTTTCATTATCCACTCCGACGTACTCCGAGCCGGACGGATGCAGCGTATGGCTGACCCTGGTATCCGTATATTGTTCTTCCTCCAGATACTCCGTCGCGTCCTTTGCCCCGTCGATAAAATCGTAGGATTCCGTCTGCAGCCGTACAAGCTCATTATAAGACTCATTGTCACTGACGGTGATCATATTCCAGAGCAGCTCATCAATTTTTTTCTGTACGGTATCGCTGTCCGCAGAAGCATTCAGGAGCTTCGCCTCATTTTCCCTCACCCGATCCATGTCCGCAAAGGTCTTTTCCATAACAAAAAGCTTGATCAGGCTGGCAGAGGGGAGCGCCTGATTATTTATGGATATGGTCTCTCCCGTATCCGGATTTTTTACATAAATGCTCCATGTCCCCTCATAGGCGGAAATCATTGTTTCCAGCCGTTCCTCCAGCGCATCGACGACATTTTCCGAGTCGTCCATTTTTCCGTTCTCATCGATCGCAAAGCCCTCCGGAGTCACTCCCGCCTCCGTCACAAGACATCCGTTTTCTCCGCCGAAATAATAATAGCCTTCAAACCGGCGGCCATTGCAGTTCATACTCAGATAATGGACTCCCGCCTCAGTCACAAGGCGGCCGTTTTCATTGAAGTAATAATAGCCGTCAAAGGAGCCTCCGTCCAAGTTCAGTTTATCGATATAGCGGACCTGGGGCGCCGCCGTAAGACGTCCCAGATTATTCACCATAAAGAAGCCGTCAAACACCGTATCCTGACAGGCTGCCCCTTTAATATGGACTATATACGGGCTTCCTGCACGGAATTTCCCGCTTTCATCGTGGTAATAATAGCCCTGAAACGTGGTTCCGCCGATTTCAAGCCGGTCAAAATAATGCACGGCAGGCGTCTGGTCCACCGTTCCGGCGGCATCCAGACAATAAAATCCGTCGCTTTTTAATATGTATTTTTCACTGCCGTCGGATATGGGCCTGATCTGCGATTCCTCCGTGACAGTCAGAAGGCTGCGGGATTGGTTCTCCGCTCTTACAAGGCACGGCAATGCCAGGCAGAGAAACCATGCGCCAAAAACAGCCCCGGCGATTTTACATAAGTGCTTTTGTCTCATATATATCTCCCATGGTAAACTGATATATCGGCCGCACGTCAATCGATATACCAGAAAAGTATACTCTGTTTTCATTCACTGCGCAATTACTTTTTGCTTTCAGTATGCTGGAAAATTCAGTGTTTTTCCCAGAAGCCGCGAAGCTGTTCCTCCACGGTGCCAAGACGCCCCTGCCTCAGATCCGCCCACTCCAGGGGGAACAGCTCTCTGTATTCCCTGCTTGAAAAACGATCGTCCAAAAGAAGGATCACACCCAGATCCTCCTGGGTACGGATCACCCGTCCGGCTGCCTGCAGCACCTTATTCATACCAGGGTAACGGTACGCATAATTGAATCCGCTTTCACCCTTTTTGTCATAATATTTTTTCAGTATCTCCCGTTCATTGCTGATCTGTGGAAGGCCCGTTCCCACAATAAGAGCTCCGATCAGCCTGTCACCCAGCAGATCGATCCCCTCGGAGAAAACCCCGCCCAGCACGCAGAAGCCCACCAGTGTATGCTCCCTTTCCCCGGAAAATTCAGCCAGGAACGCCGCCCGCTCCTGCTCTCCCATGGAAGCGCTCTGACAAATACACTGCACCCATCCTGCGGAAAACTCCTGTTCATATACCTGATAAACCTCCTCCATCATTTTATAGGAGGGGAAGAAAGCCAGATAATTTCCTTTTTTCTGCCATACCGTACGGGCAATATATTCCGCAATGCGGCGGTATTCCCCGTAATTTCGCCTCGTATACCGGCTGCTCACATCCCCGCAGGAAATGATCAGCCGTTTTGACGAATCAAAGGGTGAGCGCACATAGATCCCATAATCGTCCTCCTGGGTGCTGAGAAGCCTCCGATAGTAATTCATGGGAAGCAATGTGGCGGAGAAGAACACCGTACTGACTCCTTTTTCCAGATATTTCCGCAGATTTGCCGCCGGGTTCACACAGTAAAGCTTTATATAAAACCGCCGGTCCTCACTGTACGAAACGTACACCACATAATTTTCATCTACCAGATCAGCTATATTTAAAAAGTCCCTCACAGAAAAATAAAAATCCAGAAATGCTTCCGGAAGCTCACCCCCGGGCGTTTCCTCCAACACCTGCTCCATCTCTCCCATTACCTGTAAAAGGCTTACCGGGAGCATCCCCGGATTTTCCAGCACCTGATATTCCTCACATTCCTTTTTCAGTGTCAGAAGCTGTTTATTCACCTTCTCCAGAGCGCGGGCCAGTCCTGGCCTGAAATTCTTCGCCATTTTTTTTACTTCCAGGACATCTTCCTTGTAGATCGAAGCGCTGTACATTTCCCTTCCCCGCTCCACCAGATTGTGCGCCTCGTCTATGAGAAACAGGTATCTGCCATTGACCCCTTCCCCGAAAAAGCGCTTCAGATGTACATTGGGGTCAAAGACATAATTATAATCACAGATCACCGCATCCGCCCAGACTGCCAGGTCCAGGCACATCTCAAAAGGACATACCTTCCACTTTTCTGCGTGAGCTATGATCGTATCCTGATCAAAGTGCTGCCTGGAGGTCCAAAGCTCATATACCGCATCGTTCACACGGTCAAAATGTCCTTTTGCATAGGGACAGTCATCCGGATTGCATTCCGCCTTTTCCAGAAAGCAGAGCTTTTCTTTGGCCGTAAGAGTGATTACCTTAAACAGGAGCCCTTCTTTCCGCAGGATGGCAAAGGCTTCCTCCGCCACAGTCCTGGCAGTGGTTCTGGCAGTGAGATAGAATATGGCCTCGCCTTTTCCCTCTCCTACCGCGCGCACCGCCGGAAATATCGTGGACATGGTTTTTCCTACTCCCGTAGGCGCCTGTATAAAGATCTGACGTCCTGCGGAAATGGTATGATACACGCTGGTGACCATACTGCGCTGGCCTTCTCTGTATTCGAAAGGGAATTCCAGATGTTCCATTGATGCGTTCCGCTGTTTTCTCCAGGACAGCTGATAGGAAAGCCACTTGTGGTATTCGTCTGTCAGCTCCGTGTACCATTTTTCCAGCACCTTACAGGAAAATCGTTCCTGAAAGCGCCTTATTTCTTCGGTGTCCAGATTCACGTAGGTCATCTGCACGCCTATCTCCGTTAACCCTTCCATCTCCGCATATATCCGGGCATAGCACATTGCCTGGGCGCGGTGGACCATGGCCGGTTTCTCCAGGCGGTCCAGACTTTTATATATTCCTTTTATTTCATCGATGGTGACTGCTCCATCCTCTGTAAAAATACCGTCCGCCCTTCCTTCTACCAGGAGGATCAGATCGTCGTATTCCGTTTCTCTTTTCAGGGAGATTTCTGAACGATAAGCTCCGCCCATCTGCCGCTGGATCTTCCTGTGCAGACGGCTTCCCTTCAGCATGGCCTCCTTGTCTGCGGTACCTCTGCGATTATCCAGATCGCCGCTTCGGAGGATAAATTCTACCAGGTTCCGGACAGAAATGCGGATCAATGGTTTTTCCATAAGCATTCATTCCAACCTTTCACTTACTGCTGTCGAGCCATCCCATCGCCCTGCGCCCTGCGGCTGGCTGAAAAGCGGCGGCGGGGCGCAGGGCGATGGGATAGTGCTTTTTATTATACCATGAGCAAAAACCATATGACAATCACCAGACAAAAAATAATGTGATTTCACTGGAATTCTGTCATATTTTTCCGGAATTTCAGAGGCAGAAACTGCTGCTGAAGCCGGGAGTTGCACCGCTCCCGAATGGTGATGCTGTCACAGAATGTCCGCCAGAGCTCTTCATAGTCCTCCGTCCCGGACAGTTCCTCCCCCTTAAGCTCCAGCGCAGCGCCATGACGCAAAGCGCACTGCCCTCCCCTGGGATGAAAAAGCCCCTTATCCCGTTTCTTATCCAGAATGATCCAGCTTTCATTGGGAAAACGATCCGAAAAATGAGGCGCCAGCATGACCAGAATGTCATTATCCGGTGCAATTTCAGAAAAAAGCACTCCGCCCCCGATCTCACGAAACCGTACAAACCCCTCAAATCGGTGCAGCTCATGCCACACTCTGATTCGGAGCTTACACACCAGATCCACATAAGGATCCGCCAGATTTTCCAGCACCCGGCGGTTACACCGCCTGCCTGACAATGCCTGCCAGAGCACCTGGAAGATAGCTGTGCCCCTGCCTGGATGCACGGACACCGCAGCAAAGCACACCGCTTCATAAACCAGAGGCCCGAGCTTCTTCTCCACTGTCCGGCGTACCTTCTCCGCCTTTTCCATATCTGCGGCCACGTCCATACAGGTACAGAACAGCTCCATGGCGGAATCCGGCTCCATGAATATCTCCACCTTATATCCTCCGGCGGCATATGTCCAACCATCGTACACCGCCGTAAAAATCCCCTCCATACTGCCGCTGCAAAAAAGCTTCACTTTTTCATAATCCATATCCCTGCGCCTCCCCCGTGCTCACCGGATCATCAAACAGCGAAAGCTGGCGGTAAGAAATCTCATCCTGTGACGCCGGAAGCTTTTCCCGGGGATCCAGCATATTTCTGAGTATATAATTCTCCTCAAGCTTCGTGGCATACATCATCCTGCCGTTACAGGTAATAAAATACAGGGCTCTTTTCAACGCCACCCCGATTTTTTTCAGATCCGGAAAATCAAGGGAATGGTAACGTCTCGCGCCGATGATCCGGGACGCGGACCTGGCTCCTATTCCCGGGACCCGCAAAAGCGTGGAATAATCAGCGGAATTGATCTCCACAGGAAAGTATTCCAGATGTCTCAGCGCCCAGTCGCATTTCGGATCCAAAAGCAGATTAAAATTGGGACGCTGCTCGGAAAGCAGCTCTTCCGCCTGAAAGCCGTAGAAACGCAGCAGCCAGTCCGCCTGATAAAGCCTGTGCTCCCGGAGAAGAGGCGGGCCCTGGGGCAGCGCGGGCAGATCCTTATCCTCATTTACCGGGACAAACGCCGAATAAAACACCCTTTTCAGAGAAAACTGCCTGTACAGGGATTCCGCTACTGACATGATCTGATAATCGCTCTCTCCCGCAGCTCCCACAATCATCTGTGTACTCTGCCCCGCAGGTACAAATTCCGGTGCATGATCATATAAGATCAGCTCCTGCCGGTTCTCATCCCGGAGCACCTGGATCTGCTTCATAGGCCGCAGAATGGTTCGGCGGCTCTTATGAGGAGCCAGACGGGCAAGCCCTTCCGCAGTGGGGAGCTCCAGATTCACGCTCATTCTGTCAGCCAGATATCCCGCCTGCCGTATCAGCTCCGGCGAAGCTCCCGGGAGCGCCTTCAAATGAATATAGCCCTGAAAATGATGCACTTTTCTCAGCAGGTATACCGTCCGCAAAAGCTCCTCCATGGTCCCGTCCGGACTTCCTTTCACCCCGGAGCTCAGAAAAAGGCCTTCGATATAATTTCTTCTGTAAAACTCGATGGTAAGACGGCACACCTCCTCAGGGGTGAAGCTGGCGCGCACCACGTCATTGGATGCCCTGTTCACACAATACTTGCAGTCAAACACGCACTCATTGGTATACAGTATCTTCAAAAGGCTGATACATCTGCCGTCTCCGGAAAAGCTGTGGCATATACCTGCGGCAATAGTGTTCCCCATCCCTTTTCCGTCACCGGAGCGGTCTGCTCCGCTGGAGGTACAGGCCACATCATATTTCGCCGCATCTGACAGAATACTGAGTTTCTCCACAATCGTTATAGATTCCTGAAAGATCATAAAAAACCTCCAAACAAATGTTCTGAGTACAGTATAGAACATTTGTTCGGAGGCGTCAATACCCTGAAGGGGACAAACTCATATATTTTTAATTAAATGATTTACCCGTCAAAAGCTGATTCCCGGATTGTTCCGCGCTTCGCGCTCCCACAATCCGCCCAATATTCGCATTCCCGTGGCGCTTGCGCACCACTTCATGCTCATATCGGGGCGGGTCATTAAGCCTTGTCTCCACTGAAATGCAAGCATTCCGTGGAGACAGGCTTTTGGCCCTGGAATCATTAAATCTGTGTCATTACAAAAATATCATAGATTGCCTTTACCGCGTCCTCAAATTCGCTGTTTGCCACACCTATGATAATATTCAGCTCGCTGGATCCCTGATCGATCATCTTTACATTTACGTTCGCATGGGCCAGTGCGGAAAAGATCCTTCCGGCTGTTCCCCGCTGGGATTTCATTCCACGCCCAACGACGGCGATCAACGCCAGATCGGATTCCATCTCCACAAAATCAGGCTCCACCGCTCTGTGAATACCGGCGATCACCTGCTGCTCTTTCTCCTCAAATTCATCCTGATGGACGAAAACGGTCATCGTGTCGATTCCGGATGGTATATGCTCGAAGCTGATTCCCTGATCCTCAAACACCTGCAGCACCCTGCGTCCGAAACCGATCTCACTGTTCATCATGGATTTCTCAATATTAATGGAGCAAAAGCCCTTTTTGCCAGCTATACCCGTAATGACATATTTCGGTTTTTTGCAGGTGCTTTCCACAATATAGGTCCCCTGATCCTGGGGATGGTTTGTGTTGCGGATATTAATGGGAATGCCCTCCTTTCGAACCGGGAAAATGGCCTCCTCATGAAGCACGGTGGCGCCCATATATGACAGCTCCCGAAGCTCTCTATATGTAATCGTCTCCATAGCGACAGGGTTCTCCACTATATGGGGATCCGTCACCAGGAATCCGGAAACATCCGTCCAGTTTTCATAAACGTCCGCCTTGATCGCCCTTGCCACCAGCGAACCGGTCACATCGGAGCCTCCTCTGGAAAAGGTCTTCACGGCTCCGTTTTCCATAGCGCCGTAAAATCCCGGCACGACCGCCCATTCACAGCCGGACAGTCTTTCGGACAGCAGCTCATTCGTCTTATCGGAATCAAAATTCCCTTCTTTATCAAAACGGATCACCTCTGCCGCATCCACGAACTCGTATCCCAGGTAAGCTGCCATGATAATGCCGTTCAGATACTCGCCGCGGGAAGCCGCATATTCCCTGCCTGCCTGCGCTTTAAAATCCTTCTCGATCCTTTTAAATTCATCCTCCAGAGAGAGCTCCAGACCAAGACCATTTATGATCTCGTTATAACGCTCACAGATGTCGCCCAGCTGCTTTTTAAAGTTCTCTCCCTTCACCGCAGCCTCATAGCATCCGTAGAGCATATCTGTCACCTTCGTATCACTGCTGAAACGCTTGCCGGGGGCCGACGGCACCACATAACGTCTGCCCGCGTCACTGCGGATGATATCTCCCGCCTTTTGGAACTGGGCCGCATTTGCCAGTGAACTCCCGCCAAATTTCACTACTTTTTTCATATTGACTCCTCACGCTTGTTTAATCAGTAAAATCGTATAATATTTTATTGAATAAACGCTGTTTTGGCAAGAACTTTTTTCGCGTAAATCCGTCCAATACTTTTTGCATAAAATAGCCCAAAACAAAGAATAAAACTATTCCTCTTTTTTATAATCCGCCACGCCGCATACTGTAAGCACATCTCCCGCTACCCGGAAACGAATATTTTTTCCTCCATAGGCCAGCCCGTAAACTCTGTCAGGGTCCTTCTGATACCCCGGTCTGGGATCATCCGCCAGTACATCCACCACCGCTTTTCTGATTTCCGGGGGCATCTGTTCCAGATATTCCTCCGGAAATACTACCTGAAGCTTATGATCCCTGATCCCGCTTGTAAAGCCCCCGGACGCTCCCGGATGGCTGTCTGAGGCAGCCAGATAGGGCTTGATATCATAGACAGGCGTCCCGTCCATAAGATCCGCACCGGATACATGCAGCACCGGACCCCGGACCGGATCAAACTGCACCATATCCAGCTTTACGCTGGATAATCCCAGCGCATTGGGACGGTAGGGCGACCTGGTGGCAAATACCCCTTTTCTTATATTCCCGCCCAGACGGGGCGGCCGCACGGTGGGCGACCACTTTTCCCGCACCGCTTCCGAAAATTCCCAGATCAGCCAGATATGGGTGTATTCCTCCAGGCCTCGAAAGGCTTCCGCATTCCGGTACTCCGGCTCAAAAACGATCTCCGCTTTCAGAGAATCCAGACGGCTGCTCTGATGGGGGATCCCGAATTTTGTCGGAAAATCGTTATGAATACGGGCGATCACCTTTAATTTCAGTCCCTCATTCTCACTTTTTTTCATAGCAAAACAATCCTTTTCCGTTCATCTCTTCCGGTCTGTAACCATGCAGGCCAAACCTGCCCCGGCTTTCCTTTCGTTCCTCTTCCCGCCGTATTATGAACGATATCTTTCCATAATAGCATTGGCACGTTTATAAATCTCCTCCGGCTCTTCCCCTATGGAAAATCTGCCGTCCTCATACAGGATCCGGCCATCCACCATGGTCATTTTTACATTCTGCTTGCTGCCGCTGTAAACCAGATTTCTGATCAAATGATTTTCCGGCTGCATATTCGGCTGGGCGAGATCAATCATGACGAGATCCGCCAGCTTTCCCACTGCCAGCCTGTCACAATCCGTCAGACCCATCGCCTGTGCGCCGCCTGACACGGCCATCCTTAAGACCGCCTCCGCAGGCACGGCGGAGGCATCCTTTTCTCGAAGCTTTGAAAGCCCGGTGACCAGAAACATCTCCCTGAACATATCCAGGCAATTATTGCTGGCAGGTCCGTCTGTCCCCAGGGCAATGGGAATACTCCTTTCAAGCATCGCCTTTACAGGCGGTATCCCGCTGGCCAGCTTGACATTTGACCCGCAGTTCAGCACGGCGTACAGCCCCCGTCTCTGAAATATTTCCAGATCCTCCTCACTCATATGCACGCAGTGATATCCACCGCCCCCATGGTTAAAAAGTCCCAGATGCTCCAAATATACCGTGGGGGTCATGCCATTTCTCTCTATGCACTGTTCCACCTCTGACCTGCTCTCCGAGATATGGGTAAAAACCGGCGCCCGGTATTTATGAGCCATATCCGACAGCCGTTCCAAAAGCCGCCGTTCCGTAGTATATTCCGCATGAAATCCCAGACAATACCGGATCAGGGGATGATAATCATTATATTTGAGATAATTATCTTCAATTTCCTCCGGACTGGAAACGAAATTGTTTAAGGGCGACACCATCACGGTACGGAAACCACAGTCCACGGAAGCCCGCGCCACCTGATCCTGGTGAAAATACATGTCAAAATTTGCCGTAATCCCACTGGTGAGATATTCCATAATAGCAAGCCTGGAAAAGGTGTATACATCATCTCCAAGGAGCCTGGCCTCCATGGGAAAAACCTTCTGATTCAGCCATTCCAGAAGTGGAAGATCATCCGCATAGGAGCGCAGAAATGTCATGGGCGAATGGGTATGAGCGTCCTTAAAGCCCGGCATAAGAAGATTCCCCTTTACATCAATCTCTCTGTCCCACAGAGTGTTTCCGGATTTTTCCAGAGGCGCCTGCCCCACAAAGACAATCCGATTGCCTTTCACATGAAGCTCCCCATTTACTATGGAGAAATCCTCTTCCATGGTCAGGATTCTGGCATTATAAAAACGAATATTCATTCTTCTCACCCCATTCTGTTCTCATACTCACTCTCCCATTTTTTTGATCGCCCCGGTGATCAGCTTTTTAAAATCAACTGCCACACGGTCCGCCGTCTCCTGCACCTCCTCATGGGACAACGGCTGTTCCAGCATTCCGCAGGCCAGATTTGTAATACAGGAAATACCGCAGATCTTCATCCCCATGTGGTTGGCGGCTACCGCCTCACACGCCGTACTCATCCCCACGGCATCGCCTCCCAGTGTCCGCACCATACGAACCTCCGCGGGGGTCTCAAAGGCCGGCCCTCCAAGCTGTACATAAACCCCTTCCTGCAGGGGAATATTCAGCTCTTCCGCCGCCCTGCGGATGAGCCTCTGCAGATCTTTGTCATAAACCTCGCTCATATCACAGAACCTGGGGCCCAACTCATCTGGGTTTTCGCCCCTCAGAGGCGACGGCAAAAAGCAGGCGATCTGATCTGTGATCATCATAAAGTCGCCCGCATGGAAACGGGAATTCACCCCTCCTGCAGCATTTGTCAAAAACAGAATTCCGGCTCCCATGAGCTTCATCAGGCGGATGGGCAGCACCACATCCTCCATGGAATACCCCTCGTAATAATGCACCCGTCCCTGCATAACAACTACAGGAACCTCGCCCACATAGCCAAACACAAATCTCCCCTTATGTCCAGGGACCGTAGAGACAGGAAACTCCTGAATCTCACTGTAATCCAGAACCCGTACTGCGCGGATCTCGTCCGCATAGCCTCCCAGCCCTGAGCCCAGAACCAGCGCCACCTCCGGTTTAAAATCCACCTTTTCTTTTACGCTTTCATAGCATCTCATGAGCTTATCATAAACAGGATTCATCCTCTTCCCTCCCGATTTTCCGGCATACCGCCTTATTTTTTTCATGATACCATTCTATCACGGATACAGGAACCTGTAATTATTTTTTTCAGGATCCTGTAATTATAGAAGACGTTTTAATTTTTTGCGTCTTAATTTTTTGTTGCAATCTTCTGAATTTAGACTATACTAAATAAAAAAACCCCGGAAAATCGAAACGGATTTTCGTCATTTCCGGCCAATTTCCTCATATCGCATTGTTATGGCGGAGGATCATCATTGACAGTCCGGGGCTTACCCGGTATAGGAGAAATCATAATGGCTATTGAGAAAGTAAAAGAATATTTCAGAAAATATAATATGGAAGAAAAGATATTGGAATTCGACGTATCCAGCGCCACTGTCGAGCTCGCCGCGCAGGCGCTGCACTGTGAGCCCGGCAGGATCGCTAAGACCCTTTCCTTTATGGTGAACGACAGCCCCATTCTTGTGATCGCCGCAGGCGATGCGAAGGTGGACAACCATAAATACAAAGAGCGGTTTGGCGTCAAGGCAAAAATGCTGGCTGCCCCAGAGGTGGAAAACCTGGTGGGACATGCAGTGGGCGGTGTGTGTCCATTCGGCATCAACCAGGGAATTCCCGTCTATCTGGATGAATCTCTGAAACGGTTCCGGACAGTTTTTCCTGCTTGCGGCAGCAGCAACAGCGCCATTGAATTAACCATCCCTCAATTAGAAAAATATTCTCTTTTCAAAGAGTGGGTAGATGTATGCAAGGCAAGGTAATTTCCCCGGCTCCTATTATCACCGTAACAGAAGAACAATAGACAAAAAATCCAGGATACTAAGTAATATCCCGGAATTTAAAAAGCAGGCGGTTGAGACCTTTTGAGACCTTTTTTGAGACCCTCGCGATTTCCGAGGGCCCGAAAACCCAGTAAAATCAAGGGTTTCAGAAAGCAGATAACGGGAATCGAACCCGCCTCTCCAGCTTGGGAAGCTGGCGTTCTACCGATGAACTATATCTGCATGAGACTATTATATCATTGTTACACAAAATTTCAAGAAGAAAAATCAGAGTATTCAAAAGAAAAATCCAGAGATTTCCCTGCGCCCTGCGCTGCCCTTTTAAACGATCTTTTAAAAACCTTTTAAAACTGTTGTGATTGGATTTCGGTTGATATTTTACGGGGTCCATTATATAATTAGGGCAAAATTAAACGAAAGTGAGGAATTTATCATGGTAAACCGTTTTGTACTTAATGGCATCTCCTATCATGGAGCAGGGGCAATTAAAGAAATCCCGGGAATCATTAAGAGTAAAGGCTTTAACAAAGCATTTGTAGCATCCGATCCGGATCTAGTGAAATATGGCGTAACTGCAAAGGTCACTGATCTTCTGGATGCAGAGGGGCTTGCTTATGAAATTTATTCTGATATCAAACCGAATCCAACTATCGAAAATGTAAAATCCGGTGTGGCAGCCTATAAGGCGTCCGGGGCGGATTATATGATTACAATTGGCGGCGGTTCTTCTATGGACACAGGAAAAGCGATCGGTATTATCATCAATAATCCGGAATTTGAAGACGTGCGTTCCCTGGAAGGCGTTGCTCCTACAAAAAATAAAACAGTATTTACAATTGCAGTTCCCACAACGGCAGGAACGGCTGCGGAAGCAACAATCAATTATGTTATCACAGATGTTGAAAAGAAGAGGAAATTTGTCTGCGTAGATGTTAATGATATTCCCGATATTGCCGTCGTAGACCCTGAAATGATGTCCAGCATGCCGAAAGGCCTGACAGCGGCTACCGGTATGGATGCGCTGACTCACGCCATTGAAGGTTACACAACAAAGGCTGCGTGGAGACTGGCAGACTGTCTGAATCTGGAGGCAATCAAATTGATTTCCGAAAATCTGAGAGGAGCAGTCGCAAATGAAGAGGCCGGCCGTGAGGGAATGGCTCTTGGTCAGTTTGTGACCGGTATGGCATTTTCAAATGTCGGGCTGGGCATCGCACATTCTATGGCTCATACACTGGGCGCAGTTTATGATACGCCGCATGGCGTCGCATGCGCAATGATGCTGCCAATCGTAATGGAATACAATGCAGAAACTACCGGAGAAAAATTCAGGGATATCGCAGAGGCGATGGGCGTAGATACTACTGGAATGACTCAGGAGGAGTACAGAAAAGCCGCTGTCAACGCAGTGCGTCAGCTTTCACAGGATGTAGGAATTCCATCCAGGCTGGAAGCTCTTAAGGAAGAAGACCTTGATTTCCTTGCCGAATCAGCATTCGCAGATGCATGCTGCCCGGGTAATCCGAAGGATACAAATGTAGAAGACCTGAAGAATTTATTCCGCAAGTTAATGTAATTTGAGATGAAAAACTGAAAATATCTTTGAAAACTATTTTCATCCGCATCTGTCCGGTAACATAAACCGGGCCGCCGCTCCGGCAGACAAACGTTTCCGGAGCGGCAGCCGCTTCTATTTCAGTTCTGATTCTGTTTATCACATATTTTTAATCTTTCCCGCAAAAACGATCCGTAAAAAAGCCAACGCAAAGTCACGATTTGCCGGCAATATCGGAAGATCTCCCGCAATGCTGCCGGCTGAACATTATTCAGCATCCCTGATTCTCACAGCCGCAGGTTTCCATACATGGTGCGTCAAAGGATGGATTGAACGCATAGTAATTCCTGGAATCCAGATCCTCCTGAACGCTCCGCAGCGCCTCACCAAAGCGCTGGAAATGCACGACCTCGCGAGCCCGCAGGAATTTGATGGGGTCTGCAATCTCCGGAATATCCCGCACAACACGAAGAATGTTATCATAGGTCGAGCGTGCTTTCTGCTCCGCAGCCAGATTCTCGAAAAGGTCGGTGATCGGATCTCCTTTGGCCTGGAATTCACAGGCGTTAAAGGGCACGCCGCCCGCAGCCTGGGGCCACACGCCTGCCGTATGGTCGATATAATAAGCGCCAAGGCCAGAGTTTTCTATTTCTTCCATGGACAGATCACGGGTAAGCTGATGGACAATGGTAGCCACCATTTCCATATGCGCCAGTTCCTCCGTACCTATATCATTCAAAGTGGCCACAGCGATTTTGTTTGGCATGGTAAAACGCTGGGAAAGATAACGCATGGAAGCGGAAATCTCTCCGTCCGGACCTCCGTACTGGCTCATGATAAACTGAGCGAGCTTTGCATTAGGGGTCTTAATATTGATTGGATACTCTAATCTTTTTTCATAATTCCACATAACCTATCTGCACGCTCCTTCCTTTTCCCATGGGAATGGCTGCTGACCCCATTTCCAGGTATCACCGCAGGATTCGGCATCATCTGCCAGCAGGGGACCGAAATTTTCCGTGTATTCAGCCAGAGCTTCTTTTCGCTCTGCCAGACGTTCCCGATAATATTCCATTGCCTTTTCATCAAAAGGATGGGTGTCCAGATAAAGAAGCATGTCATAGGCCGCAAAACTCGATTCATTGATTTTCTGCATTAACTGGCCGCGCGTCATATTTTCATTTCCACAACTCATCTTTTCCATCCTCTCTTTCCACAAAATGGTTTACAGAGCTCCGGGAAAACGGTTCCCTTCTGAAATCCATAGCAGAGGTCGAAGGAATCCGTAAATTTCTGCCATGGGACATATCCCATGGCAGGCGTCATTTCATCTACTGGCATGAAACTGATTCTCCGATGACAATTTTCCTGATGATAATTTGCGGAACAACTGCCCTGTTCAGCCGTCCGGGCAGATACGCCTTCACAGCTCTGCGGCCTGTTCATTCCGCAGGTAGTCTGATACGGACGGCCGCAATTCCGGTTCATATGATAATTATTCATAAACAGATCCTTTCTGTTTTCTATATTCATACACTATATTTTATGTCATACAGCAAAAAAAGTGATTGCGTCCCTGTCTTCCCAGATCCTATCTATTTTTGATCGCGCTGATTCATATGAACCTCTAACTGACTATACGGAATCTTAATTCCATTTGCGTCAAATTCCTCTTTAATCTTCTGGTTCAGCCTCCATTTCGTGGGCCAGTACTCGTTCGTAGCCACCCAGGCCATCAGGCCGAGGATCACCCCGTTCGCCCCCAGCTCATCTACGAAAACCGTAACCCCCTCTGACGAATAAGTACACTCATCCTCCATAAGAATTTTTTCCAAAATACCCTTCGCCTTATTCATGTCGGAATCATAGGAGATCCCAACCTTGATCACCAGCTTTCTGTTAGCATCCGCCGTCACATTAATGATCGTGCTGTTGGACAATGTGCCGTTAGGGATCAGAATATAGCGGTTGTCTACCGTATGAAGCGTCGTGTAACACATCTCAATCTGGGAAACCGTACCCTCACACCCCGTATCCTGATCCTGGATGATGTAGTCTCCCACCTGAAAGGGCTTAAACAAAAGGAGCATAACACCGCCCGCAAGATTCGCCAGCCCGCCTTCAAGCGCAAGACCTACGGACAGGCCGGCTGTTCCCAGCAATGCGGCCACAGAAGATTCTTTTACTCCCAGCGCCATTGCGATATTAAAAAGCAGCAAAGCATAAAGGGCAAATTTGGCAAGGGAGCCTGCAAACTGTACCACTCCTTCATCCACGTTAGCTTTTTTCAAAGATCTGCGAACAAATTTCACCAGCCATGAGATCAATCGTCCGCCCACAAAAAACATGACAATGGACAGCACGACCCGAAGCCCGAAAGCCGCAAAATCAGGCGCAGCAGACAAAAAATATTCTTTCCAGCCTTCCATAGCATTTTCCTCATTTCCGTTATCCCAAAAACTGCTTCCGGATAACCTGCGTGTCTTTATTTTACAGAATTTCCTATAGAAAAGCAATAGATAATGCTCCCGGCAAAAGCCGACGCCTGATTTCTTAGTCATTTTTTGCCGGACCGGGTGTGGTGCATTCACCTTCCGGCTGTCTTGTTAAGTATATTATAGTCTTGCGGTCAAATCACTGCATAATATATCTGCGCAGCCTCCTGGACAGCACATACGCCAGCGCAATTTTCACCAGATCCGGGATAATAAAGGGAATCACACACCAGGCAAGAACTGTGGTAAGCCCTACTGCCCCGGCGCCCTTTGCATAAACATACATAAACCATACGGTACCAAATATATAGCAGGCCAGAAGCCCAAGAACCATGGAAATCGGCAATGTCACGGACCTCTTGCCCGGTGCCTTCTCAAAAGCCCACATGATCAGGGCGGAAAATACAAATCCCACAATGTATCCCCCCGTATTTCCCAAAAGCGCCGCAATACCGCCTTTAAAACCGGCAAATACCGGTATTCCCACCGCTCCAAGAATAATATAGAGCACAATTGCCAATGTCCCTCTTTTTCCTCCCAACATACTTACTGCCATAAACACGCCGAAGGTCTGCAAGGTAAATGGAACCGCCGCCGGAATGGAAATCCACGAGCAGACTGCCATCAGTACTGCAAAAATCGCTATGTAAACCATATCGTATGTCCTGCTTTTCGCTGTATTCATCATACATCCTCCTCAAAATAAGTTTTGTTCCACGGCAAATCTATCATAGGAGCTCCTAATTGTCAACCATTTTATTTATTTTAGTTTACATTTGTCGGGCAACTCATTATTATCTTGTTATTAAACAGATTACAGGCTACAATGGAGATATCTTTTGTCGGAAATGGAAACAAGACTCATGAAACGAACCATTAATTATATAATTGAAGAAAAAGACGCGGGAATCAGGGTGGAGCAATTTCTCCGCCGGAAAGGATATTCCCGGCAAAATCTTACGGAAATCAAGCACATGCCGGAAAACATTATGGTGAACGGTGTGTTTTATCCGATGAAAAGGCGGCTTATCACAGGCGATCACATGTGCGTAAATATCAATGAGCAGGAATCATCGGAAAAAATCCTCCCAGTCAGACTTCCTCTGAACATTCTCTATGAAGACGAGGATATTATTGTACTAAATAAAGCGGCCGGTATGCCTACCCATCCTTCCATGAACAATCATACAAATTCCATGGCAAACGCTCTGGCCTGGTATTATCGGCAGCAGAATAAGCCCTTTATTTTCCGCTGCTGCAATCGGCTGGATCGGGATACCTCTGGGGTAACCGTTGTCTCCAAGCATCTGGTCAGTGCAAGCATCATGTCAAATATGACTGTACAGCGAAAAGTTCACCGGGAATATCTGGCTATCTGCCGTGGTCCGGTTATCCCACCTTTTGGTGTGATTAATGCCCCTCTTGGACGTAAAAACGGCAGCATCATCGAACGGACCGTAGATCCTGAGCACGGCGAGCCCGCCGTAACACACTACCATGTAATAAAAGAAGCGGGCGGGCACAGCCTTATCTCCCTTGTCCTGGAAACCGGCCGCACCCACCAGATCCGAATTCATATGAAATTCCTTGGTTTCCCCCTGATCGGGGATTATCTTTATAATCCGGATATGGAGTTTATTAACCGTCAGGCTCTTCACTCCTATCGAATGCAATTTCCTCATCCCATTACCGGAAGACCTATGGAATTTACAACGCCCTTACCAGAGGATATGCTGGCAGTCCCTGGCATTCTGTGAAGCCAAATCGCGGCAGCCGCATTCATCTGCCATATCGGGAAGACAACACAACGCCATTATTTACAAAATACCCGCTGACAGGATATATCGGAATACAATTCCATACCCGGCGTTTCCAAAACACGGATCACATTTGCGAAATCCGCGGCCTCTGGAAGAAGCTTTGCCAGCCGGTTTTCTCCCAAAAGCTTTTCTTCGTTTAAAAGGACGCCGCTCTGCTCCTTAAAAAGAGCTATATAAAATACGCCGGACTCCACCAGATCCTGAAAGAAATGACTGCCGTAGGAAAGCTCCGGCATCAGCCCCTCCGACTGATAGGAAATTTCACATATTGCCGTCATATTGCTGATTTCCGTAAAATGAACGGGCACTCCCAAAGACGGCGTTGTCGTACCCCATCTGCCCGGTCCCATAAGAAGGACATTTTCTTCTTTAAGAAGCTGATTTAATTTGCCGATATTTCTGGCCACCTGGTATTTATCCTGTTCCTGACAGGCCAGATATGCATGGATATCCACAAAGATCACCTTATCGATGGGGATCCGAAGGTTTCCGCCCATAAAGTTCCCTTCCGAATAAAGCAAACAATCCTCCGTAGATTCAAGCTTGGGAATCTCCACCGTCTTTCCAAGTCCACGGGTCTGCAGCGGCCTGCACTGAACCAGATTAAAGTAAAACTGGCTTTCACTCTGGAAATTCACCGTGAACTCAATATCCACCGGATAATGGTAAGCCCCGGCAAGAAGCTGAAGCGTTTTTTTCATAATGTCCGGAAATTCTGTATTGGTAAGCATCCTGCGGAAATTCACGGTAAAAGGAATCGGAAGGTTGGTATATCCCAGCTCCCGCAGACGATCAGCCTCCGCATAATCCATCGTCAGAAACATCGTTTTCGGCACCCGAATGTCCTCCCTGACCAGTTCGCCGATATCCCTGCTGCACCAGACATTATTCCGAAGATCCAAAACATCTGCCTTGTGCTGTGAATATTTTCTCTCATCCTTTGAAGTCAGGAGGGGAAGTCTGGTGGGATCATCCAGCGCCACGATTTTCACATAATCACCGATAACCCGATCCACCGCTCTGGTTCCCAGACCGAATACAAGACGCAGCATCCCCGCATTCATATCCATGTTTTTATCCCATACATACAGATTAGATGAGTTTCCTACGCCTGCCGCATGAGGGAAGAAATAATCTCCGTAATAATCACCGGATACACGCTGTACCAGAATCGCCATCTGCTCATCCTTTAAAGCCAGCCCACGCTGACGGCGGTACTGAAGAGCATCGGGATTCATGGTGCTGGCATAAACTCTGCGGACCGCATTCTCAAAGGCATGGAGCCTTTCCCCGGGGGTTCCCTGATTTACACAGAAAATGCTCTCATATTTTCCCGCAAAAGCATTGCCGAAATTATCCTCCTGCAAAGAGCTGGAACGGACAATGACCGGTGACTGGCCGAAATACTCCAGCATTCGGACAAACTCATCCTCAATAATTTCCGGGAAACTGCCCCCTAAAAGCTTTTCCTGCAGCTGCTCTGCCAGCTCAAAATACCCGTCCTCTGTCTTTTGCTGAAGCCGCAGCTCCCACCAGCCATTATGTACAATATAGGTATAATATACATCCGCGCCAATGAAAAAGGAGTCATCCGGTTCCAGATATTTCTGAATGCACTCCATTTCACCGTCGGCATTTTTTATGATCTTTCTGGCAAGCAGCATTCCCACGCTTTTCCCGCCGATATAGCCGGTTCCGATTTCCCTGGAAACGATCTTCAGAAGGTCCTTTAAGTGAAAATGCTTCCTGTAAAGCTCCTGCATTCTGGTTTCTTTGCCGATGAACATACTGATCAGAAGATTTTTCATGGTTTCCTGCTCTTCCTCAGATCCATCCAGAAGATCTCTGGCATGATCCATCGTCACATTCCAATAATCCAGTCTCCTTTTATCCCACCCGAAATCGGAAAACAGCTCCGTAGCCATGGCGCTGGAAGTGATGCTGGTAAAGCTGTCTCCCTCAATCTTATGAGGAAAAAACATTGTCGGTGAATAGCGACCGTCCGCTTTTAAGGGATGAATATACATTTCCCCTTTAATAAAATACAGATCAAAAAGGCACTGCGTGGTCTCACGGATACGGGCGATCGTATCATACACATGCCGGTTCCTCATAATCGCAAAATATGCCACCGTATCCATAACATACAAAAACGGACAGGTTACACGAAAAAAGTTTCCGATCATCAGATCCGAATACCAGAACTGAAGCAGTTCTGTCAGGCAATCAAAAACATAAAACACCTTCACGCCTTCCCGCTCCACGATCTGGTGAATAGTCGTGGCAAACTGTTCGAAGCCCTGACTGGCATCCACATGATAGACCTGAATGTCCTCCGTCATATCCAGCACGGACGGATGGCTTCCAAATCGAAAATAAATGATTCTCCGCCCATCCTGGCGCGACTGTTCAATATATGGCCGGACCACCTCCTGATAATCTTCAATCTTATCGATCTGCCATACCACATTGTCCCCCGTCCGGAGCATATCAATACTTTTATCAAAGCCCGGCATACCAGTACTGACTTTTTCGTGAGATTTCATTTCCGGTTCTCCCTTCTTACTATACGATGACACTGCCTGATCCTCGAATTCAACAACAGATCTATTCCCTGTAAAAAAGCATCAGCGACATAATTTCTGTCGCCGCAGCGCGGTCCTGCGCAGAGCGCTTTTGATATAGGAAAGTAAGAACTTTCCCATATCATGAAAAAAAGACGCTCTGCCGCCGGCAAAACGTCTTCGTTTCTATAATAAATGATATGAACTGCCCGGCTAAAAGTCAAGTGATTTTCACATTTTTTTCAAATGGTAAACACATTTTTTTCACATTTATCCCTTATAGTAAGACGCATAGGAGGCAAATGCTTTCTATTAAAATATTTTTCTTTTTCATACGCGCCGGTGCGAAAGCACCGGCCTCCTTCCATTTACGGGACATTTTCAGTTCCGCAGCCTTTTTATGGTACACTACTCTATTCCCATGGATTCCACTTTTCCTTCGCGATCTTTATAAAAAAGAATCCTGTTCTGCAGCGTCCGAAATTATAGCTTGATTTTCAAAGTATTTGTATTAAAATAATAATGGACAAAATCGAAAGGACATCCTATCTATGAAAACAATAAAAAGGATCTACTGCCGGATATTTCAGACAACATTTAAGATCGCGCTCCCCTTTCTGCCCTATCGGAAACCAAAAATCATCAACAGCGTAAATGGTATCCCCGAAATACTAAATAAGAATAACGCCTATTCCATTCTTCTGATAACTGATGCCGGTATCCGCTCCCTCGGCCTCACGGTTCGTCTGGAACAGATATTGGCAAAAAATAATATTTCCTGCTCCGTCTATGATAAAACGGTAGCAAATCCCACCTCTTCAAATGTAGCGGAGGCTGTGGAAATGTATCTGGAAAACAGCTGCAGCGCCATCATCGGTTTCGGAGGCGGTTCCAGCATGGACTGTGCCAAGGCCGTGGGAGCCCGCATTGCAAAGCCTCATCAATCTCTGGCAAAAATGAAGGGGATCCTGAAGGTACACAAGCGCATTCCTCTTTTGATCGCTGTTCCCACCACTGCCGGTACAGGAAGTGAAACAACTCTGGCCGCTGTTATTACGGACGCCGAAACCAGGCATAAATATGCTATCAACGACTTCTCGCTGATCCCACGCTACGCGGTACTGGATCCAAAGGTTACTTTAAGCCTGCCTCCATTTATCACCGCCACTACCGGCATGGACGCACTGACACATGCGGTGGAGGCCTACATCGGTAATTCCACTACACCGGACACCCGGCGGGATGCGCTTCGCGCCGTGAAGCTGATCTTTGAAAACCTGGACACGGCATACACTGACGGTTCCAACACAAAAGCTCGCAAAAACATGCTGAAGGCGTCCTTTCACGCCGGCTGCGCTTTCACCAAATCTTATGTAGGCTATGTACACGCTGTCGCCCATTCCCTCGGCGGTGAGTACAACATTCCGCACGGTCTGGCAAACGCCATTCTGCTTCCTCTTGTCCTGGAGGCATATGGAAGCGCCATTCACAAAAAGCTGTACCGGCTCGCACTGGAGGCCGGCCTTATCGAAAAGGGCGCTCCCTATGATGAAGCCGCGAAAATTTTTATCAATGCAATTAAAGCGATGAAAAAACGCTGCAATATCGGTGATACTGTAAAAGAAATCCGTGAGGAGGACATTCCCAAACTCGCTCATTATGCAGACAAAGAGGCCAATCCTCTTTACCCCGTTCCCGTATTGATGGATGCACATGAGCTGGAACAATTCTACCGTCTTTTAATGGGAGGAAATACATCATATGAATAAAACAGAAATAAAAGATCTGGTATCAGAACAACGAAAATATTTTTATACGGGAGCAACATTGAACGTGGAACTCCGCCTGCAGGCGCTGAGCAGGCTGAAAAGCTGGATTCTTTCACACGAAGATAAGATCGGTGAGTCCATTAAAAAGGATCTTGGAAAAAGCAGCTTTGAAAGCTATATGTGCGAGACGGGCCTTGTTCTCAGCGAAATCACATATATGGAAAAGCATGTACGGAGATTTGCAAAAGAAAAAGCCGTATATACACCCCTCGCACAGTTTCATTCCAGAAGCTATAAAAAGCCCTCTCCTTATGGTGTAGTTTTAATTATGAGCCCCTGGAACTATCCCTTCCTGCTCACGATCGAACCACTGGTAGACGCCCTGGCAGCCGGAAATACAGCGATCCTGAAGCCAAGCGCTTACTCCCCCTGCACTACCGCACTCCTGGAACGGCTGGTAAAGGACTGTTTTAATCCGGGGTATGTATCCATAGTAAAAGGAGGACGTGAAGAAAATACAGCCCTTTTAAATGAACATTTTGACTATATTTTCTTTACAGGGAGCCAGGCTGTGGGCCGCGAGGTAATGAAACACGCCTCCGAACATCTGACCCCTGTCACCCTTGAGCTTGGCGGTAAAAGTCCCTGCATTGTGGATAAGACAGCCAACATCCGGCTGGCGGCCAAACGGATTGTTTTCGGCAAATTTTTAAATTGCGGTCAAACCTGCGTGGCGCCGGATTATATCTACTGCGATCCTTCTGTCAGGGATGCCCTTACAAAGCAGATTATCAAACAGATCCACAGACAATATGGCAAAGAACCTCTGAAAAACAAAAACTACGGCAAAATTATAAATCAAAAACACTTTGACCGCATTTTGGGACTGATTGATCCCGATAAAACCATCTGCGGTGGAAATTCCGACAGGAACACCTTGCAGATTGAACCTACTGTGATGGATCAGGTAACCTTCCAGGATGCAGTCATGCAGCAGGAAATTTTCGGGCCCGTTCTTCCGGTTCTTACCTACTCATCACTGGATGAAGCGATCAACCGTATTAATTCCATGGCCCATCCGCTGGCTCTCTATCTCTTTACCGGCGACCAGAAAACCGCCAAAAAGGTAACCGCTCGCTGCGGCTTTGGCGGGGGATGCATCAATGATACGATCATTCATCTGGCCACCAGCGAAATGGGCTTTGGCGGATTTGGTGAAAGCGGCATGGGATCCTACCACGGCAAGGACGGTTTCAGGACCTTCTCACATTATAAGAGCATCGTGGATAAAAAAACCTGGCTGGACCTGCCTATGCGGTATCAGCCGTACAGAAGCCTGTGCAATAAAATGATTCATTTCTTCCTGAAATGAAAAAATCCCTTATACCGGAGGTTTACCTTACCTGGGAACCTCCCCGTATAAGGGCTGTTTCCACTTAATCCTCTCCTTTATAATCTGGATAATTCATCCTGGCATACCGGATGAATTCCATTCTGCTGCATAACTTCGACCGCTTTCTGATTATCCTCCACCCGAAAGATCATATATGCCGTACCTTCCTTCCGGGTCGTAAACGCATACATGTATTCCACGTTTACACCATGATCGCCAAGGGTACGGAGCACATGTCCCAGGCTGCCCGGTTCATCCGGGATGGCAACTGCCAGTACCTCGGTAACGGCAGAGATATAGCCTTCGCTTCTGAGCACGGTGGCGGCGCTGTAAACATCGTCTACAATAATGCGGACAATCCCGAAATCCGACGCTTCCGCCAATGACAATGCGCGCATGTCAATCTTATTTTTTGAAAGGACGGCCGTAAAGTCCGCCAGCTTACCCGGGGTGTTTTCGAGAAATACGGAAATCTGTTTTACTGTCATAGTATATCCCTCCTTTTTACTGCTGATACAGGTTACGCTTGTCGATCACGCGGACAGCCTTGCCCTCGCTTCGGTCAATAGCCTTGGGATTCACCAGCTTCACCTTCGCGTAAATTCCCAGCATTGCCTTAAGCGCATCCACCAGCTCCTTCTCCTTTGCGGAGACAGCGCTAAGGCTGTCAGAGAACATCTCAGGCGTCATCTCCACCTGAACCTCAATGGTATCGCTGTTATTCACACGGTCTACAATAATCTGATAATTTGCCGGATACCCCTTGTTCATAAGAACAGTTTCAATCTGGGAGGGGAATACATTAACGCCCTTAACAATAAGCATATCATCACTTCTGCCCAGAGGCTTCGTCATTTTTACATGGGTTCTTCCGCAGGGACATTTTTCTCTGCTTAAAATACAAATGTCACGAGTCCTATAACGGATAAGGGGAAACGCCTCCTTTGTGATGCTGGTAAACACCAGCTCCCCCTTTTCTCCATCCGGAAGTACTTCCCCGGTTCCCGGATCAATGACCTCCGCAATAAAGTGATCCTCATTTATGTGCATACCAGTCTGCGCAGAACACTCAAAGGATACTCCGGGTCCGGAGATCTCCGTCAGACCATAAATATCATAGGCCTTAATACCCAGCTTTTCTTCAATATCACGGCGCATCTCTTCCGTCCACGCCTCGGCGCCGAAAATACCGGCCTTTAATTTCAGCCGGTTCCGAAGGCCCCTCTCGATGGCGCTTTCCGCCAGATACGCCGCATAGGAGGGAGTACAACAGAGAATCGTAGAACCCAGATCCGTCATAAACTGGAGCTGCCGCTCCGTATTTCCGGAAGACATGGGAAGGGTCAGACAGCCTACCTTATGGGAGCCTCCGTTCAAACCGGGCCCTCCGGTAAAAAGGCCATAGCCATAGCTTACATGACATACGTCTTCATTGGAGCCGCCGGCTGCTACGATTGCTCTGGCACAGCAGTCCTCCCAAAGATCAATGTCATGCTGAGTGTAAAACGCCACCACACGTCTGCCCGTAGTTCCGCTGGTAGACTGGATCCGTACACACTCGCTTAAAGGACGTGCCAACAGTCCGTAAGGATATGCGTCCCGCAGATCATCCTTGGAAGTGAAGGGCAGCTTATGCAGATCGTCTACTGATTTGATGTCTCCCGGCTCCAGACCCATCGCCGCCATACCCTTTCTGTAAAAGGGCACATGATCCCAAACATTTTGGATCTGGCGTACCAGTCGTTCACTCTGCCACTGACGGATCTGTTCCTGTGAGGCACACTCAATTTCAGGCTGATAATATCTTTCCATCTCTTTTCTCGCTTCCTTTCTCTTATGGTCTCCCGCTATGGGGCCTCTTCTTTTTTCCTTATAGAGCCATCATAACATCTTGCCATTCAGGCGTAAAGAAAAAATTTGTTTATCCCCGTTTTTTCAAAATCAATGCCTCGTAAGGCCTCAGTGACCCCATTTTGGCGCTGTTTTCTGCTCCATAGTTTGAAATCAGGCGCTGACCGCCTTCGGCAAATTCTTCCGGAACATGAATGGCCGCATCCTCTCTGGTGAAATTGCAGGCAATCATATAGGAAACACCTCCATACTCTCTCGTGTAGGCAAATACCTGTTTATTTTCCGGCTCCAAAAGCGTAAAGCTTCCATATATCAGACCTTTCTCCGCCTTTCTCACCCGGATCATCCTTCGATAATAATTCCACACAGAATCATCATTTCCCATTTCTTCCTTTACATTAATATGCTCATAATTGGGATTTACGCTGATCCACGGAGTACCCTGGGTAAAGCCCGCATTCCGCGTATCGTCCCACTGCATGGGGGTTCTTGCATTATCACGGCTCCTGCATTTCAAGCATTCCAGCATTTCCTTTTCTGAAATGAGCCCTGCTTCCGTAAATTCCCGAAAAGCGTGGAGGCTTTCAATATCCCGATAATAGGACATATCCGGGAAATATGCGTTTGTCATTCCCAGCTCATCTCCCTGGTAAATATAAGGGGTGCCCTTCAGGGTTAAAAGGCAGGTCGCCAGCATTTTTGCGGAAACCTCCCTGTATTTTCCTTCATCATTTCCAAATCTTGACACAGCCCTCGGCTGATCATGATTTCCCCAGAAAATGCTGTTCCACGCGGTTCCCTCAAGCTCTGTCTGCCACTTTGCCAGTATCTTCTTAAGCTCCATAAAGTCAAAGCGCTTTGTCGTCCACTTTCCAATGGGGCCGTCCCCAATCTCCACGTGCTCGAACTGAAACACCATATTCAGCTCGTCCGTATTGTAGCCCGCATATTTTTTTGCCTCTTCAACAGTAACTCCCGACGTCTCGCCCACCGTCATAATGTCATAATGGGAAAGAACCTTTTTATTCATCTCCTTCAGATATTCGTGGACCCTCGGGCCGTTACAGCAGTAAGGACCGCTGTTCCCATAGAGCCCATTTGTCACCTCCCCGTCCGGAAATGCGGGGTCTTTTGAAATCATGCTGATCACATCCATTCGAAATCCGTCGATGCCCTTCCGGCACCACCAGTCCATCATATCAAAAACCGCGTCCCGCACCTTCGGATTATCCCAGTTCAAATCCGGCTGCTTTTTCGAAAAGCTGTGGAGATAGTACATACCGGTCTCCTTATTATATTCCCACGCAGAGCCGCCAAAGCACGAACCCCAGTTATTCGGCTCCCTGCCATCCTTTCCAGGCTTCCAGATATAGTAATCACGATAGGGATTATCCGCTGATTTCCGGCTTTCTATAAACCAGGGATGCTCGTCCGACGTATGATTGACCACCAGATCCATCAGTATTTTCAGGCCCTTTTCGTGAGCCTCCTTAAGGAGAAGCTCATACTCCTCCATCGTACCGAATTCACTCAGGATCCTGCGGTAATCCGATATATCATACCCATTATCATCCCCCGGAGATTCCAGCATGGGAGAGATCCACAGCACATCAACTCCCAGCTCCTTTAAATAATCCAGCTTCTGCCGGATACCGTTGATATCACCGATCCCATCTCCGTTGCTGTCCATAAAGCTTCGGGGATAAATCTGATAAACCACGCTTTCTTTCCACCACGTTCTGCTCATATCCAATCTCCTTTTTCAAAAGCTCATGGCTTCATTATAGTTTATTTCTATTGAAAATGTATCACCATTTGAGACAATAGTAAACAGCATTTTCCTGTCGTTTACTATAATAATCCCTATGATCATTCATATTTTACGATCTCCTTTTTCAGACGCTTCATGATCCTCTTTTCCAGCCTGGAAATGTAAGATTGAGAAATCCCTAAAAGATCCGCCACCTCCTTTTGGGTTTTCTCTCTGCCCTCTGCGCTGTTTAATCCAAAGCGCAGCTTAATGATCGTCTGTTCCCGGGAAGGCAGCTTGCTGATGGCCTTTGCCAGAAGGCGTATCTCCACTTCGTCCTCCAGCCGCCTGGAAATCACATCCTCGTCAGTCCCCAAGATATCCGAGAGCAGCAGTTCATTTCCGTCCCAGTCCACATTCAGCGGTTCATCTATAGAAACCTCCAGTTTCGTCTTACTGTTCCTTCGCAGGTACATCAGAATTTCATTTTCTATGCACCGCGAGGCATATGTGGCCAGTTTAATATTTTTATCCGGATTAAAGGTATTGATCGCCTTGATCAGGCCAATGGTCCCGATAGAGATCAGATCCTCCACACCCACTCCCGTGTTATCAAATTTTTTTGCAATGTAAACTACCAGCCGCAGATTATGCTCAATGAGAATCGCCTTAGCTTCCTTTTCCCGGTCTGTCCCCAGCATTTCCAGCGCCGTTGCCTCCTGAGCCGGAGGAAGCGGTTCCGGAAGGACATCGTTTCCTCCTATATAATAAAGCTCCCTCGGCCTTGACAGGACCAGTCGCTGGAGTACCTGAAACGGATAGTAATTGTAGCCGGCGGCTTTTATGCTCATAGATTTGTCCCCTCCTATTGCAATAATCTGGAATTTAACAGTACCTTGTACTCTTTTCCCAAAGCGGAGGGTTCAAAGGACAATGCAAACACCGGTCCTGATATATGAACCACTTTTTTGGGGGTTTGAATACAAAGATCTTCGAGCGTTACCGCCAACAGAAGCCCCGTTTTTCCTTCTACCGTCTGATACGTCAGAAAATGCGGCTTCAGAGAGGCAAGCTCTGTGCTTTTCAGCTCCCCTGGGTTCTCTTTCAGGTGTTTTAATTTGTCCAGCAATTCTCCTGACAACATTACTTCCAAAACTTCTGGCTTCAAAATAGAAACCGGTCCGCCGCTTAAAGGATCCACAAGAAGATTTCCCGTGTCGTAAAACCCATAAGCGGACTGTACTTTTCCCTGATAAGACAGGGTTATCGGATAAATGTGTCTCATCCGTACCCGGATAGAATCGGACAGGTAAATAGCGGCGCTTGTCCCCAGCCATGTACACAGGGCAAACAGAAAAAAAGTTTTCAGGGTAAGGCCGCGGCCGGCAGCCAGTACTTCCCAAAAACCTCCGCACAAAAACGCTGTCAGATACATGGTAATCGTTGCTTTTACCAGTAATCCTCCTTTTTTCATTCCGTAACCGATACGCAGCATAAGAATGGCACATATACCATGAACAAGGATACCCGTCCATATGCTATGGTCTCCTGGTATATAGAGAATGAAACAGGAAAACAGGGCTCCTGCGCCTGCCGCGAGAAAGCATCTCATGCGATTTCTCCTGCACCCTAATAAAAAGCCCACCAGGCGCAGAAGAATATAATCCATCAGGAGATTCGTCACAAAGACGATGTCTATGTATACCTCGTAATACATAAAAAAACCCCCTATGACCTGTCAATCCTTCACTTTGGTAAGTGAAATCATTATAGGTGATAGGGGGCGCGTATTTTGTCAAATTCAGGGACCGGAACAGAAGAATTTCTCGAGAGAATTCGACCCTGTTCTTTTGTATTATGTAAACCGAAACCATTCCTTTCAGGAACTTCGCCTAAGCTTCGTTTTTTCTTCTCAGAGCCTCCATCATAATGCGGAGCTCCTTTATAGGAAACTGTCCGGGAGCAGACGCGGCTCCCACTGTAGCAAAGGTCACCGAAGATCCGAAGTTCTCGCCTGCAATGCGGCTGATGGAGCCCTGCTGCCCCATAGCCATGGAAATCAAAGGTTTTTCTGTGTATTTTGTCATCTCGCCGGTAGCCTGCATGATCGCAGCCACATCCTCGAACTCTTCCGGCATCACCGCCATTTTTAAAATGTCAGCGCCCGTACGATCCATTTCCATAAAACGCTCCAGCAGGGCCTCCCGTTTATCCGTCTTCTGAAAATCATGGGTTGAAGCGATCACACGGGTACCGGTCTCCTGGACGGACCGGATCAGCTCCTTCATTTTCCCGGTGTCCGGAAACACTTCCACATCCACAAGGTCCGCATATCCGCTCCCTGCTGCTATCAGGTTCAGGTTTACATAATCTTTTGTCGTAATATCCAGATTTCCGCCGTCCTTTTTCGTCCGTATGGTGAACAACAGCGGAATTTGTCCTAAAATGCCGCGAAGCTCGCCTAAAATCTCCACTGTCTTTTTACAATCGAACAGATCCTCAAAAAAATCCGCTCTCCATTCCACCAGGTCCGCCCCCGCCGCTTTTGCGCCGGAGGCTTCCTTTTTAAGCTCTTCTTCGGACACTGCGGTCAACGGAACGCAGATTTTTGTTACACCGTTTCCAATGAGAGTTCCTCTTATGTTTAATGCTTTCGTCATTTCTTGACATCTCCTTTTTGCTGGAATACAATAAATTTATTCTTTTATATTAAGATGATGCCGGAACCAAAAGGTATTTTGCCCCCTTTGATGCCGGATTGCTCCGCAATTTTTACTCCGGTATCATATTAACGGATTTTCTCATGGAGGTATATTTTTATGCATACGCCTGAATACAACAGGATCACCGGGCATACCGGACTTACTGCCCTTCTGGGAAGCCCTGTAGCGCACAGCATTTCTCCGCTGATGCACAACGAAGCCTTCCGCTGCCTTGGGCTGGATTATGTGTATCTCTGCTTTAACGTAACGGAGGAAACCCTTCCCCAGGCAGTTGCCGGGCTGAAAAGCTGCGGGATCCGCGGCTTTAATCTGACTATGCCGAATAAAAATAAAATTGTGGAACTCCTGGATGATCTTTCTCCTGCCGCGAAGCTCATCGGCGCTGTAAATACCGTCGTTAATGACAATGGACAGCTCACGGGTTATAATACGGACGGTACCGGCTACATGCAGGCCGTAAAGGATGCCGGGCATGACATCATCGGAAAGGCCATCACCGTCATGGGCGCCGGAGGAGCCGCCACAGCTATCTGCGCGCAGGCCGCTCTGGACGGTGTGGAGAAAATACATATTTTTGCCCGCCGATCCAGCCGTTTTTGGAACAGGACCGTTCTCCTGGCCGATAATATCAACCGGATGTCCGGCTGCCGGGCAATTATCCATGAGCACGGGGACCATAAAGCGCTCGCCTCCGCCGTGTCCGAAAGCGCGCTGCTTTTAAATGCCACCTCCGTAGGTATGGCGCCGAATACGGAGATGTCCATTATTACGGACACTTCCCTCTTCCGCCCGGATCTCATTGTATCCGATGTCATCTATAATCCGAAGGAAACCCTGTTTCTCCGCATGGCAAGGGAGGCCGGATGCGCCGCCTTCAATGGCATGTACATGCTTCTCTACCAGGGAGCTGAAGCTTTTCGTTTATGGACCGGGCAAAACATGCCTGTCGAACACATTAAAAGCCTCTATTTTTCTAATTGATCCTGTGTATTTTCCTCAGCTTCAAATGCCCAGGCAGACTGCCTGGGCATTGTTATCATATCATGGAAATATACTCCGTTTCTCCGCCACATGTGAGACAAAATATGCGGGAATCTATTTTTTCTCTTCAGTCACTTCCACCTTACGATTTTCTCTGGAAGCAATCTCCCTCTTCAGATCCATGATAAACGCATCCAGATCCTTTGCGCCTTCATCTCCAAGGAAACGGCTTCTCACAGATACCTTCCCTTCCTCTTCCTCCTTTGCTCCCACTACCAGCATATAAGGAATCTTCTGAAGGCGTGCTTCACGGATCTTATAGCCGATCTTTTCTGAACGGGTATCGATCTCCACACGAATTCCGGCTTCACGAAGCTGCGCCAGCACCTTTTCTCCATAACCCATATATTTCTCGGAAATAGGAAGTACCTTTGCCTGCACCGGAGCCAGCCATGTGGGGAACGCACCTGCAAAATGCTCGATCAGGATACCGATAAACCGTTCGATGGAGCCGAATGCCACACGGTGGATCATAATGGGGCGGTGCCTTTCGCCGTCCGCTCCGATATACTCGCAATTAAAGCGCAGCGGAAGCTGGAAGTCAAGCTGAATGGTACCGCACTGCCAGGTTCTTCCGATGGAATCCTCCAGATGGA
>CAZGTY010000005.1:0-64591 GCA_964528895.1 uncultured Blautia sp. | reverse complement strand
TTCTCCACGGCTGCCGACAACCAGACTGCCGTAGATATCAACGTAGTACAGGGTGAGCGTCAGTTCGCAAGGGATAATAAATCTCTGGGCCAGTTCCGTCTGGATGGAATTCCGCCTGCAAGACGCGGTGTTCCGCAGATCGAAGTTACCTTTGATATTGATGCGAACGGTATTGTGAATGTATCCGCCAGGGATCTGGGAACCGGAAAAGAGCAGCACATCACCATCACTGCCGGTTCCAACATGTCCGACGCCGAGATCGATAAGGCGGTAAGGGAGGCTGCTGAGTTTGAGGCTCAGGATAAGAAGAGAAAAGATGCCATCGATACCAGAAACAACGCGGACTCCATGGTATTCCAGGTCGAGAATGCGCTGAAAGAGGTTGGCGATAAGCTGGATGGAAATGATAAAACAGCGGTAGAGGCGGATCTGAACGCATTGAAGGATCTCCTTTCAAAGACTGCAAACGTAGAGGAAATGACAGATTCCCAGGTCGCTGAAATTAAAGCTGCCCAGGAAAAGATGATGGAGAGCGCGCAGAAGCTGTTTGCAAAGATGTATGAGCAGCAGTCACAGCAGAACGGCGGCCAGTCAGGCCCGGATATGAACATGGGAGGCGGTTCGTCCCAGGGCGGTGATGAGGCCGGCTACGGCGATGATGTGGTAGATGCTGATTATAAAGAAGTCTGATAATAACGCATTGGAATGAGAAGCTATGGCTGATAAGAGAGATTACTATGAAGTCCTTGGCGTCGGGAAAAATGCCGATGACGCCGAGTTAAAAAGAGCATATCGTAAATTGGCCAAAAAATATCACCCGGATGTTAATCCGGGTGATAAAAATGCTGAGGCAAAATTTAAAGAAGCCACGGAAGCGTATACGGTTCTCAGCGACCCTGATAAAAGACGGCAGTATGACCAGTTTGGCCATGCAGCCTTTGAAAATGGAGGCGGTGGAGCCGGAGGCTTCGGAGGCTTTGATTTCAGCGGCGCGGATATGGGCGACATATTCGGCGACATTTTTGGCGATTTATTTGGCGGCAGCAGCAGAAGGCGCGGGAACAGCGGGCCTATGAAAGGCTCCAATCTTCGCGCGCGTGTTAATATTACTTTTGAGGAAGCTGTTTTTGGCTGCGAGAAGGAATTGGAGATCGTGCTGAAGGATGCATGTACTTCCTGCCATGGGACAGGGGCAAAACCGGGCACAGAGCCTGTGACCTGTCCGAAGTGTAACGGAGAGGGCCAGGTGGTATTTACCCAACAGTCCATGTTCGGCATGGTTCGGAATGTGCAGACATGTCCGGATTGTCATGGAACCGGCAAGATCATAAAAGAAAAATGTCCCTCCTGCCGGGGAACCGGATATACCTCATCCAGAAAGAAAATCTCTGTCACAGTTCCCGCAGGTATCGATAACGGACAGAGTATCCGCATCCGCGATAAGGGTGAATTGGGGACAAACGGCGGTCCCAGAGGCGATCTGCTTGTGGAGGTGAATATTGCCAGACATCCGATCTTCCAGAGAGATGGCATGGACATCTATTCCACAGCCCCCATTTCCTATGCACAGGCTGCATTGGGCGGTGAGGTGCGCATCAATACGGTGGACGGTCAGGTGGCCTACGATGTGAAGCCCGGTACGCAGACAGATACCAGGATACGGCTCAAGGGTAAGGGCGTTCCGTCTCTCCGCAATAAGAGCGTGCGGGGCGATCATTATGTGACGCTGGTGGTTCAGGTTCCCACAAATCTCAATGCAGAGGCAAGGGAAGCCCTCCGGCGGTTCGACGAGGCCTGCGGCGATACCCTGAACAGCGGCAGCACAGGCGGGGAGAAGGCCGAAAGGAAGAAAAAAAGCTTCATGGATAAGCTGAAAGAAACCTTTGAGGAATAATGACCGTACTTATTTTATTTCCATGACAGGATGAAAACGTTATGGAATAATTTTGGGAAAAGAGGAGGAATCCTCTTTTCTTTTTTTGGACATTCGTGTATATTATAGTAAGCGTCATAAAGAGTGATATGAGATGGACAAAGGAGAATCACATGAGCGCAGGTGTTGTATTTCAGCAAATGCTGATCATTTTTCTTCTAATGATGACCGGTTATGCTGCGTATAAAAAAGGATTGCTGACGGCAGAGGCCACCAAAGGAGTGTCCGCCCTGGTGGTAAATATCTGTAACCCGGCCCTGCTGATCCGGAGCGTTTTTGAACGTGATCCTTCCGTTACCGGCGAAAAGCTTCTCATCGGAGCGCTGGGCGGCGCGGTGATCTATGGAGCTATGCTGCTGAGTTCGTGGCTGTTTCCTGCGCTTTTGCATGTGGGAAAAAAATGGCGCAATCATTTTGCTATGATGTGTCTGTTTGGAAATACGGGATTTATCGGCATACCTCTGGTATCCGCTGTTCTGGGAGACGGTTCGCTGATCTATCTGGTTATTGTCAATGCCTATTTTAATCTGATTTTTTACACATATGGAATTTGGCTGGCCAGCGGCGGAAGGGGCGGATTTTCTCTGAAAAATTTCCTGAACATGGGAAATCTTTCCCTTATTATTACTCTGGCCATCTATTTTGGACAGCCGCGTCTGCCGGAGATCCTGACCAGCGCGGTGGGTTATATAGCGGATTCCACAACCTTCCTTGCCATGGTAGTGGTGGGAGCATCCCTTGCGAAGGTGGATATTGTGTCTGTTTTTAAACAGATAAAAATGTATGCGTTTATTTTATTGAGATTCCTGGCGTTTCCCATTGCGGTGAGCTTCCTGCTGCGTCTGTTTATTCATGACGAGCTTATTTATGGAGTTATGGTGCTGATGACCAGCGTGCCTGCGGCAAACCTTCCGCTGATGCGTGTGGAGGAGATCGGGGGAGACGGGGAGGTTTTATCCAGGGGGATTATTCTCAGTACAGTGGCTTCTCTGGCAACGATCCCGCTGGTTGTTATGTTTATATAGCCTGCGGGCAGAATCTCGGCGGAAAGAAATAAAAACAGGAGAAAATGATTATGAAATGGAATCGTTTTACCATTAAAACGAAGACAGAGGCGGAAGATATAGTGATCTGCACCCTGGATGAGATTGGCATTGAGGGAGTGGAGATTCAGGACAAGCAGCCGCTGACAGAGGAGGACAAGGCGCAGATGTTTGTGGACATTATGCCGGAGGGGTCTGAGGATGACGGAATAGCTTATCTGAATTTCTATCTGGAGGAGGATGCGGATAAGGAGAGTATTCTGGAAAATGTGAAAAATGCTCTTGAAGAGCTCAGGAGCTTCATGGATATCGGCGAGGGAACCATTACGGAGTCGCAGACGGAGGACAGGGACTGGATCAATAATTGGAAGGAATATTTCCATCAGTTTTATGTGGATGATATTCTGATCGTACCGTCGTGGGAAGAGGTTAAGGCTGAGGACGCGGACAAAATGATCCTGCACATTGACCCCGGTACCGCTTTTGGAACGGGGATGCATGAAACTACCCAGCTGGTGATCCGGCAGCTGAAAAAATACGTGTCGGAGGATGCGGAGATGCTGGATGTGGGAACCGGCAGCGGGATCCTGGGAATCACAGCTCTGAAGCTGGGAGCAGGACATGTGACGGGAACCGATCTGGATCCCTGCGCGGTCTCTGCTGTCGCGGAGAATAAGGAAGCAAACCGGATTCCGGATCAGGACTTTGACATGATGATCGGAAATATTATCGATGATAAAAACGTGCAGGATCAGGTGGGTTACGGAAAATATGATATTGTAGCAGCCAATATCCTGGCGGAGGTGCTGGTTTACCTCACCCCGGTGATCGTAAATCATATGAAAAAAGGCGGTTACTACATTACATCCGGTATTCTGGATGTAAAGGAGGATGTGGTAATGGAAGCGATAAAGAAAGCTGGACTTACCCTTGTGGAAGTGACGAGGCAGGGCGAATGGGTGTCTGTAACAGCCAGAAAGGACTGAGGATGCATCGTTTTTTTGTAGAACCACACCAGATAGATGAGGAAGGCCGCCGTATCCGTATCACCGGCAGTGACGTGAATCACATAAAAAACGTTCTGCGCATGAAAACCGGCGGGGAGCTGTGGGTCAGCGACGGGGGACAAAAGGAGTACCGCTGCGGCATTGAGCGTCTGGATGAGGAAGCGCTCCTGCATGTTTTCTATGCCCAGGAGCCGGATTACGAGCTCCCTAATAAGATCTATCTTTTTCAGGGACTTCCGAAGGCCGATAAGATGGAACTGATCATCCAGAAGGCGGTGGAGCTGGGGGCTTATGAGATCATTCCCGTGGAGACGCGCAGGTGCGTGGTGAAGCTGGATGAGAAAAAGGCGGAAAAGAAGGTTTCCCGCTGGCAGCAGATCTCCCGGAGCGCGGCGGAGCAGTCCAAACGAATGCTGATTCCCCGGGTGCATCCCCTGATGAGCTTTTGGGAAGCTCTGGAATACAGCAGAGGGCTGGGTGTGCGGCTGATACCCTATGAGCTGGCAAAGGGGCTTAAAAAAACCCGGGAGATCCTGGCGGAAATTCCGGCAGGCGCATCCATCGGCATCTTTATCGGCCCGGAGGGCGGATTTGACGAGGAAGAGGTCGCAGCGGCCATGGAAGCCGGGGCGCGTCCCATCACTCTGGGCAGGAGAATCCTCCGCACGGAGACGGCGGGGCTTACCGCCCTGTCCATATTGATGTTTCTGCTGGAGGAAGATTGAGGAGAAAAATGAAAGCATATTTTGATAATTCAGCCACCACCCGATGCTATGACTGTGTGCGGGACATCGTAGTGCGCACCATGACAGAGGATTTTGGAAATCCTTCTGCCATGCACACCAGAGGGGTGGAAGCGGAACAATATGTAAAGAATTCGGCCAGGATCCTGGCGCAGCTTATGAAGGTGAAGGAAAAGGAGATCCTTTTTACCTCCGGGGGGACGGAATCTGATAATCTGGCTCTGATCGGCGGCGCTATGGCAAACAGGCGAAGGGGAAATCACATAATTACAACGGCGGTGGAACATGCGGCCGTGAGCCAGCCTGCGGCATATTTGGAGGGACAGGGCTTTGAGGTGACTTACCTTCCGGTGGATGCCCGGGGCGTAGTCAGACTGGAAGCGTTGAAGGAAGCCCTCCGTGAGGATACCATTCTGGTGTCTGTTATGTATGTGAATAATGAGGTGGGCGCCGTGATGCCCATAGAGGAGATCGGAAGGCTGGTGCATGAAAAGAGCCCGAAGGCTCTGTTTCACGTGGATGCCATTCAGGCTTTCGGCAAATACCGGATTTATCCGAAGAAGCTGGGGATTGATCTTCTGTCCGTCAGCGGCCACAAAATACATGGCCCGAAGGGAATCGGCCTTTTATATATAAATGAAAGGGCAAAGGTGCAGCCTCAGATACTGGGCGGCGGCCAGCAGGGCGGTATGCGTTCAGGTACGGATAATGTGCCCGGGATTGCCGGGCTTGGAGCGGCAGCGGAGGAAATTTACTGTGATTTTGACAGCAGGATCGAGCACCTTTATGAACTGAAGCAGAGAATGGCGGACGGGCTTATGAAGCTGGATGATGTGGTCATCAACGGCATGGCCCTTCCGGAGGGAGCGCCCCATATTCTGAGCGTCAGCTTTCCGGGAGTCCGAAGTGAGGTCCTGCTTCATACCCTGGAGGAAAAACAGATCTATGTTTCGGCGGGCAGCGCCTGCTCAAGTCATAAGAGAAAGCCCAGCAGCACCCTGACGGCCATGGGGCTTTTAAAGGATCAGATCGAGAGCACGGTGCGCATCAGCTTCTCTGAGGAGAATACGGCGGAGGAAGTGGACTATTGCCTGAAGGCGCTGGGAGAGGCGCTTCCCATGCTCAGGAGGTATTCAAGACGTTGATATAAGACTGATTCCCAAATGAATGGGGATGGGAGCCGCTGCGGGGCAGTGGATGCCGTCCGGAGGCGGGACAGCTATGAGGAAAAGGAGAATAAACATGTTGTTTCATGCGTTTTTGATCAAATATGCAGAGATTGCAATTAAAGGAAAGAATCGCTATCTTTTTGAGAATGCGCTGGTGAAGCAGATACGCATGGCTCTGGAACGGGTGGAGGGTGAGTTTACCGTTACCAGGGAGCAGGGTCGGGTTTATGTGTTCTGTCCGGAGATTTATGATTATGAGGAGGCGGTGCAGGCCCTGCAGCGCGTGTTTGGCGTTGTGGGGATATGTCCGGTGATCATTTATGAGGAGCAGGGCCTGGAGCAGCTCGGGAGGGATGCGGTTGCCTATATGCAGGCCGTTTATCCCGGGTTTTCGGATTCCTTTAAGGTGTATACAAGAAGGGCAAAAAAATCTTATCCGGTGAATTCCATGGAGGTTAGCGCACAGCTGGGGGCCGCTATTTTGGATGCGTTTCCCGGAGCCTCTGTGGATGTGCATGCTCCGAAGATTACCCTTTCTGTGGAAATCCGGGACAAGATATATGTTTATTCTGAGACGCTGCCCGGACCGGGCGGTATGCCCACAGGCACGAACGGAAGTGCGATGCTGCTTCTTTCCGGCGGCATCGACAGCCCGGTGGCGGGCTATATGATCGCCAAGCGGGGCGTTAAGATCGACGCGGTTTATTTTCATGCGCCACCGTATACCAGTGAGCGCGCGAAGCAGAAGGTGGTGGATCTGGCTGCGCTGGTGGCCGGATACAGCGGGCCGATCCGGCTTCATGTGGTGAATTTTACGGATATTCAGCTCTATATTTACGATCGGTGTCCTCATGAGGAGCTTACGATCATTATGCGCAGGTATATGATGCGTATTGCGGAGCATTTCGCAAAAGAGAGCCGTTGCCTGGGACTTATCACAGGTGAGAGCATCGGGCAGGTGGCCAGTCAGACCATGCAGAGCCTTGCGGTCACCAACGAGGTGTGTACGCTGCCCGTATACAGGCCGGTGATCGGTATGGATAAGCAGGAGATCGTGGAGATTTCCAGAAAGATCGGCGCTTTTGAGACTTCCATCCAGCCCTTTGAGGACTGTTGTACTATTTTTGTGGCAAAGCATCCCGTGACGAAGCCGAATCTGAAAATGATTCATCGCTCGGAGGAAAAGCTGGCGGAGAAGATCGACGAGCTTGTGGAGGAAGCGCTGAGGAGTGTGGAGATCATAGAGATAGGCTGAAGCCGGAAGAACATGCGGCTGTCCGTCGGCCGCCTCCCTCAACATGGCGGACATGGGCGGATCGGCATAAAAAAGAGGAACTGCAGGCAGTTCCTCCGGAGATTGCGTGAATTACTCTACTACGTATGGTTCGATGACCTTTAAAATGGATTCCAGGACAGCTCCTTCTGCGTGAATGTTCAGATCTATGGTCTTGGATAAATCCAGACTGAAGATACCCATGATGGATTTGGCGTCGATGACATATCTGCCGGATACAAGGTCAAAATCACAGTCGAATTTACTGATTTCATTCACAAATGCTTTTACCTTATCAATAGAGTTAAGTGAAATCCTCGCTGTTTTCATTTTATAGTCCCCTCCTTAGAGTTTTGTTTCCTTACAGCTTCATCTTAACTGCACCCCTATGAAAAGTCAAGGTAAAATGTTATAAAAATCGAACTAAAATTTTGTGAAATATTAAAACGGGAAGAGGTATACATGAAAAAAAAAGTTGCCCTTCATAATCTGGGTTGTAAAGTGAATGCCTATGAAACAGAAGCTATGCAGCAGCTTCTGGAACAGGCCGGCTATGAGATCGTGCCCTTTGAAGAGGGGGCGGACGTATATCTGATCAACACGTGTACAGTCACCAATATAGCGGACCGGAAGTCCAGGCAGATGCTTCACAGGGCAAAAAAAATGAATCCGGAAGCAGTGGTGATCGCAGCAGGGTGCTACGCACAGATGGATACAGAAAAACTGATGCGGGACGGTGCAGTGGATATCATTCTGGGGAATAACCGGAAAAAAAATATCGTACGGATACTTGAGGACTATGAGGGAGAAAAGAGCCGTTCGCCACATGTGATCAGGATCAATCAGACAAAGGAATACGAGAGCCTTTCGATCCGGCGCACGGCGGCGCATGTGCGGGCCTGTATTAAGGTGCAGGATGGCTGCAATCAGTTTTGCACCTACTGCATCATACCCTATGCCAGGGGCAGGGCGCGGAGCAGGCAGCCGGAGGACGTGCTTCAGGAGGTTCGCTCCCTGGCGGAGCGGGGCTACAGGGAGGTGGTGCTCACAGGTATTCATCTCAGCTCCTATGGCGTGGATTTTAAAGAAAAAAAAGAAACGCTGCTCACGCTGATCCGGGCGGTCCATCAGGTGGAGGGGATATCCAGGATCCGTCTGGGATCTCTGGAACCGGGCATTATCACGGAAGAATTCGCGAAAGCCATGGCAGATCTTCCGAAGGTATGTCCACATTTTCATCTCTCTCTCCAGAGCGGCTGTGACGCCACTCTCCGGCGGATGAAGCGCTGCTACAGTGCGGAGGAATACAGGGAAAAGTGCGCCATATTGAGGAAATATTATGAAAATCCGGCCCTCACCACAGACGTCATCGTGGGCTTTCCCATGGAGAGCGGGGAAGAATTCCGGGAGTCCTGCGAATTTGTGAAGAGCATCCATTTTTACGAGACGCATATTTTTAAATATTCCAGACGTCAGGGAACTAAGGCGGCCGAAATGCCGGGGCAGATCACCGAAGCCGTGAAAGCGGCCCGAAGTGATGAGATGCTGGCGCTGCATGATCTGCGGGCCGGAGAATATGAGAAGGGTTTTTTGAACAAACCTCTGGAAATACTTCTGGAGGAGGAGACGGAGATCGGCGGGAATAAATATTTTACGGGCCACAGCCGGGAATATATAAAAGTGGCTGTGGAAGGGCAGAACGCCCTTCATGTGAACAATCTCGTGACTGTTACGGCAAAAGCCTTTCTTCAGGATCATCTTTTATTGGGTGAATTGAGGTAAAAGAAACTTTTTCATTGTATTTTACATGGAATTATATTAGAATAAAATAGGAATAATCGTAAGGACGTGAGAAGAATGACAGAAAATAATCTGGGAAGTACACAGTATTTTAAGACGAAGCCGGAGCAGGAGCTGGAGGTTAAGCAGGTTCTGGATTTAGTGTATACGGCGATGGACGAAAAGGGCTACAATCCTGTAAATCAGATCGTAGGCTATATTATGTCCGGAGATCCTACTTATATTACCAGCCATAAGGGCGCCAGAAGCATGATCATGAAGGTTGAGCGGGATGAGCTGGTGGAAGAGCTTCTGAACGAATACATTAAAAACAAATCCTGGGAGCGCTGAAAATGCGGATCATAGGACTGGATTATGGCTCTAAAACAGTAGGAGTGGCTGTGAGTGATCCTCTGGGGCTGACTGCCCAGGGAGTGGAGACTATCCGGCGTAATCAGGAAAATAAGCTGCGCCGGACACTGGCGCGGATAGAAGAACTGATTTCGGAGTATCAGGCAGAACGGATCGTGCTGGGATATCCGAAAAATATGAATAACACTGTTGGAGAGCGGGCACAGAAATCTCTGGAGTTTAAGGAAATGCTGGAGAGGAGAACTGGCCTGCCTGTTGTTATGTGGGATGAACGGCTGACTACGGTGGAGGCAAACCGTACCCTGATGGAAGCAAATGTACGGAGAGAGAACCGGAAGCAATATCTGGATGAGCTTGCGGCGGTTTTTATTTTGCAGGGATATCTGGATTCCCTGAGTAATGGATAAGGAAGTACAAAATGGAAAAAATCAAATTTCAGTCAGAGGATGGAACGATCGAGGAATTTTACGTGGAGGAGCAGACTACGATAGGCGGGGTCAGTTATCTTCTTGTGTCTGATTCCATGGACGATGAGGCGGCTGCCTATATTATGAAGGATGTGTCCGAGAGCGAAAGCCCGGAAGCCTGCTATGAAATGGTGGAGAATGACGAGGAGCTTTCGGAAGTGTTTAGGATATTTGAACAAATGTTGGAAGATGTAAAATTAGAAATGTGAATTGAGGTGTAAATTATTTGAAAAACGATAATTATAATAAAAAGAATATGACTGGCGGAAACGCCAGAAAGCAGATGACCAGACTGAAAAATAACCGTTCCAGAGGCCAGCAGAAGCCGGTGATGAAATTACCGGAGAGCGCTGCGAAGCCATCTGTAAAAAGCCAGATGAAGCCGACCGCACGGCGCAGCCGGAGATCAGCTTCAAGGTTAAAGATCATTCCGCTGGGTGGTCTCGAGCAGATCGGAATGAATATTACAGCTTTTGAATACGAAAATAGTATAGTGGTAGTAGACTGCGGCCTGTCCTTTCCGGAGGATGATATGCTGGGTATCGACTTGGTGATCCCGGATGTGACCTATTTGAAGGAAAATATCTCAAAGGTAAAGGGATTTGTGATCACTCATGGACATGAGGATCATATCGGCGCACTGCCCTATGTGCTGAGGGAGGTAAACGTTCCTATATATTCTACGAAGCTCACGCTGGGACTGATCACAAATAAGCTGAAGGAGCATAATCTGGTCCGTTCCACGAAAATGAAGGAAGTGCGGCATGGACAGGTCATCAATCTGGGAGATTTTTCCATAGAGTTTATCAAGACGAATCACAGTATCCAGGACGCCTCTGCACTTGCCATCTATTCCCCTGCGGGAATCGTGGTGCATACGGGAGACTTTAAGGTGGACTATACGCCGGTATTCGGCGACGCCATAGATCTGCAGCGGTTTGCCGAGATCGGCAAAAAGGGTGTTCTGGCCCTGATGTGCGACAGCACCAATGCGGAGCGTCCGGGCTTTACCATGTCCGAGCGCACAGTTGGGAAGGTGTTTGATAATCTGTTTAATGAGTATAAGAACAGCAGGATCATCATTGCCACCTTTGCGTCCAATGTGGACCGTGTGCAGCAGATCATAAATTCCGCGTACCGATTTGGAAGAAAGGTCGCTGTGGAGGGCCGCAGTATGGTCAATGTGATCACTACGGCGTCTGAGCTGGGATATTTGCGGATCCCGGAAAATACTCTGATTGAGATCGATCAGGTGAAGAACTATCCGGATGAGCAGATGACGCTGATCACCACAGGAAGCCAGGGAGAATCCATGGCAGCCCTGTCCCGTATGGCGGCGAATATCCATAAAAAGATTACGATCAAGCCGAACGATACCATTATTTTCAGCTCCAATCCCATACCCGGAAATGAAAAAGCGGTGTCCAAGGTTATCAATGAGCTGTCGATGAAAGGGGCGAAGGTTATTTTCCAGGATGCGCATGTGTCCGGACATGCCTGCCAGGAGGAGATCAAGCTGATCTATTCTCTGGTGCGTCCCCGCTATGCGATCCCTGTCCATGGAGAGTACCGTCACCTGACGGCGCAGAAGAGGATCGTGGAGGATCTGGGAATCGCGAAGGAGAATATCTTTATCCTTTCTTCCGGAAATGTACTTGAGCTGGACGCACAGGGCGCGGAAATCACCGGCCATGTGCAGACGGGAGGCATTCTGGTGGATGGCCTCGGCGTCGGCGATGTGGGGAATATTGTTCTCCGTGACCGGCAGCACCTGGCAGAAGACGGAATCATGATCGTGGTCATGACACTTGAGCGCCACAGCAATGTGGTCCTTGCGGGGCCGGATATTGTTTCCAGGGGATTTGTCTATGTCCGGGAGTCGGAGGACCTTATGGATGAAGCCCGGGAAGTGGTAGAGGGCGCGCTGGATTCCTGCCTGGAAAAAAATGTCTCTGACTGGGGCAGGATCAAGACCGTAGTAAAAGACGCGCTGAGCGATTTCCTCTGGAAACGCACCAAGAGAAAACCAATGATACTCCCCATTATTATGGAGGCATAAATGGACACCATTAATTTTAACATACGGGCGCTTATATCTGCGATTAAACAGAGCGATGTGTACAATGAGTATAAAAAACAGGAAAAGATCCTTTTGGAGAATGCGGGGCTTATGGAGCGGGTGGATCAGTTTCGCGCACATAATTTCCAGCTTCAGGAGGAGGGATCCCGGGATAAATTGTTAGAGACGCTCGAGCAGATAAGACAGGAATCTGCGGAGCTTCGCCATGTTCCCGAAGTAAATGCCTATCTGGATGCGGAGTTGGCCATGTGCAAGCTTTTGCAGTCTGTGGCAAAGGACATTGTGGAAGGAATCGATATGCATGTCCCGGAGCTTTGATGGGAGGCATTCGGGAGGCTGATACTCAGGGATATCTGAAGGGAGACAGTTATGGGAAATACAAGAGAACGGGTGGGAGCGGCCGGCGTGGTTGTGGCCGGCGGATTTTTCAGGATAGCTCTTTATGTCTGCGTGATCATTCTGATTTTCTGGATCGGCAAAACCACCTATCAGTTTGGTTATGATGTATTTAATCAGCAGGCCATGAGCCCGGGCGAGGGTCAGGAGATCACGGTGGTGATCCAGGACGGCGCGTCGGTTTATGATATTGCAAAGATACTGGAAAGTAAGGGGCTGATCAAGGATGCAAGGGTGTTCTATGTCCAGGAGAAGCTTTCTAATTATAAAGGGCAGCTAAAGCCGGGAACATATCTTTTGAGTACCGCCTATACGCCTACCAGAATCATGGGGATACTGGCCGGCGATGCGGACCAGGAGGGAGTATCCTCGTGATCATTGATGAACGAATGAGAACATATATCAATTCTCTGGACAGGGGGAACACCCCCTTTCTGGAGGAATTGGAGCAGTCGGCCCTGGAGGATTCCGTGCCGATTATCCGCAGGGAAATGCAGAGCTTTATAAAGGCGCTTTTGGCTATGAAGCAGCCGGAGCAGATTCTGGAGGTGGGGACAGCCGTAGGCTTCTCCACACTTCTTATGTGTGAGTATGGTTCTCCGGCAGCCCATATTACGACCATTGAAAGCTATCCGAAACGGATCGCTGCGGCTAAGGAGAATTTTAAAAGGGCGGGGCGTGAGCGGCAGATCACGCTGCTGGAAGGAGATGCGGGAGAGTTTTTGAAGGCCCTGAACGGGCCCTTTGATCTGATTTTCATGGATGCTGCAAAGGGGCAGTATATCCATTGGCTGCCGGATGTTCTCCGGCTGATGAAGCCCGGCAGCGTGCTCGTGTCGGACAATGTACTTCAGGAAGGGGATATTATAGAATCCCATTATCTTGTGGAGCGGCGGAACCGAACGATTTATAAGCGGATGCGGGAATATCTTTATGAGCTGAAGCATCATCCCAAGCTGCGCACATCTATTCTGCCGCTGGGGGATGGCGCTGCTCTCAGCGTGAAAATCTGAAAACAGGAGAGACAGGGGAAACAGGAGGAGACCATGAAAAAGCCGGAATTACTGGTACCTGCCAGCAGCCTGGAGGTATTGAAGATCGCAGTGAAGTTCGGAGCGGATGCGGTTTATATTGGCGGCGAGGCCTTCGGGCTTCGGGCAAAGGCGAAGAATTTTTCCCGTGAGGATATGGCGGAGGGGCTCGCTTTTGCTCACGCGCATGGTGTAAAGGTCTATGTTACCGTGAATATTCTGGCCCATAATTATGATCTGGAGGGCGTGAAGGAATATTTGGGAGAATTAAGGGAATTAAAGCCGGACGGTCTGATCATTGCGGACCCCGGCATTTTTACCTGTGCGAAGGAAATCTGTCCGGAGATCGAGCGTCATATCAGCACTCAGGCAAATAATACTAATTATGAGACGTTCCGTTTCTGGTATGCTTTGGGGGCAAAAAGAGCAGTTACGGCGAGGGAGCTGTCCCTTAAAGAAATACGGCAGATCCGGGCAAACATTCCGGAAGATATGGAAATAGAGACCTTTGTTCATGGCGCCATGTGCATTTCCTATTCCGGAAGATGTCTTCTCAGCAATTATCTTGTGGGCCGGGACGCCAATCAGGGCGCATGTACTCATCCCTGCCGCTGGAAGTATTCCATCGTGGAGGAAACCAGGCCGGGGGAATACATGCCGGTATTTGAAAATGAGCGTGGGACTTATATCTTTAATTCCAAGGATCTCTGTATGGTGGAGCATATGGGGGATATGCTGGAAAGCGGCGTGGACAGCTTAAAGATCGAAGGGCGGATGAAAAATGCCCTCTATGTGGCCACCGTTGCCCGCACATACAGAAAGGCCATCGATGATTATCTGGAAAGCCCCGGGAAATATCAGGATAATATGGAGTGGTATCAGCAGCAGATCATGAGCTGCACCTACCGGCAGTTTACCACAGGGTTTTTCTATGGAAAGCCCGATGAGACCACGCAGATTTACGACAACAACACCTATGCAAGAGAGGCCACGTATCTGGGCTTTGTGGAGGCTGTTGATGGGAGGGGCTTTGTGCAGATCACACAGAGAAATAAGTTTTCGGTGGGGGAGATCATCGAGATCATGAAGCCGGATGGCAGAAACATTGCGGTCACGGTCAAGGCCATCTATGACGGGGACGGAAACTCCATGGAGAGCGCGCCCCATCCCCGGCAGAGGCTTTACGTGGATCTGGACGCAGATGCAGAAGTTTATGATCTTCTCCGGCGGGAGGAAAGCGGGCTGTGAATAAACGTAAACAGGCCTCTGCCTTATGGCAGGGGCCTGTATTTGAGTTATGAGAATATCAGGAAAATAATGTCCGGAGCTTCAAAAGGGCATTTTTCTCGATACGGGACACATAGGACCGGCTGATATTCATTCTTCCGGCAATCTCCCGCTGGGTCTGTTCTTCTTCATCAAACAGGCCGTACCGCAGACAGATCACCTGGAACTCTTTAGGAGACAGAACCTCCTTCAGGGAGCCGAGAAGAATCCGTATATCCTCCTTTACCGAATAATCCTCGACCACATCCACAGGAGGGCTCTCAATAATATCCAGAAGATTGATCTCATTGCCCTCTTTATCCGTGCCGATGGGCTCATAGAGAGACACCTCACGTGAATACTTTTTCTTAGAGCGGAGCATCATGAGAAGCTCATTTTCAATGCATCTGGCGGCATAGGTGGAGAGACGGGTGGATTTTGTGGAATCAAAGGTGGAAATGGCTTTGATGAGCCCGATGGTTCCGATAGAGATCAGATCATCCAGATCCTCGTCGGTACTTTTATATTTTTTAACAATATGGGCCACAAGGCGCAGATTGCGCTCGATCAGAATATTCTTTGCCTCTGAATCACCCTCGCGGTAACGCCGAAGATAGGATCTTTCCTCGGATAAAGTCAGGGGTTTTAAAAAAGTCCTCAAATCTGCACCTCAAAGGGGATTTCTTTATAGTTTATGTTGAGGACTGGTTTCCCGTGCTTTTCCCAGAAACAGAAATGCAGCTCGAATCCTGTCCGTTTCTTGCGAAGTTAAGTAGAGTGTTGTATAATAAAAAGAACATAGGCATCGTACGTCTTAGAATAACGGAAGCAGAAAACCTGTTTGCATAAATATAAGGGGAAAAAACTTGAAGAAAAGAATTGAGCAATTGTTGGGCGGAAAATTTGAATATGAACAGCCGGAGCTGGTATTTTCTCCGGCAAAGCTTGTGATCGCGCTGGAAGCAGGCGAGATAAAAAAGGGAGAGGTGTATCTGGGCGCCGGAAATAACAGAAGCATCCGGGGCTTTGTCACAGTCTCCGACAGCCGGATCGTGCCGGAAGCCGCTAACTTTCAGGGGACGGCTGTCTGCCTGGGCTATGAGGCGAACGGCGTGGGAATGAAGCCCGGAGATTCGATCGCGGGCTGGTTCTGTTTTACCACAAATATCGGCGAATACAAGCTTCCCTTTGTGATTGAAGCGCAGCGGGAAGCGATCCGCACATCCGATGGTCAGGTAAAGAATCTGGAGGAATTTTGTAAAATCGCAAAAAATGATTTCGGGGCTGCGTATAATCTTTTTCGGGCGAAGAGCTTTCCCTCGATCATGACGGAGGCGGATAACCGGCAGAAAGCCATGTATGCGGGCTTCTCCAGCGGTGCGGTCACCTATCAGCATCTGGAGGAGTTTCTCATCGGCATGGGGCTGAAAAAGCCCGTGCATATTTCCCTGAAGGCCGGGGACGCTGAGTATTATGAAATAACGGAAAACATACAGGAATCCTTTATCATACAGAGAAGCGGATGGGGACATCTTCGGCTGGAAATAGAGTGCCGGGGGGAGTTCCTGGAAGTGTTCCAGCAGACGGTGACAGATGATGATTTTATTGGAAGCGCCTGCCGGGTTGACTATATAGTGCACAGCGACAGGATGGGCCGGGGCGTTCATACCGGCGAGATCATTGTGCGAAGCCCTTATGAAGAAGTGGTTTATCATGTGCTTGCATCAAAAAATCCCCGGGCGCAGGTAAACGTGCGGATGGTGGAAAAGCGCTGCAGATTAGACCTGTACCATAAATATCTGGATTATCGAAGCGGCCGCTGCACACTGGAAAACTGGGCTGATATAAGCATCCGGGCCATTCACCGGCTGATACAGGAGGGCTTTGATTATACGGAATACCATCTGCTGGAGGCGTACGTGCTGTGTCAGGAGGGCCGTATCGACGCTGCGAAAACGATCCTGGAGAAATACCGGGACAGAATCTTTACGGTGGACGAGCTGGAGCTTGCCGGGGCATACCTGTATCTTTGCGTCATTACGGGAATGTTTCCGGATCGCGAACAGGCTCTCGCCCGTTTACGGGATTTCTTTATTCAGAAGGAGGACAGCTTTCTTCTCTTTTACCTGAATCTCCGTATGGATAAAGCATATGAGATTTCTCCGGCCCAGGCGGTATATCAGATGAAGCAGCAGTTTGACAGGGGCTGTATTCATCCGCTGCTCTATCAGGAGGCCTGGGATAAGATCTCCGGCGATCCTTCCCTGCTTCACCGGCTGGGAGGTTTCTGGGCTCAGGTATTTTACTATGCCGCCAGACGGGGATTACTGACGGAGGATCTGCTGAACAGGGCGGCCTATCTCTCAAGCTTTGAGAAAAGCTTTAACCGTACGCTTTACCGGGCGCTTTCCATGGGATATGAAAAATATCCATCTGATGAGGTGCTGGAGGCCATCTGTAAATACATCATAAAGGACGACCCGAGAAAGCCGGAATATTTTTTGTGGTTTTCCCGGGCGGTGGAGCACGGACTGCGTATTACCAGGCTCTATGAATATTATGTGGAGACCATGGACACATCTTACCAGCAGGAAATGCCGAAACAGCTTCTCATGTATTTTACATATAATGATAATACGCTGGCCGAGGGGAAAAAGGCCTATCTGTATGCGGGAATTGTCGGCCGTAAGGAGCAGGAACCCGAGATTTATCGTTCCTGCAGGGAAAATATAAGGGCATTTGCCGGAAAGGGGCTGGAACAGGGAAGGCTGGATGAGAATTATGCAGTCCTTTATCAGGAATTTTTCAGCGAACCGGAGGATATGGAGGAAGCCCGGGCCATAACGGATAAGCTTTTTACCTTCCGTGTCTACTGTGATAACAGCCATATACATCAGGTGATCGTGCGCCATAGCCAGATGGAGCAGGAGGAGGTTTATCCCTGCAGGAGGGGGATCGCTTATCCGAGGCTTTATACGCCGGATGCGGTCATTCTCTTCCAGGATGATAAGCAGCGCAGATATACGGCGACTGTGGACTATAATATCACTCCGCTTATGGACGGAAGGCAGCTGGTTCCCAGACTTTTGAAGATTGGCGTGGAGGATCCGGCTCTGCTTCTTCATTATTGTGAAAATAACCGGATCCAGGTGGATAATCTGGAGATCTTTCAGAAGCTGTCCGGCGCCTTTGGAATGACGGACGCTTATCGGGAATCAGTGCGCAGGGACATCCTGAATTACTATGCGTCCGATGCCTGTGGAGAAGAACTGGATGAATATCTGAAAAATATGGATTATTCTGAATATGCGCCGGTGGATCTGAAAACCCTTCTGGAGGTTCTGATATCCAGAAGATTGTTCCATCAGGCGGCGGAGCTGGCGGCAAAATACGGTTGTGAGGAGCTTGAGGACAGCAGCTTTTTGAAGCTTACCAGCCGCATGATCATGGAGCGCCGGCAGGAGGAGGACGCCGTGCTGCTCGCCTGGGCTTCCCGGGCTTTCAGACTGGGAAAATACGATGAGACGGTGCTCCGGTATCTGATGCAGTACCGGAACGGACCGGTGGAAGAGCTGATCTCCATCTGGAAAAGCGCCAGGGGCTTTGACATGGACACCTATGATCTGGAAGAAAAAATACTGGAGCTTCTTATGTTTACCTGCGATTACCGGAAGGAAGGGGAACAGATTCTGGAAGCCTATGTGGAGCATTCCGGAAAAGAGCGTATTGTGGGGGCTTACCTCACGCAGATATCCTATGGCATTTTCGTAAAGGAATATCCGATGAGCGCTTATGTGCGCCAGCGTCTGGAATATGCCTATGAAAACAAATGGCCGGTAAACCGCATCTGCAGAATGGCCCTCTTTAAAAATATTGTGAAACAGAAGGATGCAAAGGGAAGATATTATAAGATGAAGGAGGAGCTTCTGGCGGAATGTCAGAGGGACGGCCTTGTTTTTTCCTTTTTCCGCAAGCTCCCTTCGAGGCTTCTGAGCCCCTGTCAGCTGGATGATAAGATATTCCTGGAGTATCACACCAATCCTGTGAATACTGTAACTCTGTACTATGCTCTGGATACTGGACTGGGCGGGGAACGTTCCTATAAGAGCGAGCCTCTTAAGAATACCTTTGAGGGAATCTTTACAAAGACCTTCACAATGTTTTATGGAGAGTCTCTGCATTATTATTTCGTGGTGCAGGGCCCGTCCGGCCCGAAAAAAACAGCCGAGCGCGTGATTACCATGAATAAGGTGGAGGGCGCCCCCATGAGCAAATACCAGCTTTTGAATCAGATTATGGCTGCAAGGCGTCTGGGCCGCAGCGAGGAAGTGCAGGCGAAGATAAAGCAGTATCTCCGCCAGGAACAGTATGTAAAAGAAATGTTTGTCATTGAGAAGGAAAGCGAAAAATGAACGAAATCCGGGATTTGATAATTGGAATTGATATTGGCAGGGAGATCTCCCAGATATGTTATTATGACCGCAAGGCTGATGAGGCCCGCTCTGTTTCCATGAAGGTGGGCGGAAGCCTGTTTGAGGCGCCCACCTGTCTCTGCTACCGCCCGGAGCACGGAGAGTACTGCGTGGGCGTGGAGGCGGAATATTTTTCCAGAGAAAAAGACGGTCTGGCCGTAGGGAATCTCTATGATATCTGCAAGAGTGAAGAAACGGTCAAAACAGGGGGCGATGAGAAAGCCCCATGGGAGCTGGCGGCTATTTTCCTGAAGGGGATGCTGAAATTTATGGGCGTGGTGGATCTTGTAAAAAATACCAAATGCCTGATTATCGTTATGCCCGCGCTGGATCGCGTGCAGGTATCCAATCTTCAGAAGGCGTGTGGGTTTATAGGTTTTCCGCCGGAAAAGTGTATGCTCCTGGATTATGGGGAAAGCTTTTATTACTATGTGCTGAGCCAGAAGATCGAGACGTGGAGCCGGTGCGTCGCCTGGTATTCCTTCACGGAGGCGGGTGTAACCTTCCGCCGTCTGGCCAGAAAGCCGGGTGTAAAATCTACACTTATCGAGCTGAGCGAGCCTCAGACAGCTTCCCTTCGCAGCGGCAGAGAAGAGCGGGATGAGGACTTCTGTGATTTTATCCGGAAAACCATGGGGAAGGATATGTATTCCAGCGTTCAGATGACCGGTACGGGCTTTGACCAGGAGTGGGCGAAGAAATCCGTCCGTATGCTGTGCTATCAGAAACGAAAGGTATATTTTGGAAACAATCTGTTTGCAAAGGGGGCTTGTCTGGCCGGAGTGGAAAAGCTGGAAAAGAAATCCCTGAAGAACTACCGTTACCTGGGAGATGCGCTGGTGAGTGCGGAGATCGGCATGGACATGAAGATCATGGGCGCGCCGGCATATCATTGCCTGGTTCCCGCCGGAAATAACTGGTATGAGAGCCGGGGCGGCTGTGAGCTTATTCTGGATGATGCGAAAGAACTGGTATTCATTATCAGCGAATTGGGAGAAAGTGAGAAAAAGCGGGTATCCATGGCTTTGCCGGGCCTGCCTGTGCGGCCGAATAAAACCACCCGGCTCTCTCTTGAACTGCAATATGTTTCACCCAGAGAATGCAGTATTACGGTGAGAGATCTTGGTTTTGGGGAAATGTACCCGGCGAGTGGAAAGGTCTGGAAAGAGACGGCGCGCTGGTGAGAAGGGAGATGCGATGAGCGGATATATTTTATGTCAGACGAAAAAGGCCGGGGAGCCCTATTATATAGAGAATATCAGCAGCAATATTTATTCCCTGGAGGAGTTGTGCTACTATCTGTATCATAATCTCTATCTGGTGGACGAGACCATTATGAACGACGGGCTGTGCCGGTGGCTCCGGCGTGAGCTGGAGCTGCCGGAGCTGGCGGAAAAGCTGCGGGTAAAGGCAGGCAGGTTTTCCAGTGTTCAGGATGTCCTCTACCCCATATTTAAGGAGATCAATTATCTGAGCTATGATGAATTGAAGGGACTGAACCGGCAGATTCGCATGTATGATTCGGAAAGCCCTCTTGTCAGGGAAAAACGGAAAGCGGATTCTCTGGCGGAAAATGGCATGTATGTCAGCGCTATCCGGATATATGAAAGCCTTCTGGGGCGGAAGGAGCTGGAGGAGGAAGACGGGAGCCTGAAGGAGAATATTTATCACAATGAGGGCTGTGCATACAGCTATCTGTTTCAGATGGAAAAGGCGGCGGATTGTTTTCGGAGGGCTTATGAGTGCGGGAAGGATGAAAAGGCGCTGAAGTGTTATCTTCTGGCCTTTCGGAGTATCCGCACGCCCATCGAATATGAGAGCTGTCTGGAGGAACTGGAAGTGAGCGACGTCATCCGCCGGGAGATCGACGAGTCCCTCGGCCGGTTTGCGAAAAAACCGGAGATTCCCGTGTACTCCCAGCATGTGGATGAACTCCTGAAAAATTTTGCGCAGGAGTATCACAGAAGCACGGGCTCATGAAAAAAGATGATGGGCTCCTCCCGCACCCGGTGGGTGCGGGAGGAGCCCATCGCTGCGGGGAAAATAATAAAATGCAATTTTTCTGTTGACTTTCGCTTGGTAAATTGGTAATATTGTAGCGTGTTCAATTATTTTAATTATAAGCGAGGAGATAAAGATAATATGAGAAAATTAATTTCATTTGCTTTAACCACCACGATGATCTTATCCATGGCTGCAGGCGTATATGCGGCTGAGGACAGCGACACGGCATATGTACAGGATAAAGGAACTCTTGTTGTAGGCATCACGGAGTTTGCGCCTATGGATTATAAAGAAGAAGGAAGCGACGACTGGGTCGGCTTCGACGCGGATATGGCGAAGGCCTTTGCAGAGAGTCTGGGCGTGGATGTTGAGTTCGTGGAGATCGACTGGGATAATAAAGTCCTGGAGCTGGACGGTCAGACTATCGACTGTGTATGGAACGGCATGACGCTTACAGATGAAGTGATCAGCGCTATGGAATGCTCAAATGCGTATTGTAAGAACGCGCAGGTAGTTGTCGTACCGGCAGACGAGGCGGACCAGTATCAGGATACGGACAGCCTGCAGGATCTGAATTTTGCTGTTGAGGCAGGAAGCGCTGGAGAAGCTGAGGTAACCGCTCTGGGGCTGGCGTGTACGCCTGTAAAAGCACAGGCGGATGCACTTATGGAAGTATCTGCGGGCACATCGGACGCAGCGGTTATCGATCTTTTGATGGCGGCAGCCATGATCGGCGAGGGAACAGGCTATGAGCAGCTCACACACACCGTGGAGCTGAACAGTGAGGAATATGGCGTAGGCTTCCGTAAAGGCTCCGACCTTGCAGAAGCTCTGAATACGTTTTTTGTTGAAAGCTATGCAGACGGGAGCATGCTGGAATGCGCTGAGAAATACGGCGTTCAGGATGCCCTGATCGAGCAGAAATAAAGGGAAGTATAAATAATAAAAAATGAACATTAAATAAAATAGAGGGCGGTTTCCCCGCTCTCTATTTTTCAGGCTTTAGAATTTTAAAGAAAGCAGGATTTTTTATGGAACAGGTCATGCAGCAGATGCCGGTTGTCATTCGCTCACTGAATATCGGTTTTCTACAAACATTAAAACTATTTTTTGTAACCCTGATCGGCGCGTTCCCTCTGGGACTGATCATCTGTTTCGGTTCCATGTCCCGATTCAGGCCACTGAGCTATTTTACAAAGCTGATTGTGTGGATCATCCGCGGCACACCTCTTATGATCCAGCTTCTGATCATTTATTATTTTCCGGGGCTGGTGCTGCATAATCCCATATGGGGAGGCACAGAGTCCGGGCGTTTTCTGGCTGCGTCATGTTCCTTTATTCTGAATTATTCCTGCTATTTCTCCGAGATTTACCGGGGCGGTATTCAGGGAGTCCCTGTGGGACAGGAGGAAGCCGGTCTGGTGCTTGGCATGACGAAACGCCAGATATTTTTTAAGATCAAGCTGCTTCAGATGATCAAGCGCATTGTTCCGCCCATGTCCAATGAGATCATCACTCTGGTAAAGGATACCTCTCTCGCCCGAATTATCGCATTACAGGAGATCATCTGGGCCGGGCAGGCGTTTTTGAAGGGATCGCAGGGCATTTCCGGCGCCATATGGCCGCTGTTTTTTACGGCGGTGTATTATCTTATTTTCAATGGTATCCTGACGGTCCTTCTCGGACATCTGGAGAAAAGACTGGATTATTTCAGATAGGAGGAGCAAAGATGGCTATTTTAGAAGCGGAACATATATGCAAATCTTTTAATCGGACCGAAGTTCTGAAGGATATCAGCTTTTCTCTGGAGCAGGGACAGGTGGTTTCCATTATCGGTTCCTCGGGAAGCGGAAAAACCACGCTCCTGCGATGCCTGAATTTTCTGGAGCGTCCGGATAAAGGGATCATACGTGTAAACGGACAGACCTTGTTTGACTCGGAGGATCCCTCCACTCAGCAGGAATCCTCCATCCGCAGGAAACGGCTCCATTTTGGCCTCGTGTTCCAGTCCTTTAATCTGTTTCCGCAGTATACTGCACTGGAAAACGTGATGCTGGCAAAGCAGCTTCTTGCAAAGGAAAGCCCGGGCTATAAGGAAAGAAAAAAAGAGATCCAGGAGGAGATCCGCGCTCAGGCGGAGAGCCTTCTGAAGCAGATGGGGCTGGACAATCGGATGAACAATTATCCCCATCAGTTGTCTGGCGGCCAGTGCCAGAGGGTGGCCATTGCCCGTGCCCTGGCGCTGAAACCGGATATTCTCTGCTTTGACGAGCCCACCTCCGCGCTGGATCCGGAGCTGACCGGGGAGGTGCTGAGAGTTATCAGGGAGCTTGCGGACAAAAATACGACAATGATCATTGTCACACATGAGATGGCCTTTGCCAGGGATGTGGCAAATCAGGTTATTTTCATGGATGACGGTTACATCCTTGAGAGGGGAGATCCTCATCAGGTATTCGAAAATCCCAGGGAAGAGCGGACCCGTCAGTTCCTGTCCAGATTTACCCAGGGATAAATCGTAAATTTTCATAACGGAACAGGCGTTCATCCAGCGGTTTTTGTGTTGCTTTTGAAACGCTTATGATGTATAATTTTTGTGCGCATAAATATCGTGATGTTGGGATCAAAAGGTATTTTGGCCTCTTTGCTCCTGGTATCATATGATGAAAGGAACTGGTGAAATATATGGAGAAAAAAGAACAGCTTTATGAAGGAAAGGCCAAAAAGGTTTTTGCCACCGATGATCCGGATGTGGTGATCGTCAGCTATAAAGATGACGCTACCGCATTTAACGGCGAAAAAAGAGGAACCATCGTCGGCAAAGGTGCGATCAATAACCGTATGACAAACCTTGTTTTCCGGAAGTTTGAGGCTGCCGGTATCCCGACACATTTCATCGAAGAATTAAATGATAGAGAGACTGCCGTTAAAAAGGTGGATATTGTACCGCTGGAGGTTATCATCCGCAACGTGGCAGCCGGAAGCTTTTCCAGGAGAATGGGCGTAGAAGAGGGAAGACAGCTTCTCTGCCCCATTCTTGAATTCAGCTACAAAAACGACGCTCTGGGCGATCCGTTCATCAATGACGATTATGCTCTGGCTCTGGGCCTGGCAACTCAGGAGGAAATCGATCAGATCAGAAGCTATACTCTGAAGGTGAATGAGATTATGAAAGAGTACTTCCTGAACGCGGGTATGAAGCTCATTGACTTTAAGATCGAATTCGGACGTTTCCACGGGCAGATCCTTCTGGCTGACGAGGTATCTCCGGATACCTGCCGCCTGTGGGATGTGGAGACGAATGAGAAGCTGGATAAGGACCGTTTCAGACGCGACCTGGGCAATGTGGAAGAAGCATACAATGAGGTGTTCCATCGTCTTGGACTGGATCAATAGGAGAAGAGCATGAGTACGGACAGATATGTAAGCCCCTTATCTGAGCGCTATGCCAGCAAAGAGATGCAGTATATTTTTTCTCCGGATATGAAGTTCCGCACATGGAGAAAGCTGTGGATCGCTCTGGCGGAGACGGAAAAGGAGCTGGGCCTGAATATTACCCAGGAGCAGATTGACGAACTGAAGGCCCATGCGGAGGATATTAACTATGACGTGGCGAAAGAGCGGGAACGCCAGGTGCGTCACGATGTGATGTCCCATGTGTATGCCTACGGCGTACAGTGCCCGAAGGCAAAGGGAATCATCCATCTGGGGGCAACCTCCTGCTATGTGGGCGATAATACCGATATTATTGTGATGACTGAAGCGTTGAAGCTGGTGCGCAAAAAACTGGTAAACGTAATCGCGGAGCTTGCAAAGTTCGCCGACCAGTATAAGGATCAGCCCACCCTTGCCTTTACGCATTTCCAGCCTGCGCAGCCCACCACGGTGGGAAAGCGCGCCACACTCTGGACGCAGGAATTTATGATGGATCTGGAGGATTTGGAATATGTGCTTGGCACCATGAAGCTGCTTGGCTCCAAGGGAACCACCGGTACCCAGGCGAGCTTTTTGGAACTGTTCGACGGCGACCAGGAGACCATCGATAAGATCGATCCAATGATCGCGGAGAAGATGGGGTTTCGGGAGTGCTATCCGGTTTCCGGACAGACCTACTCGCGCAAGGTCGATACCAGGGTGATGAATATTCTGGCAGGCATTGCGGCCAGCGCCCATAAGATGTCGAATGACATCCGGCTTCTTCAGCATCTGAAAGAGGTGGAGGAGCCCTTTGAGAAATCCCAGATCGGTTCTTCTGCGATGGCATATAAGAGAAATCCCATGAGAAGCGAGAGGATCGCTTCCCTGTCCCGGTATGTGATGATAGACGCACTGAATCCGGCGATCACCTCCGCGACGCAATGGTTTGAGAGAACGTTGGACGACTCCGCAAACAAGCGCCTGAGTATTCCGGAGGGATTTCTTGCCATTGACGGTATTCTGGATCTTTGTCTGAATGTGGTGGACGGCCTGGTGGTTTATCCGAAGGTCATTGAAAAACGGCTGATGTCCGAGCTGCCCTTTATGGCTACGGAAAACATCATGATGGACGCGGTCAAGGCCGGAGGCGACCGTCAGGAGCTGCATGAGCGCATTCGCGAGCTGTCCATGGAGGCAGGACGCAATGTGAAGGCAGAGGGTCTGGATAATAATCTCCTGGAGCTGATCGCTGCCGATCCGGCGTTCAATCTTACGCAGGAAGAGCTGAAAAAAACCATGGATCCGTCCAGATACGTGGGAAGGGCCGGCGAGCAGACCGCAGCGTTCCTTGATAAGGTGGTAAATCCCATGCTGGAATCCCACAGGGAGCTGCTTGGCGTAAAAGTCGAGATTAACGTTTAGGAAACGCAGATAAGACACGAGGAGGAAGAAGTGTTATGATCAAAGCAGTAGTTGGAGCAAACTGGGGAGATGAGGGAAAAGGCAAAATTACGGATATGCTTGCCCGGGAGGCGGACATTATCGTCAGATTCCAGGGAGGAGCCAACGCAGGACATACCATTGTAAATGACTATGGTAAATTTGCTCTCCATACCCTGCCGTCTGGTGTATTTTATGATCATACTACCAGCATTATCGGTAATGGCGTAGCGCTGAATATCCCTGTGTTTTTTAAAGAATACAATGAAATCGTGAGCAGAGGAGTTCCGGCTCCCAGGATCATGATCTCTGACAGGGCGCAGATGGTCATGCCCTATCACATCCTTTTTGACCAGTATGAGGAGGAGCGCCTTGCAGGGAAATCCTTCGGTTCCACCAAGTCCGGCATCGCTCCATTCTATTCCGACAAATACGCAAAGATCGGATTCCAGGTCAGCGAGCTGTTCGACGAGGAAAGCCTGAAGGAAAAGGTAATCCGCGTCTGCGAAACAAAGAATGTTCTTCTGGAGCATTTGTATCACAAGCCCCTTTTGGATCCCGATGAGATTTTTGCGGAGCTTCTTGAGTATAAGAAGATGGTGGAGCCCTATGTGGGGGATGTTTCCCTGTATCTGTGGAATGCCCTGAAGGAGGGCAAAGAGATCCTTCTGGAGGGACAGCTTGGTTCTCTTAAAGATCCGGATCACGGCATCTATCCCATGGTTACATCTTCTTCTACACTGGCTGCGTATGGCGCCATCGGCGCAGGAGTGCCGCCCTACGAGATCAGGAAGATCATTACCGTATGTAAGGCATATTCCAGCGCAGTCGGCGCAGGCGCTTTCGTATCTGAGATTTTCGGGGATGAGGCGGATGAGCTGAGAAGACGGGGCGGAGACGGCGGAGAGTACGGCGCAACCACAGGGCGCCCCAGACGTATGGGATGGTTTGACTGTGTGGCGTCAAAATACGGATGCCGTATACAGGGAACCACGGATGTGGCCTTTACGGTACTGGATGTGCTTGGTTATCTGGATGAGATCCCTGTTTGCGTGGGCTATGAAATTGACGGGAGGGTGACTACAGACTTCCCCACCACCGTGAATCTGGAAAAGGCGAAGCCCGTATTAAAGGTTCTGCCGGGCTGGCGGACGGATATCCGCGGTGTGAAAAAATATGAGGAGCTTCCGGAAAACTGCCGTAAATATGTGGAGTTTGTGGAAGAACAGATCGGTTTCCCGATTACGATGATATCCAATGGACCGGGAAGGAACGATATTATTTACAGAAATAAATGATGGCGGTCTGGGCTGCCTTAACTGTGTGCGCCGGGGAGAATTTCTCCGGCGTGTACTGTATCTGCTATCTTTTTATGCAGCGGCTGTGCCGCATTACTTTTACGAGGAGGGGTTACATGAAACGGGTAGGTTACTATAATGGTGAGATCGCGCCTGTGGAAGAACTTAAGATTCCCATGCTGGACAGAGCGTATTATTTTGGGGACGGCGTATATGACGCCACGTCCGTAGCCAATGGCCGTGCCTTTGCTCTGACGGAGCATCTGGACCGCTTTTACAATAGCTGCCGTCTTTTGGAGATCGCTTTTTCCATGTCGAGGGAGGAACTGACGGAGGAGCTGATGCGGGTGGTGGAAAAATTTGACGGGAATAATGGCCTTTTATACTGGCAGGCATCCAGAGGAACTGCGTACAGAGAACATAAATTCCCGGAGGGAGAGGTGAAGCCGAATCTGATGATCATGCTGAATCCTATCAATCCCGCGCCCATGGAGAAAAAAGTGAAGCTGATCACCATGGAGGATACCCGGTACTTCCATTGTAATATAAAGACCCTGAATCTGATCCCGAATGTTATGGCCGCCCAGAGGGCGGAATCCCAGGGGTGTGATGAGACGGTATTTCACAGGGGAGAACGGGTGACGGAATGCGCCCACAGCAATGTTTCCATCATCAAGGACGGGGTATTGCGGACAGCGCCCTGTGATAATCTGATCCTGCCGGGCATTACCAGAAAGCATATGATCGAGCTGGCCCGTGGGCTGGACATCCCGGTGGCGGAGGAGCCCTTTACTCTTAAAGAGCTCTTCGACGCGGACGAGGTCATCGTCAGCCGTTCCGGCGCTCTCTGCCATGCCGCTGAGAGTATTGACGGAAAAACGGTGGGAGGAAGAGCTCCGGAAATTCTGGAGAGATTGTATGCCGCATATTATGAAAAATTCAGGAAAGGTACCGGGCAGGAGTGATTCGGATCCGGTGACAGAGAGGGCCTATGAAAAATTTTAAAAGAGCCGCGGCAATCATCGGCGTGATCATTCTGGCAGCGGCAGCCCTTCTCCCCCTGGTGTTCGCACTGGGCAGTGGGGAGGATAGTTATGCGTTGTTTAAGGGAGCCATTGGGGCGGCGATTCTTCTGCCGGTTATTGCCTATGCATTTTTATTGGTTTATCAGTATCTCATCAAGAAAAAAACGCGTCTGGAGGAAGACAGGATGATTGAAAATATTATTTTTGATGTGGGTAACGTTCTGGTGGGATTCAGGTGGAAGGAGTACCTGAGATCCTTTGGATTTTCAGAGGAAAAATTCGAGAGGATCGCAGACGCCACATTCCGGAATAGAATATGGGATGAGAGAGACAGGGGCTGCTTTTCTGAGGAGGAGTATCGCCGCATGTTTGTGGCGGAGGCGCCGGAGTATGAAACGGATATCCTGGAGGTAGTGCGCCGTGCGCCAGAGGCGATCACGAAGCTGGACTATCCGGAGACATGGACGAAATATCTGAAGAGCCGGGGGTATCATCTCTATGTGCTGTCCAATTACAGCGATTATATGCTGGCGCATTCGAAGAAGAAAATGAATTTTCTGCCCTACATGGACGGGGCACTGTTTTCGTGTGAGGTGAAGGAACTGAAGCCTGAGCCTGCCATATATCAGAAGCTTTTGGATATGTATCATCTGGATCCGGAAAAGTCGGTGTTCATCGATGACAGGGAGGAAAACTGCCAGGGAGCCAGAGCCGTGGGGATCCATGCGATCTGTTTTAAGGATTTTAAGCAGGCGGCCGGAGAACTGGAAGAAAAGTACGGCGTGAAATAAAAAGCAGCGGGAGGAAGCGGAAATGCTTGAAAAAGAACAGGTAAAGGCATATCTGGAGCGTATAGGATACCGCGGGGAGACCCGCGTGGCCCGGGATACCCTGTCAGAGCTGATCCGGTCGCATCTTACAGGCGTACCCTTTGAAAATCTGGAGGTTTTTGAGGAAAAGAGGGTGCCCTCTCTTGAGACGGAGGATATCTACAAGAAGGTCGTGGAAAACAGAAGAGGCGGCTATTGCTTCGAACTGAACAAGCTGTTTTATGAGCTTTTGACTGCGCTGGGTTTTTCAGTATATCCGGTAGGTGTGCGAATTGTGTGGATGAAGGAGACGTTTCCTCCGATGCTGCACAGAGGAACCATCGCGGTTCTGGACGGTGAAAAATATTTTTGTGATATCGGATACGGCGGTCCGGGGCCGAAAGGCCTTGTGGAGCTGATTCCGGGAGAATATATAATCTGCGGAGATTCCTTCCGCGTGGAGGGGGAGGACGGCGGTTTTTTCAGGATAAACCGTATGCATGACGGGGAGTACCGCCCGATGCTTGTATTTCGGGATCAAAAGATGGAGGAAGCCGATTTCCTTCCGATGAATTTTTATTGTGCAAAATCCGAGAATGTGATCTTTTCACAGAAAAGGATACTGAATCTTTGCCTTCCGAACGGCAGCGTGGCGCTGACGGACGATACACTGACCATCCGTGAGGACGGCGGGGTGACCGTTATTCAGTGCCGGGATGAGGCGGAGCGCAGGAAATATATAAAGGAAAAATTTGGCGTTGCCTTTGAAAAATAACATTAGAAACGAACAAATTTAATATTTCTGCTTTTGTCGGATGTTTGACAGAGATTTGTTCGAAGGAATATTATGGCGGTACAGTATCAGGAGATTCAAGAATTGCTCAGAAGCAGGGCTGATCTTAACGTAAAATTGAATCTGACGCCTTATGATAGAACGTCTGAAATAAGGAATAATCAGCAACGCGCTAAACCCAATTCTGGCTTTTCCCCTTTTTCAGCTGATACTCCGGTCTTGCCCGGCCTGTTTTATAGATAACCGCATGATCTGAACAGTCTCCTGCTTTGACCTCCAGGATATTCTTTTCTTTCATCCGAAGCTTAAATTTAAATATATGCTGTCCTTTTTTTGTTTCTAAAAGCTTCCCGTTATGATAGAGGGAGACCTCCGGCTGATTGGAATACACTGTAATTAGAGCGACGTCTTCTGTACGGTATTTGTATCTTTTCCCTGACAGATGCACAAAAGGCTCTTTCTGGTTCCACCAGGCTTTATAAAGATAAAAGCTGTCCTTTTTTATCATCCGGTCAAAGGTCACGAGGCCTTTGTGATTCATGCCGGCTTCGCCTCCCTGATCTCTGGCATCTGATGCAAAATCAAACATATTCCACACATAGCTGGCCCATAAATAAGGATGACGTTCAAAGCATTTGAGCATAAATTCGTGATACTTCGCCTGATATTCCTCCGTATGGTCGCCACGTTTCGGTTTTCCGCTGTGAAGGTTCGGCATTCCTTCCGCCCCATATTCGGAAAAACACAGGCGCCTTTCAGGATAGATCAGATGATAAAAGCCGATCCAAAGATCATTCAAAAACAATCCCGGCACATACCAGCCCAGATATAGATTCCACCCTACAAGATCCGTAATTTTGGACACCGGATGAAACGGACTGCACATTGCATAACAGGCCAAGGTGGTTCGTCTTGTGGGATCCATCTCCCTGCACAGCTTTTGCAGGGCATGATGATTTTTCAGCATATCCCTTTTATGCCGTTTCCCGGAAATAGTAATTTCATTGGATATCCCCCATACCACAATGCAGGGATGATTATAATTCTGGATAATCAGCTCTTTCATCTGAGAAAAGACATTTTCTCTTCCGCCCGGCATATGCTCTGAAATATACGGAATCTCCGCCCAGACAATCATTCCATACTGATCGCAGAGATCATAAAAATATTGATTATGCTGGTAATGGGCAAGGCGGATGGTATTCGCGCCTACCTCCCGTATCAGTTCCATATCCCGCTCCATTTGGTCCGTGGAGATGGCGTTGCCCAGCTCCTTCCAGTCCTGGTGGCGGGATACCCCATGCAGGGGATAGGGTTTTCCATTCAGATGAAAGCCGTCCCTGGGACTGAATTCAAAGGTGCGTACACCGCAGCGGCAGGAGATCTCGTCCAGCGGCCGTGTGTCCTTTATCAATGCAGCCTTGATCCGATATAAATAAGGATCCTTCAGGCCGTCCCACAGCCGTACATTTTTTATGGGAAGCCTGATATCTTCTCCTTCTCCCTGCGCGACCATACAGCCCCTGTCATCAAGAAGGGTGATTTCCGTCCTGCAGCCGGCCTTTTTTGCCTCCTCATTTAAGTAGGATCGAACACGGACAACCGCATTTTCCCCTGAAACCTCCGTCTCATATTTCATTCCGGGGCCTCCGTAATAATCCAGGTCAAAATGCTCCCGGGATACGATCAGAAGCTCTATGTCCCGATAGATTCCTCCGTAAAAAGTAAAATCCGCTTTCTGGGGATATACTCTGTCATTGAGACTGTTGTCTACCTCAATGACCACATGATTATCAGACTTTAGTTTATCTGTCACCTGAACACGGAAGGTCGAATATCCTCCGTCATGCCTGCAGACGGATTCTCCGTTCAAAATGATGTGCGCGCTGGCGTTGATGCCGTGGCACTGAAGATACACCTGCTGGCGCTCCGTAAATTCCGGCGCGGCAAAATGTTTTTCATATACCAGAGTCCCTCTGTAATAATCGTTTCCGCCGTCCTGTCCGTCTTTTCCATTCCATGTATGAGGCAATGATACTGTTTGTTTAATGCCATTCCGGTCTGTAAAATCCCAGCCGTTCATAAGCCTTATGATTTTGCGCATTGATCCCTCTCCTTCCCGATGCTGCCCGTTTTGTGGAACAAGAGCATACCACAAGGCCGGGTATGCGGGGATTTCCACTGCCTTTGAATACAATATCACTTTCAGGCGTCTTCTGCAATCGGAATTATGATATTTCCGGACAGTATCCGGCTGACAGGGACGCTGCTGAACCCGGCGGGCGTCACCTGGCGTTTTTTTGTTTTTTTCAGGTACATTTCAGGAAGATGCGATAATATATTTACATATGCGTGGGAAATCAGGTTTCACGAAAAAAATGTCAATTGGAGGAACTGTATGATCGAAGTAAAAAATCTGACGAAAAAATACGGCCCCAACACTGCCGTAAGCGATCTGTCGTTTACTGTGGAGAAGGGGCAGATTTACGGCTTTTTGGGGCCGAATGGCGCGGGAAAGTCCACGACCATGAATATTATGACCGGATATATTGCGCCCACTTCCGGGCAGGTACTGATCAACGGACATGATATCGTGGAGGACGGCCAGGCTGCGAGAAAATGCATCGGTTATCTTCCCGAGATCCCTCCGGTCTATCCGGAAATGACGGTGAAGGAATATCTTATATTTTCGGCGGGCCTGAAAAAAATACCGGACAAGGATGCGGAGCAGATGATCGATGAGGTCATGAACATGACCGGCGTTCAGGAAGTGAAAAACCGCCTGATCCGAAACCTGTCGAAGGGCTTTCGCCAGCGGGTGGGACTTGCGCAGGCGATCCTGGGATATCCTGAGATCATCATTCTTGACGAGCCCATGGTGGGCCTGGATCCGAAGCAGATCATTGAGATCCGTGAACTGATCCGTGAACTGAGCCGGAAGCACACCATTATTTTAAGCTCGCATATTTTATCAGAGGTCAGCGCCATCTGCGATCACATTATGATCATTGCCCACGGGAAACTGGTGGCAAGCGATACGCCGGAAAATCTTACGGGTCTTATGAAGGGCTCTTCGACTCTGGAGCTGACACTGGAGGCTGGACAGGATGAGATCGGTCAGATGCTGGGTGAAATAAAGGAGATCAGCGAATATACCATAAAGCCCTCCGCAGACGAAAACGCCGTGGATATCCAGATCAAAACAAAGGATGGAGCGGATATCCGCAGGCAGATATTTCTTTTGTGCTCGGAGCGAAGGATCACCATATTGGGTATGCAGCATACCCGCGTATCGCTGGAAGATATTTTCCTGGAGCTGACGGAGGAGCATAACGTCGTCCCTGCAGAGAAGAATACCAGAAAAAATCCTCTGGGTCTTTTCCGGAAAAAGGAAAAAAGAGAGGGCTTTTTGACGGACGAGGAGAAGGAGGACAATCATGACGGCAATCTATAAAAAAGAAGTAAAAAGCTTCCTGACTTCAATGATCGGGTATGTATTCATCGCATTTCTTCTGATTCTTGCGGGAATATATTTTACGGCCTATAATCTGCAGGGCATGTACCCGAAATTTGCTTATACGCTGCAATCGATCCTGTTTGTCTTTATGATTCTGGTTCCTATCCTGACCATGCGTATTCTCGCGGAGGAGCGGAAGCAGAAAACGGATCAGATGCTTCTTACGGCGCCTGTATCCGTGACAGGCATCGTCCTTGGAAAATGGCTGTCAATGGTGACCGTATTTGCCATTCCGACGGTGATCATGGGAGCTTATCCGCTAATCCTGTCGCAGTTTGGCAGTGTTCCTTTTTTGGAAAGCTACAGCGCTCTTTTTGGCTTTTTCCTTTTAGGGATCACCTATCTGGCGATCGGACTTTTTCTCTCATCTGTGACTGAGAGCCAGGTCATTGCGGCTGTGCTTACATTTTTCGCCCTGTTTTTCAGCTATGTTGTGGAGGGGATCGCCTCCTTTTTTCCGGAGACGGCGGCCGGATCCTTCTTTTCTCTGGCAGTTGTAGGAGCGGCGCTTGTTTTTCTTATTCACCATATGATGGGCAAAGCGTCTGTGACGGCGGTTTCCGCAGTTCTTGTGGAAGGATGCCTGGGCGTTATATATCTGATCCGGCCGGCGGTTTATGAAGGGCTGATACAGAAGATCCTGGGAGTTTTCAGCGTAACTGCCCATTTTGAAGAATTTGCGGGAGGCATGTTCGATCTGGCCGGCGTCATTTATTATCTGTCCGTTACGGCGCTGTTTCTCTTTTTGACAGTGCAGTCCATCCAGAAAAGACGCTGGGGAACAGACAGGGGACAGTTGAAAAACGGATCCTACAGTATGGGACTTACGGCGATCATGATCGCGGCGGTAGTGGCGGTGAATCTGATCGCGTCGGAACTTCCCTCCGGATATATGCAGATCGATGTGACGGAGCAGAAGCTGTCGGTCCTGACGGAGCAGACAAAGGAGGCTGTCGCCGGGCTTACGGAGGACGTTACCCTTTATTATATTGTTCAGGACAGCAACATGGATTCAAATATAGAAAGGCTTCTGGAGCGCTACGATGACCTTTCTTCGCATATTCATGTAGAAGAAAAGGATCCGGTGAGATATCCAGGCTTCACCTCCCAGTACACCTCAGAGAGCGTAACGGAAAACAGCGTTATCGTGGCCTGCGGCGATGTGAGCCGGGTGGTGGATTATAACGACATGTACGAATATGAATTCGACTACAACTATTACAGCTATACAACGACAGGCTTTGACGGGGAAGGTCAGATCACCAGCGCCATTGCGGCGGTAAGCTCGGGGGATCTCCCGAAGGTGTATGTCCTCACGGGGCACGGGGAAATATCTCTGGATGACAGCATGGAGGCTGCAGTGGAAAAGGAGAACATCCAAACAGAAGAATTAAACCTCATCAGCGAGGAACAGGTGCCCGAGGATGCGGACAGCCTTTTGATCCTTTCCCCGTCCTCCGACCTGTCAGAAGGAGAGAGCAATAAGATCAGGGCATATCTTATGACCGGAGGAGCCGCCCTGATCATAACGGACTATACGGATGTGGAGATGCCGAACCTTGAAACCATCATGGAGGATTACGGAATCCGGAAAAATGAGGGCGTTGTAATGGAGGGAAATCCCCAGAATTATGTCCAGATACCTTACTATCTGGTTCCGGTGATCAACAGCACGGATGTTTCAGGAGATATGGCAAACGGGGGCGGTTATGTGCTTATGGCGGCCTCCCAGGGTCTCACGGCGGCTGAGGACGTTCGGGAGACCGTATCATTGACGGAAGTGCTGTCCACTTCTTCCAGCGCATATTCCAAGACGGATGTGGCGAATATGAAATCCTATGAAAAAGAATCCGGCGACATTGACGGGCCTTTTGCCCTTGGTATGCTGGCGTCGGAGGACGTGGAGCTTACGGAGGAGGTTCTGGAGCAGGCCGGGAGCCTTCTGGAAGGCGGCGATCTTTCATACGCGGGCCTGGAGCTTCAGGGCGTTGACGATGAAGAAGCAAGTGAGCTGGAAGAGGAAATTCTGACGGAAGGAGAAACGGGGGACACAAGCGAGAGCTCTGAAGTTGTGTCCGCTGCGGATGGGGATGAAACGGAAAGTGAAGAGGAAACGGATTATGATACGGTCACGGCGAAGCTTGCCGTGTACACATCCTCTTCTCTTCTGGATTCTTCCATAAATCAGATGGTATCTGGGGGAAATCAGAAGCTGTTCGTTAATACCATAAGCTGGATGTGCGGACATGAAACAAGCGTATCCGTTCCGGTAAAATCCATCTCTGTGGATTACCTGACGGTGACGGCTGCCAGCAGTAATTTCTGGAGCATTATCACCGTGGTGATCATTCCAGGCGCGTTCCTTTTGTACGGCTTCGTTGTCTGGATGAAACGCCGGAAGCAGTAAATAAAAGGAGGCAGCAGTGAAAATGGCAAAAAAATCGGTGACTCTGGGCGCGGGAATTGTGGCGATCTGTCTGCTGTTCGGCGCATGGTATCTGTTGAAGGATCATAATGAGAAGGCGGAGCTTCAGGAGGCTGAAGCGGACGCTGCTGAGAGTATTGTGGATATCAGCGGGTGGGATGTGGCTTCTTTCGCTCTCCGTGTGGGAGAGGACAGCTTTACCTTCCTGTCGGATGAGGATGGCTGGACACTGGAGGAGGATGAGAATTTTCCGGTAAATCCCGATGAGCTCCAATCGATCCTGTCCTGCTTTGAGCCGCTTGAGGCGGTTCGCAGGCTGGAGGATATCGAGGATACGGGCGAGTTTGGAATGGATGATCCGTCGAATGTTTTCTCGGTAAAGGATTCCGATGGAAATGAGATCACCATTACGCTGGGCGACAGCAATGAAGGGACCGGAGATGATTATGTGATGAAGGATGAGGATACATCCGTCATATATACCATATCATCCGCGCTTCGGGAAACGGTGAGCGGGGATCTGTATGATTATGCGGTGAGTGATGAACCGGACTCCTTTTCATCGGACAGCATTGTGAAGCTCATCGTCAGGCAGGACGGCGAGGGCTATGAGCTGCAAAAGGAGGAGGATACGTGGACAGTCACCGGGAAGGACGGCGAATTGGATCAGGATGAGGTGGAGGCGGCTGTCTCTGCCCTGGGATATCTGAGCTACAGTTCCTATGTGGATTATTACTGCACGGACGATGAGAAATACGGGTTTGATTTGGGAACCGAGGTGATCATCACATGGGAAACTGAGACAGAGACCGCCACGGAGGATGAAGAGACAGAGACAGAAGCCGCCGCTGAGGATGATGACGCGGAAGCAGGGGACGCGGAGCAGCATACGCTGACTATCCGTATCGGAGACCGGGACGGGGACGGAAATTACTATGTTCAGCAGGAGGGTTCTTATCAGGTGCATACTCTGGAGGCGTCCGTGCTGGAGGACCTTTTGGACTTGAAAATATGAAAGAATAGCTTTTCGGAAGCGAAGTAAAAGATAAGCTTTTCAAAAGTAAAGATATTAAAGGGCGTGCGTGTCTCTGTAAAACAAAATGATAAGCAACGGACTGTTTTGGCAGGACGTTGCTTATTATTTTTGCCTTGTACAATTTACGTAATAAAAGCGCCATTTTACGTATGTTTCTGCACAAAGTGCCCAAAATAAGTTAAACTCAAAAAGACAGAGTATGGGAGTTCGTGAAAAAAACGTGGGAAATCAGCGGGTACTCTCATACATTTTCACAAGGTATTCGGATTCTGGGAAAAGCAAGGAGGAAGACTATGAAAAAAACGGATTTCAACCGGGACTGGACGTGCAGATGCCTCACCAGGGATGAAGAGGAGTATCCGGTGACACTGCCGCATGACGCCATGATATCCGAGCCCCGCAGCGAGGAGAGCCGGGGAGAGGGAAACATCGGATGGTACATCGGCGGCGATTACGAATATAAAAAGAAATTTATATTGCCCCTGGACCGTGCGGGAAAGAAAAATATTCTGGAATTTGAGAGCGTTTACCATGACGCGGAAGTATATATAAACGATAAAAAGGCGGCTTTCCGCCCCTATGGATACACAAACTTTTACGTGGATCTGGAGGGCTTTGCGGAGGCGGGAAAGGAAAACGAGATTCGGGTCATTGCAAAGAATGCGGACCAGCCGAACAGCCGGTGGTATCCGGGAACGGGTATTTACCGCCCGGTTTATCTGTGGACAGGGGACGAAAAGCATATTCCGCTCAACGGCGTGCGTATCCGCACTCTGAGCTTTAAACCTGCTGTGATTGAGGTGACGGTCAGGACCAGCGGCGAGGGATCCGTGAAGGTGGAGATCCGCGACGGGGAAAAGACGGTAGTATCCAGAGAGGCGCAGGCGAAGGAAAATACGGCGGTATTTAAGATCGAAGTACCGGATGCAAAGCTCTGGAACTGCGCGCATCCAAACCTTTACACCTGCCGTGCTGCCTACGCGGAGGACGTGTGCGAGGAAACCTTCGGCATCCGCCTTTTGGAATATAACCCCCGGGTGGGCATGGCGATTAACGGAAAGCATGTCATCCTGCGGGGAGCCTGTTTCCATCATGATAACGGCCTGCTGGGCGCCTGTGCTTTTCCGGAAGCTGAGGAGCGGAAGGTGCGAATCATGAAGGAAAACGGCTACAATGCCCTCCGCTCTTCCCACTATCCCTGCTCCAAAGCGATGCTGGAAGCGTGCGACCGTCTGGGAATGCTGATGATGGACGAATATGTGGATGTGTGGTACATCCATAAGACGGAGCATGATTATGCGAACTATATGACTGACTGGTGGAAAAAAGATTTAAAGGATATGGTTGAGAAGGATTACAATCATCCCTGCGTCGTGATGTATTCCACCGGAAATGAGGTTTCGGAGACTGCCCAGAAGAAGGGGATCGAGCTTACCGGTCAGCTGACGGATTATATCAATAAACTGGATGGGACCAGACCTGTAACCTGCGGCATCAACATTTTCTTTAACTTTTTAAGCTCCGTGGGACTTGGGGTTTACAGCGACGATAAGGCAAAGAAAAACGCCGACGCCGCAGCAAAAAAAGCAGCGGAGGCAGAAGCAAAAAGAAAATCGAAGGAGAAAAACGGCAAAAAGAAAAAGCCTGTGGGAAGTGAATTTTATAATACCCTTGCCTGTATGATGGGCGACCGCTTTATGAAATGCGGGGCTACTCTTTATCCCTGTGATGTAAAAACGAGAGATGCCTTTGCGAATATGGATGTTGCCGGTTATAACTATGGAATTTACCGGTACCGGCACGATCTGAAAAAATATCCCAACCGTCTGATCCTGGGAAGCGAAACCTTCTGCAAGGACGCTTATGCGTTTTATGAAATGGCGAAAAAGCATCCGCGCATCATCGGAGATTTTGTATGGACCGGCATGGATTATATTGGAGAAGTGGGAGAGGGGTGCGCGGAGTACGGCGATTATAACTTCGGCGGGGACAGGCCGGCTACCCGGATGACCGGAGGAAACGGGCGCATCGATCTTCTTGGGAAGCCCCGCGCGGAGGCCGCGTATACGAAGGTTGCCTTTGACCGTGAAAAGGGTCCATTTATGGCTGTGATGCCCGTTTATCAGAAGGGTAAGCTGCGCATCACGGGATGGCAGCTGACAAAGGCGCTGGAGAGCTGGTCCTGGAGGGACTGCGCCGGTATGCCGGCTACCGTGGAGGTATATGCAAGAGCCGCCAGCGTGGAGCTCTTTGTAAATGGGAAAAGTGTTGGGAAAAAGACCATGCCTGGGAAGAATTGCCGCACGGTTTTCCAGACTGCCTATGAGGACGGGGAGATCACAGCCATCTCCTATGATGAATCCGGGAAGGAAATCGGACGGCAGACCATGCGGACGGCAGGAACGGAAACCGTACTTCAGCTAAAGCCGGAGACGGATAAGGCGAAGCCGGAGGGGCTGGTGTTTATTCCCATGCAGTACACGGATGAAAACGGTATCTGGAAGCCCATGGAAAAGCACAGCCTGAAGGTACAGGTGGAAAATGGGACGCTGGCTGGACTTGGCAGCGCAAATGCTTATGTGGAAGGCAATTACACGGACGACCACACAGTTACATATTATGGAGAGGCGATGGCTGTTGTGCGCGCGGGCGTTTCCGGGACGGTAAAGGTTACCGTCACAGATGAAAGCGGGGCGCATTCGATCGAAATTCCCATCGCAAAGTGACAGAAATATGACCGTTGAAGAATTCAGGAGCATTAATATATGGAACCTGACAGATGAAAGGAGCAGCTATGAACAGTAAAAAATGGCTGGCAATGCTTTTAAGCGCTGCCATGACATTCACCGCAGCGCCGGTATTCGTTTTTGCGGAGGAGGACGAAGATACGGCGATCGTAAATCTGAAAACCGAGGGAATGACAGATCCTCTGGGGCTGGATGAAGCGGAACCGGCATTTTCCTGGCAGATGCAGTCGGATACGATTGGCGCGGGGCAGCAGTCCTACCAGATCGTGGTGACGGATGACGGCGGAACCGTTGTCTGGGATTCCGGCGTGGTGGAAAGCAGCGTATCCAATGAGATCAGATACGGAGGCGGGGCCCTTCAGCCGGAAACCGCTTACACATGGAAGGTGACGGTGACTGATAACGGCGGGAATGTCATAGAATCGGATCCGGCAACATTTGAGACTGCATTTATGGACACTACCACGGAGTCCTGGGATGGGGCGCAGATGATCGGGGCGCCGGATCTTCAGCTGGATGCGGCCTCCCAGTGCGCGTTTAATATTTCGGCAAAGGTACAGATCCCGGAGGGAAGCGCCAGCGCGTCCTTTATTTTGGGAGCGGATGATTTCCGCCTGGAAAACGCCGTGTATAATACGGAGGCTGTGGCAGGAGAAAATTATGTGCGGATCGAGCTGGATATATCGGATGTGGACGGAAGCGGCGCAAGGATCCATGCGTACCGTGTGGGATATACGGCAGAAGATTCGGCAGATACGCCGGTGTTTACTATCGAAGAAAACGAAGACCTGAATGAGCTGATCACCACGGCGAATAAAAATGAGGAGCATCAGATTGATATCAATGTGAGCGGAAGCTCAATCGTGGTGAGCGTGGACGGAGAGACAGTGGGAGATAAATTCGCGATCAACACTCTGGGTGATTCCAGCAGCTACAATTCCTTCCCGAATCTGAATTCCATCGGCTTTGCCGCAAAGGCGGGAGAGACGGCGGTATTCACCGATTACATGGTAACCAACGCGGGGAAATTTGCCCAGGGCGAGCTTTTCGGGGAGACCGTGGGAGCAACCTATGAGATCTTTGACGGGCTGGAAGGCGTGAGCGTGGAGGGCGATGTGATCACGGTGGCAGGCGGCGACGCCGGTGTGCTGTGCTACGCGGATCCCACCTATGGCGCGGCGCCGATGCTCCGCAGGGAATTTGAGGTAAAATCCGGCGTTGCATCTGCAAGGCTTTACCTTACAGCGCAGGGCATTTATAATTTCTATATAAACGGACAGGAGGTAGCTCCGGAGGAATGGTTCAATCCGGGCTGCGAAGAATACGATGCATACCTTGCGTATAATACCTACGATGTGACCGATCTGCTTTCAGAGGGAACGAACGCGATGGGCGCAGTTCTGGGCGAAGGCTGGTGGACCGGCCAGATGACTTATGAGGTTTCTAATTACAATTACTATGGCGATCAGCCTGCCATGATGGCAAAGCTGGTACTCCGCTATGAGGATGGAACCGACGATGTGTTGGTGACAGATGGATCCTGGAGCTATTATAATGATGGGCCGGTCCGCCTGGCTTCCTTCTTCCAGGGCGAGCGGTATGACGCCACCAGGGAGGCAGCTGTGGAAGGCTGGACAAGCGCGGGCTTTGACGACTCAGCATGGGGCGCTGCCGCAGTAGTGGAAACGAGAAAACAGTTTGCCAATGCGCAGCTTGTGACCAGAACCGATACGCCGGTACATGTGATCCGCACCGATGAGGTTGTGGAAGCTCTGGGAGAGACAAAGGAAGGCTCTGACGCCTACATCTATGATATGGGCGAGAACGTATCCGGCGTACCTGTGATTACTATTCCGGAGGAATATGTGAAGCCGGGCGGGACGATGACCGTCCGTTTTGCGGAGATCCTTTATCCGGAAATGGAGGAGTACGCCGGGAAGGGCATCGACGGAACGCTGATGGTGGAAAATTACCGTGCGGCTATGGTGACAGATTTCTATACCATGAAGGAGGGTGAAAATGTATTCGCACCGGATCTGACCTTCCATGGATACCGCTACATCGAGATCAGCGGGCTGGGGGCGGAGCTGCCGGCGGAATGCATTCAGATGCAGGTACTCTCATCACTGGACGCATCCGGCACATACGAATCCTCCAATGAGCTGACCAACCAGCTTTACAGAAACATTACGAATTCCACGACGAGCAATTATATTTCCATTCCCACCGATTGTCCGCAGCGGAATGAACGTATGGGGTGGACCGGCGATGCGCAGGTATTTGCGCTGACCGGGTCTTATGTGGCGGATACCTATAATTTCCTGGACGTATGGATGGACAGCGTCCGTGCTGACTGCGGAGAATCCGGCATGTCCGCGCAGTATACGCCGGCATTTATTCAGTATGCGCCTGAGGACGATACGATCGAACACAATGGTCAGAGCTTCGGCATCACCTGGAATTCACTGGTGGTGACGATTCCGTATAATCTGTACATACAGACCGGAAGGAAAGAGATCCTGGAGGAAAATAAGGACAATATTTATGCGTATGTGGATACCCTGGCTTCCACACCTTTGACCTACAAGGATGAAAGCGGCGAAAAATTTGAGGAGCCAAGGCTGACCGGGGAGGTCGGCATGCTGGCGGATCATCTTGCAAGAGTGGTTACGGACAGCACGCTCCTTGGAGAGGTTCTCTATATCAACTGCCTGAACCAGGCTGCGGAGATCGCGGACATTATGGGCGACGCAGAGCGGGCGGAGAACTATCGTGAAATCTCCGCTGTTGCCGTAGAAGCGTGGAATGAATTTTTCATCGATTCGGAAACGGGTAAAACAAAAAATACAAAGGGAGAAATACAGGACACGCAGGCATCCTACGCTACGCCGCTGCGCTTCGGCGTGATCAGCGATGAGAACATGGAAAAGGTTCTGGCAAATTATGAGGCATCCATTGCTGAAGCATCCGGTGAAGATTCGGACGGAGCCGCCATTGTTCCCTACACACTGACGACCGGCTTCAACGCTACCGGAAACCTTTTGAACGCGCTTTCTGACTATGGCATGAACGATACGGCATATCAGCTGTTTGAGTCCACAGATTACGCATCCTGGCTGTATCCGGTGACACAGGGGGCCACCAGCATCTGGGAGCGCTGGAACTCTTATACAGAGGAAAATGCATTCGGTGGGAATAACTCCATGAATTCCTTCAATCATTACTCCTACGGAGCAGTGGGAGAATGGATGATGGGCTATCAGCTTGGTATTATGGCTGACAAAGAGCAGCCTGGCTATCAGCATTTTATCCTGCAGCCGACTGTGGGTGGGACCTTCACGGAGGCACGGGGAACCTATGATTCCGTATACGGAACCATTGCAAGCGGGTGGACTGCGGAGAACGGGATCATGGTATCCTATGACGTTACCGTTCCTGCGAATACCAGCGCTACTCTTTACCTTCCGGTGGAGGGAGAGCTCACAGCCTGTGACGGCGTGACATTGACCGGCGAGACGGAGCACAACGGTATCCGGACGCAGCAGCTTGAGCTTGTGGCGGGAACCTACCATTTTGAAGCGGCGGACGGCGCGGTTACTGTGACGGCGGTTTAAAATAACACGGCAGCGGTTATAGAAATGTGTGATCTATGACCGTTGCCTGAATAAATAAAGAAAGGAATGTGAATATGCAAAAATCAGAGTTTAACAACGGTTGGATCTGTTATCGCACAGGAGAGAGGGAACAGGCATTTGAGGTGACTCTGCCTCACGACGCCATGCTTTTGGATGAACGGAAGGAAAACTGCCCGTCCGGTGTTACAAACGGCTGGTACGATGCGAAGGATTATACCTATGAAAAGACGTTTACGGTCCCGGCAGAGGCAAAGGGCCAGAAGGTTTTTCTGGAGTTTGAGGGCGTATACCGGAAGGCCACAGTGTATTTAAATGATGAAGAGGTGGCGTATCATTCCTATGGCTATACCGGTTTTTATGTGGACGCGACGTCCCACCTGAATATGGATGGGGAGAATACTCTCCGTGTGGAGGTGATCAACAGCGATCAGCCGAATTGCCGCTGGTATTCCGGAACGGGTATTTACCGTCCGGTGTGGATGTACATTGCTCCGAAGAAGCACATTAAAGTGGACAGGATCAAAATTACCACTCTGGATTATGAAAAACGGAAAATACAGGCAGCGGTGGAGACTACGGCCAGCGATCATGTTCTGGTGGAGATTCTGGACGGGGACCGTATTCTCGCCTGTGAGGATGGCCTGGCGGACGGCAGTAAAAAATGCAGGCTGGAAATGGTTCTTCCCGGCGCAGAGCTGTGGAGTCCGGAAAATCCGAAGCTTTACACCTGCAAGGTAACCTTCGGGGAGGATGTGCAGGAGGTGAAGTTCGGGATCCGTACAGTAGAATGTACGCCGGAAAAGGGTTTCCGCATTAATGGGGAACGGGTGATCCTGAACGGCGCCTGCATCCATCATGACAATGGCATCCTGGGCGCGTGTGCCTATGATTTTGCAGAGGAGCGCAAGATCCGCATTTTAAAGGAAGCGGGCTACAATGCCATCCGTTCGGCGCACAATCCGTGCTCAAAGGCTATGCTGGATGCATGCGACCGCCTGGGAATGCTGGTGATGGATGAATATATAGACGGCTGGTATATCCACAAAACAAAATATGATTATGCCACAGAGATCGAAAAGAACTATAAATCAGACCTGAAGGATCTGGTGGATAAAGATTACAATCATCCTTCGGTGATCATGTATTCTACCGGAAATGAGGTTTCGGAAACAGCGCAGAAAAAGGGGATCGCCTTTACCGGCGCCCTTACAAAACGTCTCCATGAGCTGGATCCCACCAGGCCGGTGAGCTGCGGGGTCAATATTTTCTTTAACTTCCTGAGTTCCATGGGCTTTGGCGTTTACAGTGATAAAAAAGCAGACCAGGCAGCGGCGGACGCGGAAAAGAAAAAAGCCGTGGGAAGTGAATTCTATAATACCGTTGCAGGTATTTTCGGAGCAAACTTTATGAAAATTGGCGCGACGCTGTATCCCTGCGATGTAAAGACGAGGGATGCCTACGCGCAGATGGATGTGGCGGGCTATAATTACGGTATCAAGCGTTATCGCCATGATCTGAAAAAATATCCGAAGCGTATTATTCTGGGGAGCGAAACCTTCTGCGCGGATGCCTATCAGTTTACCGAGCTGGCAAAGGATGAACCGCGCATCATCGGAGATTTTGTGTGGGCCGGCATGGATTATCTGGGCGAGGTGGCGATCGGCTCCTGGGAGTACAAGGATTATGCGCCGCGCTTTGACGGAGGCTGCGGCTGGGTGGCGGCAGGTTCCGGACGTATCGACCTTATCGGCAGGGAGCTGGCGGAGATGGCTTATACCCGCGTGGCTTTCGGCATTGACAAAATCGGTATGGGCGTTGTCCCGGTAAATCATACGAAGGACAGCCATTCCCCATCCGCATGGAAAATGTCAAATGCGCTGGAAAGCTGGTCCTGGAACGGATGCGGCGGCAATGAGGCAAAGGTGGAGGTTTATGCCAGGGCTTCGAAGGTGAAGCTTTTTGTAAACGGCGAATGTGTGGGGACCAGAAAACCGGCCGGCGACTGCCGGGTGTCCTTCCACACCACCTACCGTGACGGCGAATTAAAGGCAGTGGCTTATGACGAACAGGATCAACCGATCGCGGAAAAGGTGTATGTGACTGCCGGAGAAGAGACGATCCTTACGGCGCTGCCGGAGCAGGAGACAGTGAAAAAGGACGGCGGTCTTGCTTTTATCAGATTGCAGTACACCGATAAAAATGGAGAGCTGAAGCCTCTTGCGAGAGGAGACATAAGAGTTTCTGTAAAGGGCGGCCGGCTTCTGGGCCTGGGAAGCGCGTGCCCTTATTATGAGGACAGCTATCTGACAGACACGACGGATACCTATTTTGGCGAGGCTCTTGCCGTGGTAAAACCGGATGGCGGCGAGGATGTGATCCTGCAGGCAGAGAGCCCCTATGGTAAGGCGGAAGCAACAGTCCATGTGGAGTGATAAAATGTTTTATCCGGAGAAGGAGGGATGAAATGACCAGAAAGAAAAAAGCGCTGCTCATTGCCGGAGTGATTGCTGCGGCGATTGCCATATTTCTGGGCGTTAATCATGAGATGACCAGAGCCGTGTGGCATAATCTCACTGCAAAGAAGGTAAAGCTGGATACTTCCACGGAGTGGGACGGCGGAAAAACTTATGAAAAGCTGCAGTACTCGGAGGTATCGGAGAGCGATTATGTGGATCTTTATGTGCCGGAGAGCGAGGGAAAAGCGCCGCTTTTCGTATTGATTCACGGCGGCGGCTTCTTATCAGGGGACAGCCAGACACGGCAGGCACAGTTTATGTACCGTTTTTTCCGTGATCATGGCTATGCGTGCGCGTCGGTTAATTACCGTCTTTCTCCGGAAGAACCCTTTCCCGGGGCAGTGGAGGATGTGAAAGCGGCGATCCGTTTCCTGAAGGCGAACGCGGATGAATATGGATATGATGCGGAAAAAATCGCCGTATGGGGAGAATCTGCGGGCGGTTATCTGTCCACTATGGCCGGAGTTACCACAGACGGGGATTTCCACGGTGTGAAATTCATCGGGGAGGATGAGCTGGAGGAACCGGTGACGTCAGATGTGGATGTGATCGTGAATTTCTACGGCTGCGAGGAGTTCGGCGCGATGGAAACACAGTTTCAGGAGCTGGGGATTCCCGGATTTGTTCGGGCTATCGCAAACATGTGGCTGAAAAACGGATTGAAGGAGAACAATGCGGAGGAGTACAGCTCCATGGAGGGCTATTGGCTTCGCAAGGAGCTGGATCAGTGCTCTGAGGAAGAGATCAATCGGACATCTCCGGCTTATTATATAAAAAAGAACCTGAACGCGGACAGTGGAAAGCACATGCTGATCTGGCACGGGGATGCGGATATTACGGTGCCCTGGCTTCAGTCGAAGGACCTGAATGAGGTCATGGAGGAATATGTCGGCGAAGACAGTGTGGAGTTTGAGCTTTTCAGGAATTATGGCCACGCTGCGGATATGTTTTACTGTGATGAAAATCTGTCGAAGGTAAAAGCATATCTGGACGAAAAGCTTGGCATATGATAGAAATTGGGACTTTTGCACAATTTACACAATTTACTTTTGGCAATAATTTCATGTTAAGTTAAAATGCACAAAAAGGACTGCATTTTGCGTCAAAAAACACGCAGTTTGCGTAGGAAGAATCTTTTTCAAAATGAAAATATGATAAAATTCATAGTATGAAAATGCGTAATTATGCAGGATTTTATTATGCATGAAAAAAGTTAGGGAGGGATTTTATGAGCAACAAAAAGAAGTCCTCGGGCGTATGGCGTGGTCTGACTTCTGTTTCAGCCAGCCTTTTTGCGATTATGTTTGGAGCATCTGCCATTGCAAATGCGAATGCTGCATTCATCAATACCCGTCTGGGCACATCAAACTACAAGGCAGTTGACACTGGTTCAGAAGAGGAGACGGATTCTACATATTTTAAATCTGAATTTTCCAGCCTGACAGAGCTGACCGATGCCAAGAATGCGCTGGCTGAGGAGATCGCTGAGGAAGGCGCTGTTCTTTTTAAGAATCTGGATAATACGCTTCCGCTGGATACCGGATCTGATAAGGTTACTCTGTGGGGCCTGAATTCTCACAATCCGACGCTGGGCGGTATGATCGGTTCTTCTGTATCCGTTGATTCAGAAGCGGATCAGGTTCAGTATGATATTGAGACGGCTTTTGAGGAAAAGGGTTTTGAGCTTAATAAAGAAATGATCAAGCTGTATATGGCGAAGACAGACGACTATGGCAGGAAAAACGGACATTCCCTTCAGCCATCGTTCGGCACTATGTATGAAAACCCGTCGTCCTACAATGTGGGCGAGCTTCCGGCAGATCAGTATACGGACAGTATTCTGGAATCGGCGGATGATACGGTCGCAGTGGTGGTGATTTCCCGTGACAGCTCTGAGGCGGCGGACTATAATCCGGATATGAGCGCCGGCGAGAACGATAATTATGAGCGTCCTCTTGCTCTTTCCGATAACGAGCGCGATATGATCGAGCTGGCAAAGGAGCACAGCACCAAGGTGGTTGTCATGATCAACGCAAACAATCCGGTTGAGATCGATGAGCTGAAAAAGGACGATGAGATCGGCGCTATCATATGGGCAGGCGAGCCGGGCGCGAACGGTTTCCTGGGCGTGGCGGATGTGATTGCGGGCGAGGTAAATCCCTCCGGCCATATTTCCGACACCTATGCGGTAAATTCTGTTTCCGCACCGGCCATGGTCAACTATGGCGTTTATATGTACACAAATAACTCTAACGATGGTTCCGCGTCCGACGGCGTGGAGAAGCTCAGTGACACCGATAAGGGCGACTGGTATCTGGTAGAGTCTGAAAGTATCTACAGGGGTTATAAATACTATGAGACCCGTTATGAGGATTCTGTCCTTGGACAGGGCAATGCGGACGCCGCTGAGGGCTCTTCCGACGGAAGCGGATGGGTATATGAAAATGAAGTGTCCTATCCGTTTGGATATGGCCTTTCCTATACGACCTTCGAGCAGAAGCTTGATTCAGTAGAGGTAGAGATCGGCGGTACCGGCGTAGCGAAGGCGACTGTGACCAATACCGGTGATGTGGCCGGCAAGGATGTGGTTCAGCTTTATGTTCAGACCCCGTATACGGAGGGAGGCCTTGAGAAATCTGCGATCCAGCTGGTAGGCTATGCAAAGACCGCGGTTCTGGAGCCTGGCGATTCCGAGGAGGTTACCATCGAATTTGATCCCGCCTACATCGCCAGCTACGATGAGAACGCGGAAAAAGAGGACGGCACTGTGGGCGCATGGGTTCTGGAAGAGGGCGATTACTATTTCGCCATCGGCAACGGCGCTCATGAGGCTCTGAACAATGTCCTGGCAAACAAGACAGGCAGCGATGCAGACCTTGTTTCCACCACAGAGGATGAAGTGATCGATGCGGACAACGCCATCGTCTGGAATAACGGCGAAGCCGATGTCGAAACCTATTCTGAAAATGTTGAAAACAAGCTGCAGGATATGGATATCAATAAACTCATCGAGAACACGGTAGAATACACCACAAGAAGCGACTGGACAAAGGGCTGGGAGCCGGTAGAGGCGATCACTCCCACAGAAGCGATGATGGTGGGTCTGACAGACAGTCTGTATGAGCTCAATGAAAACTCCGGCGAAAACGGCGGTGTTCAGTGGGGCGTTGACAGCGGTCTGAAGATCGTGGATATGATGACCTTTGATGAAGACGGAAATTATACGGGCGTTCTGGACTTTGATGATCCGATGTGGGATCAGCTTCTTGACCAGTTTACCCTGGACGAGGCAATTCAGTTCATCGAGAAGGGCGGAGACGACGTGGAAAACGTTGATTCCATCCAGCTTCCGAGAACCTATGCAAACGATGGCCCTCTGGGATATACCGGCGACCAGGTGGGAGGTTACTTTGTAAGATGGTCCTCCGATCTTTCCGGTGAAGACTACTACACCACAGAGAGCGATGACAGGGCGACCTGGCGTATGGCAGTAATGCCGACTGAGCCGATGGTTGCCGCGACCTTTAATCTTGAACTGATCGAAAGAGAAGGCGAGCTCCTCGGGGAGGATGGACTCTGGGCAAATGAGAGCTCTATTTTCGCACCGGGTTCAAATCTCCACAGGACTGTTTACTGCGCACGTAACCATGAATATTATTCTGAAGATGCAATGCTGTCCGCACTGAGCGGGAATGCGCTCTGTGTTGGACTGAAAGGGAAGGGCACCATGGCGGAGCCGAAGCACTTTGCTTTCAATGATCAGGAATCCAACCGCTCCGGTCTTTCTACGTTTATGACTGAGCAGGCTGCCCGTGAGAACGAGCTGAGGAGCTTCCAGATGGAAATGTCTCTGAACAATGCTGCCGGCATTATGACCTCCTTTAACCGTGCGGGTACCTCCTATGCAGGCGCATATAAAGCTACGCTTGTGGGTATTGCAAGAGATGAGTGGGGATATAAAGGCTGGTTCAATACCGATATGATCAACGGCGCGGATTACATGAACTGGCGGGACATCACTGCAGGAGGCGGAGGAAACTGCCTGACATCTTCCGCATACGATACTGCGGAGATCGGAACTATGGCGGCGTCCAAGAGTGAAATCCAGAAGGATCAGACCTTCCAGGAAATGATGAAATTTAACCTGAAATTCTGGGTATACCAGCTGGCGCAGAGCAATGCAATGAACGGTATCAGCTCTACCACAGAGATTCAGTATGTAACTACATGGTGGCAGAATGCTATTCTGGGAGCGGAGATCGCATTCGGTGTGCTGACAGTTCTGTTCGCTGTAGTAGGTCTTCTCAAGGCTAAAAAAGCAAAAGCACAGGCATGATTTGGGAGGTGTGAAGAATGAATAAGAAAAAAGCAGGCGGTTTTTATCTGACAATTTTAGCCGCGATTCTCGCGATAGTAGGAATATTTCTCTACGGCTCCGTAATGTATAAAATGAAGGCAGTATATATTCTGCTGGCGGTAGCTATCGTACTGGGCGTTCTGGCGTTTATTCTGGCTGGAAGGACCTCCATCGCGAATGTGGTCCCTGTGATCAACGCGGCGCTGATGGCCAGCGCGGCTGTTTGGAGCGCTAGCCTGATGGTCAACCAGATCGGTTATGTGATCGCGGGTCTGGACGGAATGGATACGATCCAGGGCTTCATTACCTTCTGCGTTGTGGCAGTTGTGGGTATGCTTCTGAACATCGTAGCGTCCTTTATGTCAATGGCTAAGGAAGCATAGGAAACACTTTTGTAAGAATGTAACTGCCGCGAATGGCAGTGCAGAAATAGCGCGGCTGCCCGGCTGTCCGACAGACTACGGGCGGCTGCAAATAAAAAATATAAAGGAGAGAATCAGATATGAAAAAATCAACAGCAGCTATGTTACTGGCGGCGGTAATGACATGCGCCATGGCAACAACAGCAATGGCAGCTCCGGAGCCTGAATTTGATCCGAATCCGGATTATGAGAAATGGTGTGCAATCGATTATACCATCGAGGACATCGGAGCGGAAATGGTTGTTACCGTATCCGCTATGAACGATGATTCCAAAATGGAAGTCCAGTGCAATTTCTACGGCGATGATCAGCTGGCAGTAGCTGAGAAAGACGGAGATGAATGGAAGGTAACAGAGGACAAGACCGGTTTTATGCAGACAGATACGCCGCTCATTATCGAGAAGGCTCTTGCAGAGGGCGAGTGGGCAGCTATTGGCGAGGAACCGGCAGCAGATGCGGCAGACGGAGAGAAGACCGCAGCGGTTAAACTTCCTGTAGAACCGGAATTTGAGCCGAACAGAGATGACTACGACAAATACACGGCAATCGACTACACGATCGAGGACATTGGTGCAGAGATGGTAGTAACTATTTCCTCTACCGAAGATGAGTCCAAGATGGAGATTCTCTGCAATTTCTATGGCGACGACCAGAAGGCTGTAGCTGAGAAGGATGGAGACGAGTGGAAGATCGTTGAGGATAAGACTGGCTTTATGGCAACCGATACTCCGCTTATCATTGCAAAGGCACAGGAGCAGGATATCTGGCTTCCTACGGATGAAGAAGAAGAGGCAGCTCTGTTGGCAGGCGCAGATGACGCGGCAGCGGATGACGCAGCAGCAGACGGCGAGCTTCCTGTAGAGCCGGAGTTTGATCCGAATCCGGACTATGACAAATACACAGCAATCGACTACACCATCGAAGACATCGGCGCAGAGATGGTAGTTACCATTTCTTCTACCGAGGATGAGTCCAAGATGGAAATTCTCTGCAACTTCTATGGCGATGATCAGAAGGCAGTGGCAGAGAAGGATGGAGATGAGTGGAAGATCGTTGAGGATAAGACCGGTTTTATGCAGACCGATACGCCTCTCATCATTGAAAAGGCGCAGGAGCAGAACATCTGGCTTCCGATCGAATAATCTGTCTGGCAGTTATAAAATCTGTAATTCTTTGAAGGTATGAGAAGGGGGCGTTTCGGAAGCGGAACGCCCCCTTTGAATCCGCATGAGGAGTCGGTTATGAAAAAAGGCAGAAGGAAAATAATACGTGGAATATTGTGGATTCTGGCTGGCGCCCTGTTGGTCTGCCTGCTTCTGTTCATTTATCTGTTTTTAAAAAATCCCAATCCGGACAGGCCGGAAAAAATCCTGGAACCCACGGGGTTTGTACAGGCGGTGGGAAGCAATCTCTATGATGGAGAAGGAAATCTTCTGACGTTGAGGGGTGTAAATCTGGGTAACTGGTTCGTACAGGAATTTTACATGAGCGTGGCTGACGTGGGGGATTACGATACGGGTATTTATACTACGAAGCGTGCAGAAGAAGCTATGCGTGATAATCCGAATCTGACAGAGGAAGAAATACAGGAGCTTTATGATCTCTATATGAGCACATATATCACCGAGGAGGATTTTGCCACAATTGCCTCGGTTGGCCTTAATACCGTCCGGATCAATTTTACCTACATGAATCTTACAACAGATGGCGTGACGTTCAGGGAGGATGCTTTCCAGTATCTTGATTTTGCTCTTGATATGTGTGAAAAGTATGGCTTATATGCCGTTCTGGATCTGCATGGAGCCATCGGCTCCCAGAATCAGGATTTTCATTCAGGAGACGATACGCAGTTTGATCTTTTTGATAATGAGGAAAACCGGCAAAAGACGATTTCGCTCTGGCAGAACATCGCCGGGAGGTACAAAGACCGAAGCGTGATCGCCGGTTATGATCTCCTCAATGAACCGCGCCGCGCGGCCGGAAAATATGGTGGAAAAGTCACTACGGATTTTTACGATGAGCTGTATCATGCGGTCCGCGCAATCGATGAAAATCATATGATCTTTATCGAATATTTTACCTTTCCCATCCATGGGAGCAGGCTGGGGAATTATGACTGGAACAATATTTGTCTTGAATATCATATTTATAATAATACCTTCCTTTCACAGAAGACGTGCCTGATGTTTTATAACGCCCTTCACAATTTTATGAGAGCGGATGCACCAGTGTTTATCGGGGAATGGAATGCCTGGGACAGTGAAGAAGACTGGAATGAGACAATGGATTATTTTGAAGAGAGGGGCTGGTCCTATGCATCCTGGGCATATAAGACCAATTCCTATTCCTACAGGGAGAAAACGGGCGCTCATACAAACTGGGGACTGTTTGAGCTGAATGCAGAACCGGTAGATCTGTCTGAGGCGACATTTGAGGAAATAAAAGCAGCCTACGAAAATACGGCGACCGCCAATGCGGAAAAAACGCTGGTATATGAAGTATACGAAAAACGATTCGGAGAAAACTAAAATGGTTATATTCGTTTTATGCGTGATATTATTTGCGGCAGCTATATATGCGACAAACATCAGCCCTTCTTTTACCATGATATTTATGGCGGTGAATTTTTGCCTGTGCGGCCTGGGGGAAGCAGTAGAAGCGTTTGGGCGGTACAGGAGCCGGAGAAATGCTTTTGCTGATGCGGCGGGAGATATTCTTTTCCTTGTGGGAGAGATCTTTTCATTTCCGGCAGTGTTTATTTATGCAGTGGGAGACGACTGGCTGATCTGGTGGACGGCAGGAGCTTTCCTGATAGGGACCGGAGTGACTTCTCTGATAATCCCTGGTTTACGGAAAAGAAATATGTCAGGGGGGATCCTGCGCGGACTGGTTCTGTGGATTTCCTTTGTGTGTGCTTTTTTTGCCCTGTTATGCGGTATATCCAGCGCCATGATGCTGTTCTACGGTATTCCGCTTTTATTGCTTGCGGTTTTAAAGGTTTTTCAGAAACGCCGGGATATGGAGGACAAAAAGCTGCCGGGGATCCGGCGGTACTGGATTGCGTTTCTTGTGGTTATTTTGATCGCTGCACTTGCATTTGGAAATTCCTATAAGATTGCTGAGCTCTGTTCTGTTCTTGGAAATGGCCCGGATTTTCTGTACGAAAACCAGGAAAAGGAAATGACTGCGGACACGGAGGAATTTCTTCCGGGCGCCCGGTGGCTGGATACAGATGGAAATCTCATTCAGGCTCACGGCGGGCAGATCCAAAGAATGCCGGTTCCGGATGGAACAGGGGGAAGGACAGAAAAATATGTGTGGATCGGGGAGAACAAAAGCAGCGGACATTTGGGAAACTGCTTTGCCGTGTATTCTTCGGAAGATCTGCATAGCTGGACCTTCGAGGGGGACGTGCTGCAAAGTGTGGATTCCATGGAGCAGCTTTGTTCGGACCCGTATTTCACGGCGTTATATGCGGATTATACGGACTCCCAGCTTGAAGAAGTCTTTCAGTGCATTAACAAAAATACGGTTATGGAGCGGCCGAAAATGCTGTATAATGCGGGAACAGATAAGTATGTACTCTGGTTTCACAGTGATGACAGCACGGAAAAGAATTCCTATAAATACGATGTGGGAATGGCTGGAGTCGCTATCAGCGATTCGCCCTTCGGTCCTTTCCGCTTTCTGGGGAGATACCGCCTCAGCCAGTGCCCGGAGGGACAGATCGACTGTTTTCCCGGATCAAAGGGAGAGGCGCGGGATCTGAACCTTTTTCAGGACGATGACGGAACTGCATACATTGTTTATACCAGCGAGAATAATAAGACCCTGTACATTTCCAAACTGAATGAGGAATACACCTATTTATCATCCGGGCCGGAGACTGCAGTGTATAAGGAGGATTATATACGCCTGTTTCCCGGAACCATGCGGGAGGCACCGGTCCTTATAAAAGGAGATAACGGGCGCTATTATCTTATGTCTTCCAGCACTACAGGATGGATGTCCAACCAGGCCAGGGTCTGGTCTGCGGATGAGATTTTCGGGGACTGGGGAAATGATGGAAATCCCTGCCGGGGTTCGGGGGCAGATGTTACCTTTGACAGCCAGAGTACAAGTATTTTCCGCACAGTGGATGGACAGTGGATCTATTATGGAGACCGGTGGAACGAAGATGAGCTTGCAGATTCCAGATATGTCTGGCTCCCGGTGGAATTTGAAGAGGATAAGCTTTCCATTTCCTGGGAGGAAGTGTGGGAGTGATAATGTGAAAATATGTGGAAATATAATAATACAGTAAAGGAAAGCGGCCGTTGTCGGCCGCTTTCCTATTTGTGCCCTTGCTGCCTTTCCATCAGGAAGGTCCTCAGTTCCCTGGCAGGAAGAGACTTTGAAAAATAGAACCCCTGGCAGTATGTAGCGCCGAGGCCTTTGAGATATTCAAAGGTTTCACCGTCTTCGATTCCCTCCAGGCAGATTTGGTAACCTATTTCCTGGCTGGCCTGGATAAGGTGCCGGACAATGGACTGATTCTTTTTGTGTGCGCGGATATCTGTAATAAAAGTGCGATCCAGCTTGATCTCGTCCACACCATTGAAGTTGAGCAGAATGTCCAGGGTGGCAAAGCCTGTGCACATGTCATCGAGGGCCACCCGAATGCCGAGGCTATGGAAAAATCGGATCTCTTCCTCGATTAAATCAAAATCCAGCTCATGGCACCGTTCCGTCAACTCCAGACAAATCTGCTGCGGCGGGAAACCGGTATTTCGAAGGGTATCCATTATCATCGTATTAAAGCGGTCGTCCTCCAGCTGGATGGGGGAAACATTTATATTGATTACAAAGTCCGGCACAATTGAGAGCATTTGGCCGGCGTCCGTGAGGGCCTTCTGAAAGAGCCAGCGCATTACCTGATAGAAGCTTGCGTCATTTTCCAGCCAGGAAATAAATTGTTCCGGATTGACCTTGCCGAACTGTTTGTCCTGCCATCGGATAAGGGCCTCTGCACCGCTGACCGTCTTATCATCCATCCGGATAATCGGCTGATACTCCAGATAGAAGCCGGATCGTGCGGTTATCGCATCTTTATGTATCGCGCTCAGCAGCTGGACGCTTCCGTTCGACTGTGCCTCTGCCAGATTGTTGTAGATGACAAGCCTTCCATGCCCTTCCCGTCTGGACCGGTCGAGAGCGTAGGACAGATTGTTGCGGATCGTGGGTATACCACCGATAAAGGATTCATCCATGATGAAAGCTCCGCCTGACAGATGAAGAGGAAAGGTCATGGAATCCACCGTGATTTCGTGCTTAAGGGCATCCTGCATGGCATTATAAAGCGCAGGAATATTTTCTGATTCCGATTCCGGCAGTACCAGACAGAATACGGAGCTTCCCGTGCGGAAAGCCTGGCCTTTATCATCGAGGAGCCGGTTAATGATTTCGGCGAACTGATGCAGGATCTGTTCCCCGTTTTTGTAACCATATATTATATTGACCTGTCTGAAGGAGAAAAGCGCTACCGACAGCAGGGATGCGTGTTTGCCGTCACGAAGCAGTCCCTCCAGATACTGAATCAGAGACTGTTCATTGTGAAGACCGGTGGACGAATCAATAGTTTCCGCAATTCCGTGATTGACGAGGGTGGCGGCGAACAGATCCGGGCCGCCTTTTTTATCCTTAATAACCTTGCCGCGGCATGTACAGACCACATATTCTCCGGCCTTGTTTTTCGCACGGAACTCTATGTCATGGGTTTTCTGGTTTCCCATGACTACATTGTAGAGGTCTGCAGAATAGTCGGCGCGGTCATCCGGATGAACATGCTCCAGCCAGATTGAGTAATTGTCGTGAATGAACTCACCGGGCAGTCCGAAATAGTCCACGGCCGCTTTTGCCCACCGCGTAACATTGGTGGACAGATTGGTCAGGGTGAGGTAATTCCGTTCGCCTGTTGCGGCAAAGACATCAAAAATCTTGTCAGTGAGGGCGGACAGATTCACTTCCTGCCCGTTCTCTGACAGGAAAGCGGAATTCCGTTTTATCTCGACTTTATTTTTATACATGAGATAGTCGGCTACCCGCAGCACTTCGCGCAAGGTGGGGTACTCTTTACCGGATAGGGCGCAGCCCATGGCAACGCTCAGCTGATAGGGAGTTTCCCTGGACATGGCGTCGCATTCTGTGTTGATCTGCTCGATCTCCCGCCTGATTTCTGCCTCATCTGTATTGCGGTAGATCGCAAGAAATTCGTCGCCGCCCATACGGTAGATGTGCTCCGCGTTCCGGAAATTCCTGACCAGGATCAGAGCGATGCGGCTGATATATGCGTCGCCCTCCAGATGCCCATATATATCGTTGACAGCCTTGAGGTTATTGATATCGCAGAAAACCAATCCGAATGAGATATCCGGGTTCCTGGCATACTCCTTTTCCATTAACCGGATATCGGTTTCATAGCTGTGGCGGCTTTTCACCCCGGTGAGCGCATCAATCAGCACCTTCTGCCTGAACACATCCGACGGGTTTTCCAGTGAAAAGAAAAATCCCATCGTGACAACGGTAGCTGCGCCGCCTGTTATCAGCAGCTCAGGTATTGCGATCTGGAAGCATTCCGCCGCGATCATTACAGTGAGCATGGGAAACAGGGCTATTCGGACATGGGAAGCAAGCTTTCGATAGTTTATTGCCAGAACCATCGCACTGCATAAAAGATAGAGCATGGCCAGGCCATATCCCATGAAAGCAGCCGGACCCAGACTGTAATTCGTCCCGTTTCCCTGGAGATATACGATGGGCAGAACCGGCAGGAGCAGCAGATACAATGCCAGCAGGCCGAGACTGACGGCCCTCCATCTTTTTTGTGTCGGCTTCTTATAACAAAGCGCGATCACATAGCATGAGAATTCCTGGGAGAACAGGATAGCAAACAGGTAGAATATCACATGGGCTGTATAGTTAAACCACGACGGGCACCTGTCCAGACTGTTTACCGTCAGCACTGTGACGATATCAAAGACAACGTGGCCCGTGGCATAGATCAGCATTCTCTGAAAGCTGCCATGATCCTTTCCCATTTTATAAAAAAGCCCGTTGATCCAGAGGAAAATCAGGATAATTAAGCAAATGATTTCCTCCCGTATGATCAGCAGCGGAAACATGGCGTTACCTCCTATAAATTACTTTTTCCCATACAATATATCAGATTATCAGATAAAAAAAAAGAAAATCTTAAAAAAAACAATAAAATTATAATAAAAACAAATTAATTAAGATGTTGTGGCAAAAGACCTGTCAATGCTATAATCTGAGACAGAGAGGGCGCAGTGTGCGGCGCAAAAGGCAAATAAATTGGAAAAGAGATATTTTGGGGGGAATTACAGATGATAAAGGCCGCGGTTGTTGAGGATGAGAAGAGCTGCAGAGAACAGGTCGCAGGATTCCTGAAAAGATATGGCCAGGAAAAAAACATCGGGATTGAGATCACGGAATATGCAGACGGAAAAGAAATCACAGAGAATTACCGCCCATGCTATCAGGTGATTTTTCTGGATATAGAAATGCCCATGATGGATGGGATGAAAGCGGCCCGGGCCATACGCCGGAAGGATTCGCAGGTAGTACTTGTATTTATCACAAATGTAGGGCGGTACGCAGTTAAAGGGTACGAGGTCGGCGCGCTGGATTTCATATTGAAGCCATTAAAATACGAAGCCTTTGCGCTGAAAATGGACCGTATTGTGCGGACGGCGGATCAGCCTTCGGGAAAAAGCATTGTGGTTTCAGCGGGAGGCGATATATACCGCATCCCTGTGGAAAAGCTCCTTTATGTGGAGGTGGTGCGTCACCAGGTGGTTTATCACACCACAGAGGAGGAAATCTGTGTCCGAAGCTCCTTAAAGGAGGCGGAGAGTCTTTTGCTGGAAAACGGGTTCGAAAAATGCAACACCTGTTATCTTGTAAATCTGCGGCATGTAAAAGGGATAAAAGATAATTTTGCGCTTGTGGGAACAGAGAAGCTCCAGATCAGCCGCGCACGGAAAAAAGGCTTTGTGCAGGCTTTGGCAGATTACATAGCGAATCTGTGAACCGGGTGGAAAACCGGTGGGGAAGACAGAGGGCTGCAGGGTTTCCTGGCAGCCGTATGGAGGGATGAGATGGATTGGATGGAAGGCCTGAGCAGCTTTTCCTATTGCATGGAAATGCTGGCTGCAGCGTTGATTTTTATGGTATACCTGAAAAAGAGAAAAGGATTTTGGATGCGTCTGGCTGCCAGCGTCGGCGTGCTGTTTTTGTGCGCATTATTTATCCATCCATTTTTCCGGGAACTGACAAAGTGGTATAATTGGGCATGGTTTGTCATTGTATATGCGGTGGTGATACTGCTCTGTTATCTATGCTGCGAAATAAGTTTTTATGATGCATTATACTGTGCCAGCCTGGGATATGTTTCTCAGCACATAGCTTCCACCCTCTATATTCTGTTCAGCTTTCAGGGAAGTATGCCGGCCTGGAGCGGGTGGCTGTATTACGCAGTCTATTTTGTTGTTTATGCTCTGGTATTTTTTATATTTGCAAAGAAACTGCAGGAAAACGGGTGCTATGGAGTGACCGGGGCAAACGCGCTTCTGACGGCTGCGCTGGTATTGGTGATCGTGCTGTTTCTCAGTATTCTGGTGAAAAGCACGACTGTAGAGATGAGCGGAGCGAGGAGCGTCACGGAAGAGTATTCGAGACTTTTCTGCTTTTCACAGCTCTATGCCATCGTGATCTGTGTGTTTTTCCTGGCGCTGCAGCTTATGCAAAGAAATGAACTTCGGGCGGTGCATCGATTGGATCAGAATCAGAGTATGTGGGAACAGCGTCAGATGCAATATGAGATGTCAAAGGAGAACATCGATCTGATCAATCGGAAATGCCATGATATGAAGCATCAGATCGCGGCGCTGGCCCAGACGGATAGCAGTTCCGCGCAGAAAGAATCCTTTGTGCGCGACGTGCAGAATATGATTGAGGTTTATGACAGCGGAGCCGGCACGGGCAATGAGGCTCTGGATACGATCCTCATGGAAAAAAGCCTGTACTGCAGGCTGCATGATATTGAATGGACCTGTGTGGCGGATGGAAGGCTGCTTTCTTTCATGGATGTGGTGGACCTGTATACCATCATGGGAAACGTGCTGGATAATGCGGTGGAGGGCGTGGAAAAATGCGCGCCGGAAACCTGGAAGACAATTGCGGTGCGCATCTGGAAACGGGATTTATTTGCGTTAATTCAGGTGGAAAATGCTTATGCGGAAAAGATCGAGTTTGAAAACGGTCTTCCGAAAACCAGCAAGGAAGATAAAGGAAGCCACGGCTTTGGCGTGCGGAGCATCAAAGCCATGGCGGAAAAATACGGCGGGAGCATTCATGTAAAAGCAGATGACGGAATATTCACAATGACCATTCTCATCCCTCTGCCCTGATTTGTTTTTGATGTTACAACAGGCGGCAAATAAATCTGCCGCCTGCCATAAATATTAGTTGAGCAAGCAGCTGCCTCAGCGGATTTCGATCCAGTTATCCAGGGCAACTGCTTTTTTAATTACCTCCTGACCGGAAGTCTGGAAAAAGTCACCGTTTACAATGTAGTACCGGTCGTTGCCTGTCTTTTCTGCGTCCAGGCCGGCGTCAAGTCCATAGTAATCAAACTGAAGATGGAATTCGGTCTCTTCGTCATTTGCAGAAATCAGAATGTTAAATGTCTTGCCGGAATTGTTGGTGTAGGAAATGCGCTGATATTTATCCGCTTCCTGCGCGGCCGCAGCGTTTACTGAAAAAGCGGCGCAGCCGGCAGATATGGTCAGCGACAGCGCTGAAACGGTTAATAAAGTCTTCATCATATTATTTTTCATAGTCAATTACCTCTTCTTTCTTTTCAAATTTTTAATCTGTTTTATTACAGAATGGTTGTCAGTTATCATTGTTTCATCTTCAGTTATGTTTTTCTTGATTTCTACGATACCTATCATATGGCATAAAAACAGAAAAGATAAGGGGTTTGCTTGACTAAAATTAAGTCGATATTGATATTCGCTGGGATTTCAGGAAAACGTGACCGCCTGCCTCGGGCCGTATTTCCGGATATGAGAGGGTGGACAGCCATAGATCCTTTTAAAAACCCGGTTAAATAATTTCTGGTTTACGAAGCCGTGTTTTTCCAGCAGCTCCGAGATGGGAATATCCGTGTGAATCAGGTCGTGATAAATATTGGTGATCCGTACCTCGTTTAAATACTGAAGGAAGGAGACTCCCATATTTTTTTTGAAAAAGCGGCAGAAGTATTCCCTGCTCAGACCCATATGGTCGGAAATGTCATCCAAAGAGAGGGGCTCCTGATAATGAGCTTCTATATAGGAGATGATATCCTGAATACGTCGCCTGGAGCGCTCATCTCCATAGACATCCTGTGCAAGCGTTTTTCTGGAGAAATGGCGGATAAGCTTTGCGAACACCTGAAGGATCAGGCCGGAAGCTTCCAGAGAAATGGCTGGAGCCTCCTGCATATAAAGCCGGGTGATCCTCTCCAGCAGGAGGCCGATTTCCAGATATTCATCTGTTTTCTCCACAGGAATGGAATCCGGACGGCAGTCAATATGATAGAGGCGGATATCCGGAATGTATTTTTCCATTTCATGAAGATTTATGTGAATACATAAAAACATGGAGGCAGTGTCGTGATAGTGGGTATTGTGTATCTGTCCGGAGTTAATGACAAGGGTCCGCCGCGATGGAAGAGCCATGGTTTTTCCGTCCACCGTGACATCCGGAGTACCGTTTAAATAGTACAGGATTTCCAGCTCTTCATGCCAGTGGAGCGGCTCGTAGGAATCAGAAAAAGTACAAAATACATATTGTATACCGGTTTCTGTTTTATTTCTGAGATTTTCATATATGGGCTGCATTTTCAGATCTTCCTCCTGAAAGATAAAATGGAAATAGTTTTATTATAACTGATTGTGCCGCAAAATCAACCGACTGGACCGGATATCTTGGCAGATCATTTTTAATTATTTATTATTTAAGATACAGACATAAATAATTTAAATGCAAAGGAATAATCAAAACAAAAATGAAAAGAGGAGGAAAGGGAAAATGGCAAATGAAGTAAAAGCCAAAAAACGCATGAGCAACAAAGCTTTTGCGGGAATCTGGGGAACTGTACTTGCAATTCTCCTGATAGCTGTGGTTGTGGCAAACTATTTCGCAATGAAATATACCACGATTATCACCCGCTCGCTGGGACATACCACGACAAAGGTGGTGAACACAGGGGACGGAACCTCAGACAGCAACTATTTTACCAGTGATTTTGATTCACATGAAGATCTGGTGGCGCATCAGACCGAATTCAGCAGACAGCTGGTGGCAGAGGGCGTCGTTCTCATGAAGAACGCGGACAATATTCTGCCGATGGAGAGTAATCAGAAAATCACGCTTTTTGGAATCGGAACAGCCAAGTTCCTTTACGGGGGAAGCGGATCCGGCGCTATCGACACCACAAACGTGATGAGCCTGAAGGATGCGCTGGAGGCTGAGGGCTTTGAGGTAAATCCGGAGATCTGGTCCATGTATGAGAAGTCTGAAAACCGCGTGGGGAAAGAGATTCCTTTGGAGGAATACCCGGACGCTGTGACGAATTCCATCAAGGATTATAGCGACGCGGCGATCATCGTGATTTCCCGGTCCGCCCAGGAGGCCCAGGATCTGGAGGAGGAACAGCTTCAGCTTTCCGATGAGGAAATGCAGATGGTGAAATATGCAAATGATAATTTTGATGATATCGTGGTGCTTTTGAATACGGCGAATCCCATCGAGATGGGATGGGCGGATTCACAGTTTTTCCCGAACATCAAGGGTATTATGTGGACAGGCTATCCGGGACAGGAGGGTATTTCGTCCATTGCGAAAGCAATTACAGGAGAAATAAATCCATCCGGACGTCTGGTGGATACATACGCGTTTGATTCTATGAGCGCGCCGGCTTCCCAGATTTTCGGCGCCGGTCAGTGGAACAACACAGAACACGAAAACAGCTGTAAAAATTATTACACCATTTACGGTGAAAGTATTTACATCGGTTATCGCTACTATGAGACCAGGTATGAGGATACGGTTCTTGGTCAGGGAAATGCCTCCGGCGGGGAAGCTCCCTATGTTTATGAAGAAGAGGTACAGTATCCCTTCGGATATGGTCTGAGCTATACAGATTTCAGTTACAGTGATTTCTCTCTGACTGAGAATGAGGATTCCTTTACTGCGCAGGTGACTGTGACAAATGACGGCGAAGCTGCCGGGAAGAACGTGGTAGAGGTTTATATGCAGTCTCCATATACAGATTACGACCGTGAGAATCTGGTGGAGAAGTCAGCGGTAGAGCTCTGCGGATTCGCCAAGACCGGAGAAATCGCTCCGGGTGAGAGCGAGACGGTTTCTGTGGAGATCGACAAAGAAAATCTCCGCGCATATGATTATATGAACGCAAAAACCTATATTGTGGATGAGGGGACCTATTATTTTGCAGTGGGCAGCGACAGCCATGCGGCGTTGAATAATATTCTTGCGGCAAAGGGCTGTACATCTGCGGATGGAATGGACGCAGAGGGCGACGATTCTCTGGTAGGAACCTATGAGCAGAAGGAACTGGATACCACGACTTATGCGGCAGATGCAGATACAGGAGTGGAGATCACCAATCATTTTGATGAAGGCAGCTTCACATATTATGATGATTCCTACGTATATCTTTCCAGAAATGACTGGGTGGGAACCTGGCCGGTATTCTATGGTGAGGCGGACGAGAAAGGAAATTATAAAGCAGATGCAACTGACGAGTTCATTGCGGACAGCCAGTACAGCGTATATGAGGATGATCCGGATGCTGTGATGCCGACAACCGGTTCCGGTGAGAATATTAATCTCATCACCATGCGCGGTAAAGATTACGATGACGAGGGCTGGGAAGCAGTTCTGGACTGCCTGACGGTAGACGAGATGGTTGAAATGGTCCGTCTGGGCGGATGGCAGACTATGGCGATCGACAGTATTTCCAAGCCCATGTCCAGCGATCAGGATGGGCCTGCAGGCATTTCCGGCGAGCTGATCATGAGCGATGTGGACTGCATGGGATATCCCAATCAGGAGGTTCTGGCAGCGACATGGAATACCGACATTTCCCTTGAATTTGGAAACTGCATTGGTGAGGACGGCCTGGCAGTGGGCGTGCAGGGCTGGTATGCGCCGGGCGCAGGTACGCACAGGACGCCTCTCGGCGGGCGTAACTTTGAGTATTATTCTGAGGATGCTTACCTTTCAGGGGCCATGTGCGCGGCTGAGGTTGAGGGCGCGCAGAACAAGGGCATGTACTGTTATCTGAAGCATCTGGTATTAAATGATCAGGAGGTTCGCCGTTATGGCGTCTCCACATTCGTAACAGAGCAGGCGCTCCGTGAACTCTATATGACGCCGTTTGAAATGGCCGTCAAGGATGCGGACTGCCGTGGTATGATGGCAGCATTTAACGGAATAGGCGGCGTATGGTGCGGTTCCAATAAATCTCTGATCACGGATGTGCTGACGAATGAGTGGGGCTTCCACGGTATTGTGGTAACGGACTATGCTTCCGCGAACAGCGGATATATGTTTATCGATGCGGGACTTCAGGCTGGAACAGACCTTTGGCTGAACACAGATTCCGAAGTATATAAGATGGATAACGCGGCGGACAATCCGACCCTTGTAACCGCCCTTCGCAATTCTGCTCACGATATCCTGTACACCGTCGTGAACAGCTCTGCCATGAATGGAATTGATGAAAATGTGATGGTGGAAAAGGTTCTTCCGCTGTGGCAGAAATGGCTGATCGCCTTTGATGCGGTTATGGCTGTGATCATTCTGGGCGGTGTGATTCTGATAGCGCGCAGATGCAAAAAATAAAGTACAGGTGACATTGAAGAAATAAAAAAATATTGCCGGGAAGCGGGCGATGCATTGCCGATGCACCGTCCGCTGTTTTCAGTATGGCCGGCGGCGGTTCTTTTGGCGGAATAAAATGTACTGTTTGCGGAGTCCCGGTTTT
>CAZGTY010000004.1:0-70864 GCA_964528895.1 uncultured Blautia sp. | reverse complement strand
TTGAACCGCCACATCCGGCAGAACCCTTTTAATGGACTCACTTATAATTTTTTCCTCATCACTTCTCAGACTCAATGATAGCCTCCCCCAAACGATTATAAATTGTCACCGCATCCTGAATGTCTCTACAGAGGTATGCGCCATATTAAAATACCGCACTCCTGCCTGCAATTCGCTGAAAATATATTTAAATCTTATCATCACTCTGTTCCCCTTTCAACAAGATTGTTACTTAAATGAAATATTTCAGTTCCCGGCAACTGCTCCTTACAAAAAAAGAGCCGTGATCCTTTTATAAACCACAGGCTCTTTTCATATAATTCTTAAAATCCCTTTATCATTGTAAACAATGAGAACAATGAGAGACATTTTACAGCACCCGCCAAAAATCCACGTCAGCTCTGCCAATACTCTTCGATCAGCTCCCTCGTTATACGGACTGCACGGGAAGGCTTGGACAAATCCCCATTCAGGACATAAATATCCCTCATGGAAATTTCCAGCTTTCCTCCTTTGGCCGCAAGGATCGTCTTCTTCATATAGTTCCGGAATGCTTCTTCATCTAAATGGGGCGAAGGACCGCCAATATAAACGGCACTGGGTTTGCGATGGAAAATAATATTCGTTCCGCGCAACCGCTCTCCCATAAGTTCTTCGTCACACCACGCTGAGATTGAGAGTTTCCTGAGACCTTTGGGCAGATGATCAAGGCCATTATCCCATAGCCGATCCACCGGCTCACAGCACCCATAAGTATATAATCCAAATCTATCCGCAATACGAATATATGAATCCAGGAAAAATTCATTGAACATAGCCGGTGAAATCTGCGAAGTCTCCTGAGAGTTCAAATGCCCCCAAAGATCTTTCATCCGCGGTGCATGGCCACCCAGCTCTTCCCGACCCGGCAGCTGATCCGTATAACCGACAGTTCCCATTTTAACCAGCACATTTTCATTATTTGGCACAAGAAAACAATTTTCCTCCAAATACTGGTAATACCGGAAATATTCTTCCTCAATCTTCTGAATCAGCAGATGCATCTCATCCGGTGAATCATAAAATGAGATCATCATTTTCTCCATACCCATTAAATCAACAATATGCTTGCTAATAAAACAACCAATGGGAGGACACTGTATCCGAACCGGCAGAATATCACCGAAGATTTCCATGGCCATTTGCTTTTCAGCTTCAAACTGCTCCTCATCAAAAGCAAAAACAGAAGGCTTTAATTCGTGTACCTGCCTGTCCAGATCCGTAATGCCATGCTCCAGTGAATAACCAATTTTGCGGCCGTCTGTATTGGCTGACCGATGCTCGATCCTGTCAAATCCGAAAATTTTAAAATCCACTATGGGAACCAGCGAATAAAAATCCGGCACTACTCTGTCATCCAGCGTATAAATATAACCGCATATAACCCCCAACAGCTTTTGTTCAATAATCCGGGCAACAGAATCACTGCAGCACGGCGGAGGTTGAATCTCAGGCGCAAAGGTACGGTTTTCCACCGTAACAAGAGGCCGTTCCCCCTTAAGATCATTGTGCGCAGTCCACATAAGGCTCCGTGACTGCATACCCGGCAGATTTGCAAGCTCAAGCTGGTATTTTGCCAGTTCCCTTAAATATTGTTCATCATTCACATATTGAACAGGTTTGAAAACATCCATATACAACATCCCTTTCTATAGTTGTCAGATAACCGAGCCTTTACCTTTTGTGACCTTCATAAAAATAAGCAGAGAAATAACCGTGGTCAAGGTAAGTACGGTAGCAAGCGCCGCCGCGGTTCCATAGCTGTTACGAACTACCTCCGTATAGATGGCAACAGAAACTGTCGAGGTACGTCCCCCATACAGCATAATACTGGAAGACAGTTCATTTACACAGGTGATCCAGCTTAAAATAGCGCCGGATAAAATCCCCGGCAGCATCAAGGGCATGGTAATACGGAAAAATGTTTTCTGTGGGGAGACCCCAAGGCTGATGGATGCTTCTTCAATACTCGGATCCATTTGTTTCAAATAAGCGCTTCCTGAACGTACCGTATAAGGCAGCTTACGAACCACGTATGAAATAATGATGATAAATGCCGTACCAGTCAAAATAAACGGCGGTTTATTGAATGTAACGATCAGACTGATACCCAATACTGCACCCGGGATAACAAACGGAAACATAAGCAGCCAATCTAAAAATGATGAAACAATTCCCTTTTTTCGGACTGTCATATATGATATCAGCGAACCCAGGATAACAATGATGACAATTGCCGTAATCGCAAACAAGTATGTATTTTTAATGTTCAGCGACAGACGGCTGAGAATACTACGATAGCTGTCAAGAGAAAATCCTTTCACAAACATGGGGCCGCTGGTCTTTACAACGGATGTCACAAGCACGACAATCTGCGGCATGAATCCGATAAAAGCGATTATTAAAACCGGTACGGTTGCAAGAAACCTCTTAATTCCATGAAGCTGTATTTCCGTTGGCGGTCGCATCGCCGTCATGACATAATTCTTTTTTTCAATCAGCCTCTTCTGTACAATAAGGACAAGAGTAGAACAAGCAACAACCACCACGCTCAACGCACTTGCAAGGTTTGCATTTCCTCCCATTTCACTCATATATTGGTTATAGATCAAAACGGGAAGAACGGTAAATCCCTCACCAATCAACATGGGAGTACCAAAATCGGCCAGAGATGTCATAAACACCATAACGGCTCCTGCAGCAATAGAGGGAAATACCAGCGGCAGAGTAACTGTTTTCATCCGTCTCCATTTGCTGGAACCCAAATTTTCCGCAGCCTCTTCCAGAGAACTGTCTATGCTTCCCATAGCGCCCGAAGTGTACAGGTAAGTATACGGGAACAGTTTGAAGGTAAATACGACAATTATACCAAGCTGTCCGTAAATTGTAGGAACCGAAATACCAAAAGAATCAAAAAATCTGGTTACCACTCCGGACCTTCCAAGCAGTACAATCCACGCATATGCTCCAATAAAAGGGGGTGACATCAGAGAAGAGATAATCATAACATGAATCAGCTTTTTACCCCAAATATTGTAACGGGTCATAAGGTAAGCCATCGGTACTCCGATTACGGTCGTGGTCAGGGTAGTCAGCACACAGCAGTACAAACTGTTCAACAATGCCGAGTAGTAATATCGCTTTGTAAAAAAAGTCCGGAAGTTTTCAAGGGTAAAGCCTTCAACCTTAGAAGAAAAAAAGCTTCGGATAATCAGGGTCGAAAAGGGATATACCACAAACAACAGGGCGGCCACGATGACAATAAGGCGGACAAAAAACCAAAAATCCAACCGCATATGACCTTTACCTTTTACCATGATATTACCTCCCCGCTTTGCGGATCATAAAGATTAATCTGTTCAACACTGAAACTTACCCGTACCTTACTTCCGTCGGGTCGTATCCGGTTCGTATCCTTCGTATATTCATTAATCAAGATACTTTGTCCGCTGCGGAGCAGCACTCCATATTCCACAAAATCTCCAAGAAAAGTAGAGGCCAGAATCTCACCTTCCAAACCCTCCTCGCCAATATAAAGCTGCTCCGGTCGCGCGGACACTACCACCTTCGGCGGACAGTCTCTCTGAACCGCCGCTTCCAGTTTCATCCCGTCAATTTCAAGTACAGCAGTTCCATCCTTGACTGATATTGTTTTTGCATCTATAAAATTAGATTTGCCAATAAACTCTGCCACAAAGGCACATGCTGGTTTGCGATAAACCTGCTCCGGAGAGCCGACCTGCATAATGTATCCGTCCTTCATAACGGCAATCCGGTCAGAAACAGCCAGCGCCTCCTCCTGGTCGTGAGTGACATAAATCGTTGTAATCCCCAATTCCTTCTGCAATTGTTTAATATTCATACGCATCTGAACACGCAGCTTTGCATCAAGATTCGACAAGGGCTCATCCATCAGCAAAATACTCGGTTCTATTACAAATGCACGGGCCAGCGCAACACGCTGCTGCTGTCCTCCGGAGAGTTCGTTTGGCTTTCTTGCGCGTAGCTGTTCGATCTGCACCTGCTTCAGGGCTTTTTCTACTTTCGCTCCAATTTCAGCTTTAGGCGTCTTTTTTGCCTTCAGACCGTAGGCCACATTTTCCTCTACTGTCATATGGGGAAAGATCGCATAATTTTGAAACACCATCCCAATATTCCGCTTGTGAGGTTCCACATAATTTATAATCTTTTCCCCAAAGCGGATGGTACCTTCCTCTATACTGTTAAATCCGGCGATCATACGCAATAATGTGGTTTTCCCGCAGCCGGAAGGCCCAAGCAAAGTAAAAAATTCCCCCGGCTGTATCGAGAGGTCAATTCCATGTAAAGCAGTAAAGTCACCGTAGCGTTTGACCAACTTTTGTATATTAACAGATACGCTCATCACACATTCCTCATAATTTCAATAATCAACAATATCAGCCGACAACGATCTCCTGCCATTTTTCAATGATCTCAGCCTTGTTGTTTCCTGCCCAATCGAAGTCATAATCAACCAGAGGTATTTCACTCAGATCACACAGGCCTTCAGGAGCAGCCACCCCATCTCGAGCTGGACGACGGTTATATTCTTCGGCCTGCATCTGTTGGGCCTCTTCACTCAGGATATACTCCACAAAGGTCTTTGCGCCTTCAGGATTCGGGCAATCCTTTACTATGGCAATCGCGTCCGGTACAGCAGAGGTTCCTTCAATGGGGTAAATATAACCAATATTTTCAGCTCCCGCATCCAGATATTCCTGCACAGATTTCTCCTGTGTCAGACCAATTGCATACTCACCGTCAGCAACCAGCTTATAAGAATTAGAAGAACTGTCCTGAATCTTTCCATCCAGATTTTCATATAACTGTTCAATAAAATCCCAACCGCCGTTTTCCGGGCCGCCAAACGCAGTAATCATGGTACACAACAGTGTGAATGCGGAACCCGATTTTGCCGGATCAGCAAAAGCAATCGTTCCCCTAAGCTTTGGATCCAGCAGATCCTCCCAGCTGTCGGGAATTTCCACGCCCAGTTCATTCAACAGATCTTCATTGTACATAATAACAACAGGCACCGGTGATTCGCCGATCCAGTAATCATCCTCGTCTTTCAGCGTTTCCGGAATAACACTGTCATCAGACAGCACATACGGTTCAAAATACTGAGCATAAGCCTGCATAGACTCAGCTCCGCCACCCCAGACTACGTCGCACAGAGGAGCCGCAGCCTCAGATTCCACACGTTTAAGCAGCTCACCAGTACCTGCAGCCACAACATTTACTTTGATTCCGGTAGCATTCTGAAATGCCTCCACTCCACCGTTCAAAGGGTCTGCGGGAGCCGGAGAGTAAACCGTGATCTCCCCCGGATTCTCATCCGTATCCGCCGCAAAAACCGACGTGAAGCCAAATCCACCATGCAGGGTACACACCATAGCAACCGTTAATAACATAGCCATCATTTTTTTCATATTCATCTCTCCTTATTTTTCTTGATTTTTCTTGATTTCTCTGTTAAGTTCGCGATAACGCATTGGCGAACAACCGACAGACTTCTTAAACGCGCGTATAAAGTATAATTCATCCGAATAACCGACAGCCTGCGCAATACTTTTAATGTTCAAATCCGTGCGGATAATCAGCTCCAGCGCCATATCAATACGATACTGGATCAAGTATTGAACAGGCGAGCACCCCTGGTATTCGTGAAAAAGGCGATTAATAAGCGTCTTGCTGCAACCGCAGCTGGCCGCAATATCATCGTTAGATATCGCTTTGACATAGTTCGTATGAATAAATGTTATAGCAGTCTGCAATCGATAATCAATGCTCTCCTCAAAGCTGGCCGAACATACCTTCATATATGTCGCAAAAAGCTGGTAGAGCAATCCCGTCATCATTGTCACGTTTTCTGGCTGTGTCCCACTATTGCTGTAAATCCTTTTTATCAGACCGATTGTCTCGCTGCCCGGCGTTTCCCAGAAAACCGGCATATTGGAAAACGGAGTTTTGGAAATCAGGAAATGAGCATCCCGGCCATTAAAATCCACCCAGTAATAGGTCCACGGGTTGTCCGAATCTGCGGAGTAAACCACCTCTTCGTTTGGAAATATGCAAAATGAAGCGTTCTTCTTGATATGGTAGGTCTTTCCTTTGACCGTAAAATCCCCTTCTCCCGCAACAATATAATGCAGGACAAAGCAATTCTTGGTAGCCGGTCCCCATCGGAAAAAATTCTTACATTTCGCAAATCCCACTCGGATAACTTCCAGAGAATGCATACGGTGAACATTTGCTTTATACGACTTTTTTACATAAGTTTCTGACATTTTTTTACACACCTTGCAAGGAGCTAAAATAATAAATTTATCAATTTCAAAATAGCAAATTTGGATAATATTTTCAACTTTTTGATGTTTTTTCTATATTTTTTGTTAAATTTTACATATCTCTGACCAATATGCAGAATAAAGCAGGGTGTTTTTATATGGAAAATCAGGCCATAATTTCCTACTGCAACAAAAAAATCCCTGCTGAAATCTGCGCTTTGTACATCGCATTTTCAGCAAGGATATTCCTGTCAAATAAAGGCCCCATCACTTCTCAGACCCAATGATAGCCTCCCCCAAACGATTATAAATTGTCACCGCATCCTGAATGTGCAGCGGCTCTCCTGTATCCCCGGGCGCTCCTGCGGTTACCAGTATGTATTCTCTTCCTTCTATCTCGGCAAAGCTTGCCAGACAAAGGCCCGCCTCATCCGTATATCCGGTCTTCCCGCCCAGAATTTCCCCGCCGGTCACTGATGGATCCGGCAGGTTTTTAAACATGGTACTGTAAAAGGTGAGCCCGTCCGGATGAACATTTGTCACTCCCGTCGAATGCTTCGTGCTCTCAATGATCTCCCGGAAGGTTTTGTTCCTTAAAGCATATTTCAGCAAAATTGCCATATCCTTTACCGTGCTGTAATGATCCGGATCATGCAGGCCCGTACTGTCGCAGAAGTGCGTTCCGCTCATTCCCAACCGGTCCGCCTTTTTATTCATCAGCTCCACAAAGGCACTTTCCGAACCGGCTATATGATCCGCCAGAGCCAGACAACATTCCGCACCGGACGGCAACAGCACACCGTACAGAAGATCGATCGCCCGCACACTCTCCCCCGACTCAAAGCCTGCCTGTGTGGCATCTCTTCCGTACAGCTTCTCAAAAATGGTGGGGGACAGGGTAATCTGCGTATTCAAATCATCCAGATTTTCTATAGCAACTATCGCCGTCATGATCTTCGTCAAAGATGCGGGATAGATCCGCTCCTCACTGTTAATCTCTCCGATAGTCCTGCCGCCGCTTCCGTGGATCAGCACTGCGTACTGGCTGCTGATCCCGCTGATATCCAGATCCTTTACGGCAGGTCTGGCCATGGACTGAAACAATCCCTCAATACCGTAATTCCAGCCGATGATCACCACCAGAGTCAGAATCACGATTAATTCCACAAGACCGCACATGAGAAGCTTCATTTTATTTACTTTTCGCTTTTTTCTGCGCCTTCTGTCTCTTCCGGATACTGCCATTTTAATTTCTTTCACCTCTGTCGTTTCCGTATTCTGGTTATACTATAACACAATCCGTAAAAAAAAGGAGCACTCTTTCCCAAGAGTGCCCTTTTATAATAATCTATTATACCAGCTTCAGAGGGTTGATCTTCACCCCGGGACCCATTGTAGGAGCGATGGTTACGCTTCTTAAGAACTGTCCCTTCAGAGTGCTCGGTCTGGCCTTGATGATGGCATCCATCAGCGTCTGGAAGTTGTCGCTTAACTGCTCCTCGGTAAAGGAAGCCTTTCCGATCGGAACATGGATAATGTTGGTCTTGTCAAGACGGTATTCAATCTTACCTGCTTTAATATCCTTAACCGCTTTGGTAACATCCATAGTTACTGTGCCGGCCTTCGGGTTCGGCATTAAGCCCTTCGGTCCAAGTACACGGCCCAGACGTCCTACAACGCCCATCATATCCGGTGTTGCAACAACTACGTCAAAATCCAGCCATCCTTCGTTCTGGATCTTCGGAACCAGTTCCTCTGCTCCTACGAACTCTGCACCCGCTGCAGCAGCTTCCTCCGCTTTTGCGTCTCTTGCAAATACAAGGACACGAACCTGCTTACCAGTTCCATGAGGCAGTACGACTGCGCCACGGATCTGCTGATCTGCATGACGTCCGTCGCAGCCTGTACGGATATGGGCTTCGATGGTTTCGTCAAATTTGGCAACTGCTGTTTTCTTAACCAGGCTGATAGCCTCTGCGGTATCATATAATGTCGCGCGGTCAACTGCTTTGGCAGCTTCCACGTATTTCTTTCCTCGTTTCATTTCTATAACCTCCTGTGGTAATTGCGGGGATTTCCCTCCCACCTTCTATTTGTAATCAGTCAACTACTTCGATTCCCATGCTTCTTGCAGTGCCTGCGATCATGCTCATAGCAGCCTCTACGCTTGCCGCATTCAAGTCTTTCATCTTCAGCTCTGCAATTTCCTGAACCTGAGCTTTTGTTACCTTTGCAACCTTTGTTTTGTTCGGTACGCCGGAACCGGATTTGATGTTAGCTGCCTTCTTAAGAAGAACGGCTGCCGGCGGAGTTTTGGTTATGAAGCTGAAACTTCTGTCCGCATAAACAGTAATAACAACCGGGATGATCATGTCTCCCTGGTCTGCTGTTCTCGCGTTGAACTCTTTTGTAAACTGAACGATATTTACACCATGCTGTCCAAGCGCCGGACCAACCGGTGGCGCTGGAGTTGCTTTTCCAGCCGGAATCTGTAATTTGATATAACCTGTTACTTTCTTTGCCATTTTTCGGCACCTCCTGTGTGGTATTGGCGGGGGTTTGTCCCTCCCACTATTTAGCTACGTTACTACTTTGCGGCAGCACCTTTTAACCTTTGGTGCATGCTCCGTTTAGTTACTTTTTTTGATTTCTGCGAAACTTATCTCTACCGGCGTCTCGCGGCCGAACAGCTCAACATTAATAGTGACAACCTGCTTCTGGGGATTGATGGCTGATACAACACCTGTAGTATCCTTCCAGGCGCCGCCTGTAACTACTACCATGTCGCCGACCTCAAAGTCAACCTGAATCTTCTCCTTGTGGATGCCAAGAGGCAGCATTTCCTCCTCTGTCAGCGGCACCGGCTTGGATCCGGGTCCTACAAAGCCTGTAACACCTCGGGTATTACGGACAACATACCAGGTGTCGTCATTCATAATCATATTAAGAAGCACATAACCCGGAAACATCTTTTTCTGAACCTGTCTGGCAACACCGTTCTTCATTTCCACCACATCCTGCAGCGGAACCCGGACCTCCAGGATTTCTTTCTCCAGATGTCTGTTTTCGATCGTTTTCTCGATGTTGGCCTTTACCTTGTTCTCATACCCGGAATAGGTATGGACAACATACCATTTCGCTTCTGACATACAATCACCTTGTCCCTATTTCACTAAAAGGTTAATGGCTTCCAGTATACCAGCATCCATGATACTGATGATAACAGAAAGGATAACGGTAATTACCACAACTGCAACCGTCTGTTTCCCCAGAGTGCTGCGGTCTGTCCAGATAATCTTCCTGAATTCTGATTGAAGTCCCCGAAACCAACTTTTTTTCTGGCTGTTGCCAGCAGTCTTTGTCTTTTCCTGCATAGCTTACCTCGCAATTCCCGTGATTACTTTGTTTCTTTATGCATCGTGTGTTTATGGCAGAACTTACAATATTTTTTCGTCTCCAGTCTCTCCGGATGGTTCTTCTTCTCTTTAGTCATATTGTAGTTACGCTGCTTGCACTCGGTACATGCCAATGTAATCTTTACGCGCACAACTTCCACCTCCAGTGTTTTCATTTACACGATCTTTTTTACTCTCCCCAAATGCATCCGTAAACATTTTTGAGCATAAAAAAAAGACCTGACTTCCATGTCGCCTGTCAAGTGTAGCACATAACATGTCCGGAAGTCAAGCCTTTTCAGCAAAATACCCCTTATTTTCAAAGAAAAAGCCGCGAATCATCCCCTCTTTCCCGCACGCCGCTATTTTTTGTTCTTCGCCTTCCCCAGATAAGCCGCCCTGACCGCTTCATTCTCCGCAAGCTCCGCTCCGGTTCCCGATAACGTAATCGTACCGGTCTCCATTACATAGCCGTGATGCGCCGCATGAAGGGCCATATTCGCATTCTGCTCCACCAGGAGGATGGTCTTTCCCTGTTTATTGATCTCACGGATAATATCAAACACGCTCTGCACGATAATAGGCGCAAGACCCAGGGACGGCTCATCCATCATGATGATCTCAGGACGGCTCATAAGCGCCCGGGCAATAGCCAGCATCTGCTGCTCACCGCCGGAGAGAGTTCCCGCGAGCTGCCAGTAGCGCTCTTTTAAACGCGGAAACAGATCATACACCCAGTTCAGATCATCATCCAGATTATCCTTCCGAAGGTACGCCCCGATCCGCAGATTCTCCAGTACGGTCAGATCCGAGAACACACGGCGGCCCTCCGGCACCAGCGTGATACCCTGCGCCACGATCTGCTCCGTCGTTTTCCCTGCGATCTCTTTGCCATCCAGAAGGATACTTCCGGAGGCAGGCTTTACCAAACCGACGATAGAACGGAGGGTGGAGCTTTTTCCCGCCCCATTGGCGCCGATCAGAGTAACCACTTCCCCCTTCGGCACGTTGAAGCTGATACTCTTTACCGCATTGATACCGCCGTAAGATACGCTTAAGTTTTTCACTTCCAAAATATTACTCATCAACGGCACCTCCCAGATACGCTTCAATAACCCTCTGATTATTCTGGACCTCTTCCGGAATACCGGATGCGATCAGCTTACCGAAGTCCAGTACGTATATTCTGTCCGAAATCTCCATGACCAGATCCATATGGTGCTCGATCATAAAAATGGTCAGCCCAAACTCATCGCGGATCCTTCCGATAAAGGCTGTCAGCTCATCCGTTTCCTGAGGATTCATACCTGCCGCAGGCTCATCCAGAAGAAGGAGGCTTGGCTCCGTAGCCATGGCCCTGGCAATTTCCAGTCGTCGCTGCTTGCCGTAAGGCAGGGAAGTCGCAAGCTCATTCTGCACGTCCTCAAGACCAAGAATCTGCAGAAGCTCCGCGGTCTCCCGGCGCATCTTTGCTTCCTCCTTTCCATTAAGATGGAAGGTGGCCGTAAACAGATTACTGGTGCGGCGCAGATGCTTTGCGATCAGAATATTATCAAATACGGACTGACTTTTAAACAGCCGGATGTTCTGGAAGGTTCGCGCGATCCCCAGCTTTGTAATCTTATCCGGAGTGGGAGCCGTTGCACCTGCGTACATACCGTCATTTTCACCCTTATACAGCTTTTTCATTTTGCCCTGTGGATGATTTTCTATGATCTTTTTATCGTTGAAATATACCGCGCCATTGGTAGGGGGATACACGCCGGTAACAACGTTAAAGGCGGTGGTTTTTCCCGCTCCGTTGGGACCGATCAGGGAAACGATCTCCCCCTTATTTACTTCCAGATTCAGGTTATCTACAGCAACGACGCCGCCAAACTGCATGGTGACATTTTCTATCTTCAGCACATTACTCATTGGTGGCGCCTCCCTTCGCAGCTTTCTTCCTCTTTCCCGCAAAGAAATTATAAATACCCCTTACGGAAAATTCATTCGTACCCATGATACCCTTGCGGAAAAACAGCACAATGATCATGATGATAACGGAAAACACGACCTTTCGGAAACCGGAACGAAGCAGCGGTACATGAAAGTTTCCGATATAGGTGTCGTTGTCCAGGAAACGCAGGATCCATTCGGACAAAATAATAAACGCAAAGGAGCTGATGCAGCTTCCGGTCACAGAGCCAATACCGCCGATCACTACGATCAGAAGAATTTCATAGGTCATGGCCGACTTGAACATGGACGCCTGAATGGTCGTCTGGTACATGGCAAGAAGCGCGCCCGAGATCCCTGCGAAAAAGGAGCTTACCACAAAGGCGATCCTCTTATGATGGGCCAGATTGATCCCCATTGCCTCCGCCGCGATCTCATCGTCGCGGATCGCTTTAAAGGCTCTGCCATATGTGGAATTGATCAGCATTACAATAATCGCGATGCAGATTCCGGAAACAATAAAGGGGAAAAGCACGCTCTTAAAGGTCGGATAGCTTCTAAGAAGGTTGGAGCCGTTGGTGATCGGTCCCAATTTGTCCCACTGGAACAGCGCACGGATGATCTCCGCAAAGCCCAGCGTCGCAATGGCCAGATAATCGCTCTTTAAACGCAGAACGGGAAGACCGATCAAATATGCGAAAATCGCAGCCATAACGCCCGCTGCGATCAGAGCCACCGCTACGGGCACCGTAAACTGGATAATACCGCCGTCAAAGTACATATAAACATTCGGGCGCTGCTCTACGGGGATCGTAAGCACGCCGTAAGTATAAGCTCCCACCAGCATGAAGCCCGCCTGCCCCAGAGAGAACAGTCCCGTAAAGCCGTTCAGAAGGTTCATGGAAACTGCCACCAGCGCATAGATGGCCCCCTTTTTCAGCACTGTAAACACCATTGCCGTGGAGGGCATGATATGCTCCATGGCATATAATACAACCAACAACGCCGCAATCAAGGAAACGTTTATGATTGTTTCTTTTTTCTTTGTCATAGCTACGCCTCCTTATTATACTTTGTCCGTTGACTTTTCTCCGAACAGACCCGTAGGCTTGAAGATCAGCACAACGATCAGCAGGGCAAAGGTGAAAGCGTCCGAAAAGGTCGTCCAGCCCATACCCTTGATAATATTTTCGCAGATACCGATAATAAACGCTCCGATCACCGCGCCGGGAATCGAGCCAATCCCGCCGAATACAGCCGCGACAAAGGCCTTCAGGCCCGGCATGGAGCCCACTGTCGGGGTAACGCCCGTGTAGTTGGAGAAGAACAGAAGACTTCCTACCGCCGCCAGAAAAGAACCGATGATAAAGGTGGTACTGATGACGGAATTGATCTTAATTCCCATAAGCTGAGAGGTCTCAAAATCCTTGGAGGCGGCACGCATAGCCATACCGATCTTCGTATACTTAATAAGCGCAACAAGTATGATCACAAGAGCCACCGTCAAAAAGGGAGTGATCACGGTCACGCGCTTCGTAGTCGCGCCAAATACGGTGATACTGTCGCTGATCCAGGGAATCGAAGGATACTGCTGCGCCAGTCCGCCCGTAATATAAAGGGCAAGATTCTGCAGCAGATAGGAAACGCCGATCGCAGAGATCATCACTGACATACGGGGAGCGGAACGGAGGGGCTTATAGGCCACGCGCTCCACAAGAAAGCCGATAATAACTGTAGCTATAATAACAAGGGGTATGGACAGATACATGGGCATGGAAGCCGATGCATAAACCATGATCAGACCCGCCACCATAAATATATCGCCGTGGGCAAAGTTGATCAAACGTAAAATACCATACACCATGGTATATCCTATGGCGATAAGCGCATACTGACCGCCGACGGAAATTCCTGCCAGTAAATACGGCAGGTTCCTGTTGAACCATTCCATGGGAATCCTCCTTCAAAATATAAGGGGCGGGACAATCGTCGGCCCGCCCCAGTAATTCATTTTTTCATCAACCGAAAATCCTGCCTGAAAATTATTCGGCGATTTTTGCCTCACCCGCCAGATCCCATGCGCCGGTCTCGGTATTTGCAATTTTCACATAAGCTGTGTCTCTCACTGCATCGCCGTTCTCGGAATCAAACTCAATATGACCGCAAACTCCGTCATACTGTGTGGTCCAGAGAGCCTCATTCACAGCCGCCGGATCTGTGGAGCCTGCAGCTTTCAGAGCCTCAAGCGCCGTAAAGTATGCATCATAGCCCATTGCGGATACTGCCGCAACCGTATCATCACCGCCGTTGTTTGCCAGGTTTGTGGAATCAGAATTGATAAACTCCTTCATTCCCTCGTCAAACTCCGTATTACCGCCCTCCTGATAGAAGGTCGTTACGTATATCTCAACATCCTTGCCCTCTGCCGCGTTCAGGATAACGTTGGAATCCCATGTATCGCCGGCCATGAGCGGCATTCCCAGCCCCTGTGTAGCAGCCTGCTCGATGATCAGAGCAGCGGCCTCCGTAGATACCGGTGCGAAGAATACGTCGCAGCCCTCTTCCTTCGCATTTGCGATATAGGAAGTAAAGTCACTGTTTCCTTCCGGGAAATTCCCCTCTACAACCTCGCCGCCAAGCTCGGTAAAGGCGCTCTTAAAATAATAACCAAGGCCGGAGGAATAGTCGTCGCCCAGCTTTGTAAGGATATAAGCCTTCTTGGACTGGAAGGAATCATTTGCATAGTTCGCAAGGATCGTTCCCTGGAAGGGATCCAGGAAGCAGATACGGAAATAATGCGTATTTCCCTGTGTAACCTGGGGATTTGTACACGTAACGCCAAGTGCGGGTATTCCAGCGTCCTTAAAGATATCGGACGCCGCGATTGCAACGCTGGAGCCATAGGAACCGAGGGCGATCGATACGCCGTCGCTTACCAGCTGCGCCGCCGCAGACGGGCCCTTATCTGTGGAGGACTCATTATCCACAATATCCAGCTCCACATTATATTCCACGCCGTCGATCTCAACGGTCGGCGCTACGCTGTTCGCATACTGAATACCCAGCGTCTCCTGCTTGCCGCCGGCGCCATTATCGCCGGATGCCGGCTCATAAACGCCGATTTTTACTGTATCAGCCGCAAACGTCGGAACCGCTGTCACTGCCGTCATAGCAACAGCCATTAAAACTGATAAAACTTTTTTCTTCATAAATTTTTCCCTCCTCTTGTTTTCTACATAAAGACATTTGTTTTTGTCTCTCAAACATGTCACAAATTATATCATGCTTTGCCATGTTAATCAAGCAGAACATTAAATTTTTTATGATATTGGCATTAATTTTTTTATTATTAATTTTTTTTATAATTTTATCTCAGAATTGTTTAATCGCATTTAATAAGAGAGTTTTCCCTTGTAAATCTCCATGCCTTAGTGTATTATAATAACGATTTACCGCACACGGCCGTCCGCGCTCTTTTGGGCAGGATTCGCCGCGGAATAATGTATGATCATCGGACAGGAGTTTATTCCATGTTTAAACGTTTTTTTACAGATATGAAAAAATACTGGAAATACGCCATATATTCATCAAAGGCCATGCTGAAATCAGAAGTGGCCAATTCCTACCTGAACTGGCTCTGGTGGATACTGGATCCCCTTTGCTTTATGGGAATTTATGTGTTTATATTCGGTTATGTTTTTAAATCCAAGGAAGAATATTTTCCGGTTTTTGTTTTTATCGGCATTACCATGTGGGACTTTTTCAATAAGACCATGACGCAGTCCGTCCGCCTGGTGAAGGTAAATAAACCCATTGTTTCCAAGGTTTATCTGCCAAAATATATCCTTCTTCTCACGCGGATGGGGGTAAATGGCTTTAAAATGTTTATTTCTCTCATAATCGTAGCGGGAATGATGATCATCTGGAGAGTTCCTCCCACCATAAACATCATCTACTCCATACCTGTTTTAATCGTGCTGATTCTTCTCGTGTTCGGCCTGGGATGCTTTCTGCTGCATTTCGGCGTGTTTGTAGAGGACCTGTCCAATGTTGTAAATATCGCTCTGCGGCTTCTTTTATATGTAACCGGTATTTTCTGGAACATCGACTCCCGGCTTCCGGCTCCCTATAACTATTATCTTGGCCGCTGCAATCCGCTGGCATTCCTTCTGACCGCCATGCGAAAGAGCCTGTTATACGGAAAAAGGCCGAATCTGCTTCTTCTGTTTATCTGGTTTGTAATCAGCCTGGTCATCTGCGTGCTGGGCGTCCGCACCATCTACAAAAATGAGAACAGCTATGTAAAGGTGATCTGATCATATGGAAGAAAATTATGCTATCGAGGTGAAGGATCTGGTCATTAAGTACCGGAATCTGAAAAAAACCTCCATCAAACAGAATCTTTTAAACTTCAGGCGCAAAAGGACCGATGATTTCGTGGCCGTAAAGGGAATCTCCTTTCGGGTACGCCAGGGAGAAATTCTCGGCATCATCGGCAAGAACGGCAGCGGAAAGTCCACCACCCTCAATGCCCTGGCCGGTATTTTTTCCCCGGACGAGGGCAGCATTGACCTGAAGAACCACAGCATTTCCCTCCTGTCCATCGGCGTGGGGTTCCAGAAGGAAATGACGGGAAGAGAAAATATTATGCTCTCAGGTATGCTCCTGGGCTTTTCCGAGGAAGAGATCCTTGCGAAGGAGCAGGAGATCATCGACTTTGCCGCCCTCGGCGAATTTATCGACATGCCCGTACGCACCTACTCAAGCGGTATGCATTCGAAGCTGGCCTTTTCCATCACGGCAATCCTGGAAACGGACATCATGCTTATCGATGAGGTCCTGAGTGTGGGCGATCAGAAATTTAAAAAGAAAAGCTATAATAAGATGAAAAGCCTGATCTCCAATAAAGAACGCACTGTGGTTATCGTCTCCCATAATATCGGCACCCTCGAGGAGCTCTGCGACACGGTCATGTGGATGCATGACGGCGAGATCAGACGGATCGGAAACCCCAGAGAGATCCTTGACGAGTATGTGGATTTCATGGAGAAAAAATAAGCGGGATCACGCAATTCTAAGGTAAAACAGCCGGAGCTTTTGCTCCGGCTTATATAAATTCACGTCTTTTCTTTTCTCAGAAAAATACGGTAAAACTTCTCCCGCAATGTTCCCGGCATCAGGCCCACCCCGCATCGCAGCAGACAATTCTGAATAAAGACGCCTGTACCAATCACGCCCTCATCCTTTAAAAATTTCTGGAAATCTATGATCGACCGCAGATAAGCAATTCCGCCCCTTCTGGATGTCATTCCATTTCCGATACGGACGTCCAGCACCGTTTCCGGAAGGTTATATCCCTCATACCCCAGCTTCAGCATCCTTACCCAGAGGCAGTAATCCTCAAAGCCCTGAAAAGCCAGGTAATTGCCGGCTCTGACAACCGCGGCCTTTCTGTACATAACCGCCGCATGATTAAAGGGCGTGCGCCTCTTTATAAATTTTCGTATCTCCCCGGGTGTTTCCGGCGTCCTGCGGTACCGGCCCGTATCTCCGGGCCATTCCCGGAATTCCTGCAGGGTTCCCCCAACAATGGCATAATCCCCGCTTTCAAGCTTTTTCATCTGAAGCTCGCACCGATAAGGGCGGCTTACATCATCGCTGTCCATCCGGGCAATAACGGGACATTTGCAGTAGAGCGTTCCCGTCCGCAGGGCCTTCCCAAGACCCTGATTCTTTTCCAGGCGGACGCACTGCAGTTTATTTCCCATCATTTTAAAGGCCCATTTGACCACCTCGTCCAGCTCCGAAGTCAGCGGGCCGTCGCACACCAGAACAAAGTCAGAAAAAGGCAGCGTCTGATCCAGCATGCTCTGTATGCTCTGTCTGAGATACGCGGGAGTTTCCTTATAATATACGGACATCAATACGGAATATTTCCCTTCCCTTTCTGCCACTTTTTTCATTTTGCCTCCACATGCCCGTTTTCATTCGTCTCCCTGACAGAATCCTTCAGGGCATTCTTCTGGGTATCCTCCACGCCCTCCGAAACCTCCTTCTGGAAAAAAATCTTTACAGTCATAAACATCAGCTTAATGTCCAGAAGCAGGGAAAAATTCTCAATATAGAACAGATCCAGCTTCAGCTTATCATAGGGCGTCGTGTTATATTTTCCATAAACCTGCGCATATCCTGTCAGCCCGGCCTTTACCTTCAGCCGGTACGAAAACTCCGGCAGTTTCTTACAATACTCTCTCATAATACATTCACGCTCGGGTCTCGGCCCCACCAGTGACATATCCCCGATAAATACATTAAACAACTGCGGAAGCTCGTCCAGATGCAGATTCCGAAGTATCCTCCCCACCGGCGTAATGCGATCGTCATGCTTTGCGGCCAGCTGTGCTCCGAATTTTTCCGAATCCACGCGCATACTGCGGAACTTAATGATCCGGAAGGTCCGTTCCCGGCAGGTGAGCCTGTCCTGCAGGTAAAAGACGGGGCCGCCGTCATAAACCTTCACCAAAACGGCGATCAGAAGCATCAGCGGAGAGGTGACCAGGATACCGATTCCCGATATAATGATATCCATCACACGCTTGACAGCCCGCTGCTCCACGGAAAGTCCCATATTCCTGTTCATAAGGAGCGGCGTGTCAAAAAGATGAATCCGGTCGCTTCCCATGAGAATCACATCTGAGATCTTCGGGCTTAAGTAGCAGCGGATGGAATGCTCAAAGCAATACTTCAGATACTGGTTCCGCACGGCGGAAGGCAGATCCCAGATGATCACGCCGTCGTATTCCCGCATCATTTTGTGGATAACTTCCTCCCCGCGGTTTACATGAACCTTGCCGCTGACATTATATTTATCCTTGCGGGAATTCATCTTATGGATCAGATCTCCCGGGCTCCTGTCCCCATAGATCACAAGAAGCCTGCGCGCTTTATACAGTTTGGAATAGACATACTGGGACCCCAGGATCCAGATGACGATCACCACCATCTGAACGCCTGTCATCTCCAGCATGGGAACCGCAGGCAAAAGCTTCCGGTCCAACAGGCCGATCTGGAAATAGGTCACTGCATTTGTACAGATGGTCGCCAGGGTCAGCGAATAAAATATGTCGATCCGCTTCAGATAACCCACCCGAAGTCCGCCGTACAACAGGGAAAAAAGCGTATTAATCAGCGCATAAATAGCGATCAGGATCCAGTTGCCTCTCCGCCAAAACGGCCTGGAGATCAGAATCCGGTAGGAATGATACCACACATACGTAAAAATCGCTGCCTGCGCCAGGATTACAAGACTTCCCAGAATAAAAACAATAAATCTTTTGTAATCTTCTCTTCTACTCATGTAATCTCTTCTTATCCTTTATCACAAAAGATGTACAACTATATTTTTTCATTTAACCTGTATATTATAACTTAGACGATTCATTTCGTCCATACATTCATTAAATTTGACATTAAATTTACCAATTATTTTTTAATTGAGTTTTCCGTTCATTTTGCCTTGTAGTCATTTCTAAAAGATGATATACTGATATAGTTATTACAAACATATTACGAAATATCATCTTTTTCACGGAGAAATATTAACATGGGGCAGGAAAGTTTCTTCAAAAAAATAAAAAAGTTTATAAAATATTTTATTACCTATTCTCTCGAAGATGACTTTAAAGTATACCGCATAAAAGGCACTCACATCCAATTCCGGTATCCCCTGTGCAGGCAGTTTGACAAAGAGTGGGCGCTTATCCCCGTAGAAAAAAATAAGATCATATTTGATAATTATATGGGCAGAGGCTACGGCTGTAATGGGAAATATATTACGGAACAGCTTCTGAAAACTCCTGAAAATTACCATATTGTATGGTGCGTCAGGGATGTGGAGAAAAACAGAAAATATTTCCCCAGGGAAGTGGAGCTGGTGGAATATCTTTCACCGGAAGCTTTTCGGGCATATGCCTCCGCAAAAGTATGGGTATGCAATTATCATCTGATCGCTTACTTTAACAAAGGATTACAGAAGAAAAAAGAACAGATATATATCCAGACCTGGCACGGATCCTTCGGAATAAAAAAAATAGAAAACAATTTTAATGTACTGACCAGCGATTCTATCTGGACTTATCTGGCAAAAAAAAATTCTTCTCTGACAGATTACTGGGTGTCCAACAGCAGCTTCGAAACGGATGTATACCGCCGCGCATTCTGGAACATATCCACGGTTCTGGAGTACGGACATCCCAGAAACGATATTTTTTTCAGAGAAACGGCCTCCATTGCCAGGCGTATAAAAGAGCAGCTGGGAATACCTTTCGATAATAAAATTGTTTTATATGTACCTACCTTCCGCGACCTGGGCGGCTATCCTTCTGAAGGGCTGGATTGTCCCGCTTTAATGAAAAGCCTCCGGACAAGATTTGGAGGAACCTGGTCTTTTCTGATCAGATTACATCCCCGAATGTCTGCGTCCGACATAACTCTGGATATTTCCACTGTTACAGATGTGACGGAATATCCCGATATTCAGGAGCTTCTTGCCGCGGCGGATGTGGTAATCACCGACTATTCCAGCTGTATTTTTGACTTCCTGTTATCACAAAAGCCCGGATTTCTTTATGCTCCGGATCACAATAAATACAATGAAATGCGGGGGTTTTATTATCCCCTGACAGATACCCCGTTTCCGGTGGCCGATAACAACAAAGAGCTGCAATCATGTATTTTGTCCTTTCATGAGGAATCTTATAAACTGGCAGTACAGAATTTTCTTAAACAAAAGGGCTCCGCAGAAAACGGTACCGCATCCCTGCAGGTAAAAGCATTGATCGATTCATTCATACAATAATAAACGCAAAGGAAAGTGACCATGAATTACAGAATTGATGAAAAACTGGCAAGAGCAATACTCACTGACATCCGGTGGGAGCGGATTTTTGTCCGGCTTGACTTAAAACTGGAGTTTTCGGACACATTTACCGCCACCGAACCTCTCGATTTTTTTGCAGTGAATACAGAGCACCGGGCTATGGCAAAATTCAGGTCTTCCGAGATTGAAAAAAACCTGTTCCGTCTCGAACTAAATGTCTCAAACAGCGGAGAGAATCAATGTTTCCCCACCGGTATATACCGCATTCTGATCTGCCATGGGGAAGATATACTGGCAGAATGCGAATGTGACTATTCCTGTCCGGTATCCCTGGAAGAAAAAGGAAAAAATTTCATGTATGCCAACGGTAAAGGAGTTTATGCCACAGACTTCTATATTGAGGAGGACGCAGACAATCTTCCCTTCCGTATCCGTACACTGATCGCCAGGAGAGTAAACAATAAATTTCCTGAAAACCCCTCCGCAAATATTTTTTCACCCAATTTTTTCCGATATTTGAAAAATAAGAGGGTTTTAATCCGAAACTGCTACTCTCTTCTCCGCAGCATTTACGGAAAACGCTCCCAAAACACTATTCTGTTCATGACAGAACAGGGATCCGAATTAAAATCCAATTTAAAGGCAGTACATGACCGTATGCTGGAACGCGGCATGGACAGGGAATACAAAATTCTCACCTCCGCCCGCTCTACTTCATCCAGTGAGCAGTCTTTTATGAGCTGGTTTTCTCTGATCAAAAAGCTTGCACAAAGCAGCCTTGTCTTTCTGGATGATCATGCGCCTATGCTGGACTGGCTGAAGCTTTCAGATGATACCGAGGTCGTTCAGCTATGGCATGCGGGCGCAGGTTTTAAGTCCTCCGGCTACAGCCGTTGGGGGCATCAGGGCTGTCCCAGTCCTCAGTCCTGCCACAGACAGTATAGCTACGGAATCGCCGGTTCCAGGAATATAGCTCCGTTTTTTTCAGAGGTATGGGGAATCAATAACGAACTGGTCCTACCCACGGGTATGCCCCGCATGGACGAATTTCTGAATGAGGATTATCGTGCCAAAACCATTGAGAAGCTGTATCAGGAATTCCCGGTCTGTAAAGGGAAAAAGGTGGTCCTTTTCGCTCCTACTTATCGTGGAAAAAATAAAAAAACAGCCTTTTATCCTTACCATCTTATTGATTTTGACAGATTTTACAAGCTTTGCGGAGATGAATATGTGGTCTTATTTAAAATGCATCCGTGGGTAAGCGCCTCTGTTCCTGTTCCTGAAAATTACAGGGATCTATTCATAGATGTTAACAACTACCCCAATATTAACGACCTGTTTTATATTACGGATCTTTTGATCACGGACTATTCTTCCAGCATTTTTGAATATTCGCTGATGAATAAACCAATGATGTTTTTTGCCTATGATAAGCTTCAGTATTCCTTTTCCAGAGGATTTCACAGACCATACGAAGAATCGGCGCCCGGCAAAGTCTGCTATACCTTTTCCGAGCTGATGGATGCTTTTGAAAACAGGGATTTTGAGTATGAGAAAGTCGCAAAATATGTAAAACACCATTTCGATTTCATCGACAGCCATTCTTCAGACAGAGTGATCGACTGGATCGTAAAAAAACAGCTCCCGGAAAATCTCAGGAAAGAGATTGACCTGGTTCGCTCTGAGATGGAACGGATGCACTCTCTCGACTTCACGCCTCCTTTTGAGGAAAAAACCTTATAAAAACCAAACCTATATTTTACAGAATGTGAGGTACAGTTATGAATATCGCCATAATTTTTGCCGGCGGAAGCGGTGTCCGCATGGGCGCCGGTATTCCAAAACAATTTCTTGAGGTAAACGGAAAGCCAATCATCATTCATACATTACAGCTTTTCCAGTTTCACAAAAAAATTGACAAGATTTACATTTCCGTACTTAAAGATTATATCCCTTATACGATGGGACTTGTTCAGGATTATCATTTAAATAAAGTAGCCGCCGTTATGGCAGGAGGCGATTCTGCACAGGAGTCCATTTATATCGCACTGAAACGGGCTGAAAAAGAAAATCCTGCGGACTCCATCGTACTGCTCCATGACGGAGTACGTCCTTTCGTCTCATATGATGTGATCTCCCGAAATATAAGAGGCGTAAAACAACACGGGAATGCAATTACCTGTACTCCCTGCTATGAAACAATTCTCATAAGCAGGGACGGAACAGAGGTGACGAGGGTTCCGTACCGCAACGAAACCTTTGCCGCACAGGCTCCCCAGAGCTTTTATCTGAAAGATATCATCGCCGCCCATGACCAGATCCGAAATTCTGAAAACGGCTACGCCAATATGGTGGATGCCTGCACAATCATCACCACTCTGGGAATGGAAGCGCACATGGTTCCGGGTAACCGCGGCAATATTAAGGTAACTACCCCGGAAGATGTATATACCTTCCGCGCATTGCTTCAGTACAAAGAAAACGAACAGGCATTTGGTCTGGGGCTGACCGATTATATTGACGCCCGCATGAACCGTTCTATCAACAGCAGCAATGAAGGAGACGATGACGATGATTAATTCTGCTAACAATGAAATGACTGTTTTGGACAAGGATTTACATGAAATTGCAGAAAATCCTATGCTTATGGATTTTCCGGACAACAGCACGATTCTCATCACGGGAGCTTCCGGGCTTATTGGTTCCCAGATTGTGAAGGCTCTGGCCTTACACAACCGTATAAAGGAAAAAAACATAAAGCTCATAGCGCTGCTCAGAAATATGGAAAAAGCGCATAAAGTATTTGGCAGTCTGATAGACAATAGTGAAATACAGATCTATCTCCGCGACATCACTCAAAATATTTCCATAGAAGAGCCTGTCGATTACGTTGTCCATTGTGCCAGCGCTACCAGTTCCAGATACTTTGTGGAAAAGCCGGTGGAAACTATCCGCACTGCTCTCGCAGGAACAAAAAATATTCTCGAATTTGCCAGAACAAAAAATGTTAAAAAAGCCGTATACCTCTCTTCTCTGGAAGTATACGGAACCCCGGATCCCGCAAAGCATTACGTATCCGAAACAGATTATGGCTATATTGACCCCATACAGGTACGAAGCAGTTATTCCGAAGGAAAACGTATGGCAGAATGCATGTGTGTTTCTTATGCATCTGAATATCAGGTTCCTGTAACCATAGCACGTCTTTCCCAGACCTTCGGCGCAGGCGTTGCCTATGATGACGGCAGAGTATTTGCTGAATTTGCAAGATGCGTAATCGAAAAGAAAAACATCATGCTTCATACGGCCGGCCGCACAGTCAGAAGCTATTGTTATACAAAAGATGCGGTCAATGCGATTCTCTGCCTGCTTCTTCGGGGCGAACCGGGAGAAGCCTACAATGTAACAAACATGGATACCGCTGTTTCTATCCGGGAAATGGCCGGCCTGGTAAGTACTCTGTCTCCGGATTCATCCACTGCCGTAGAGCTGGATATACCGGAAAACATTGAAGCCTTTGGTTATAATCCGGAAATGGTTATCCGTCTGGACAGCCGCAAGCTTATGAAGCTTGGCTGGCAGCCCACCGTAGGTCTTCGTGAAATGTATGAACGCCTTATCCAGAGCATGTCCGAAGATCACGTCTGAAGCCAAAGACGGCAATCCCTCCGGGGATTGCCGCAATTTATCTGGCACACAGTTTTTTCCATTTTCTATCAAGCATATCTCCCGCCACCTTGCACACCGCCGTCGCCGCGAAAATGAACGCAAACGAAAGAAGCAGCTTATACCTTATGCGCATTTCCGGGCAATGATACTGTACTATATAAATACCCAGGAATTGGCTCAAATACAGAGGGACGCTGATTCTCCCAAGCCAGTATGCCCATTTTTTATCAAACAGGTTATTCCCAAACGTCTGACCGCTGAAGGAAAATGTTACACTGACCGCCAGCGCCAGCAAAGCGATTATTTCGTACTTGCAGTCCAAAAAACTCGCGGCATAGATCAAAACGGACAGATATCCCCCCGCCTCCACTACAGTCATAAAAACGCGCATCCCCCTGGTAAGATCCTTTTGAGACAGAACCCGCGCCACCTCAAACACCACAGTCCCCAATGCGATCTCAGCAATTCCGCGGAATACGCATGCAAAGCCAAAGCCCAGCCATCTGCTGGCTCCGGTGAGCGTTCCATAATTCTGGATCAGAGTCCCGCAGATATATAGCGATCCAAGAGGTGCAATAACATGAACAAACATGGAATAGTACTTTCGGCAGATCGGATAAAGAATCATCATAGCGATCAACATGGCGGAAATATACCATACCACACCGTTGACCGTATTATAATTAAATCCCAGCTTATGAATAAAGAAAAAGCCAGGCAAGGCGTCCAGAAAAAGCTTCAGAAGGCTCATCCCTGTGGCTCTTTTTCTGATAGCGCACTCAATAAAAAGAAGAATATATATTACCGCATGCCACGGGAAAATCCCCCGAAACCTCTTCCAGACATATTGAGCCGTCTCCAGGCCAAGATCCTGTTCCGTACCGGCATATACCGCCTGCTGATTTTTATTATAAATCGTTTTCGCCATCAAATATCCGGATACTAAAAAGAAAAATTCCACGCCGATAGTCCCTCTCGCAAAACAACTCACAGGATATTTGCCGTACGTAAGCCCTTTCAGCTCAAATCTGTCATAACAATGGAACAGTATGATCACAATACAGAACACAAAACGCATCCATTCAATTTTTCCGTTTCTTTTACTTTCTTTCACATTTTTACTCATTTAAAACTTAAATTCTCCGGAATTTCCGCCCTTTCCTCATTAAATTATTCATTTATTATACTACAGCGCCAGAGTATTACACAAGCCATAAAAATTTTTTCCAATTCTTAACCATTTTTTTGCACAAAAATGTGGAAAATATCAAAATTATTTTGTATAATAATTTCAATAATAGGAAAGTGAGGGTTCACAATGAAACAAAACAATATGTTGGCAATGATTTTGGCCGGTGGCCGGGGAAGTCGTCTGCATGAGCTCACAAATAAAGTGGCGAAGCCTGCAGTTTCATACGGCGGAAAATACCGTATCATTGACTTTCCTTTAAGCAACTGTGCCAACAGCGGCATCGATGTAGTCGGTGTTCTGACACAATATGAATCCGTTTTACTTAACAGCTATGTAGCTGCCGGACGCCGCTGGGGTCTGGATGCTAAGGAGAGCGGCGTTTATGTACTTCCTCCCCGCGAAAAGGCGGATGCAAATCTGGATGTTTACAGAGGAACTGCCGATGCGATCTCCCAGAACATCGATTTTATCGACAGCTATGATCCGGAATATCTTCTGATCCTTTCCGGTGACCACATCTACAAGATGAACTATGCAAAAATGCTGGCACATCACAAAGAGAAAAAAGCGGACGCCACTATCGCGGTTATCGGCGTTCCCATGAAGGAAGCCAGCCGTTTCGGTATCATGAATACGGACGAAAACGGTCTTATTGTGGAATTTGAGGAAAAACCTGCGCATCCCAAGAGCAATCTGGCTTCCATGGGTATTTATATCTTTAACTGGAAGCTTCTTCGCAAAATGCTCCTGGCGGATATGAAGAATCCCGATTCCAGCCACGACTTCGGTAAGGATATTATTCCGGCGCTCCTGAACGACGGCAAAACTCTTGCCGCATTCCAGTTCAAGGGATATTGGAAGGATGTAGGAACCATCGATTCCCTTTGGGAAGCAAACATGGATCTTCTGGACAACAGCGAGCTGGATCTGAACGATCCCACCTGGAAGATTTATACCGAGGATGCGGCTGATCTACCTCAGTACATCGGACCTGATGCAAAGATCTCCCGCGCATTCATCACACAGGGCTGCGTAATAGAAGGTGAAGCAAAGAATTCCGTACTTTTCACCGGTTCCAGGATCGGCAAAAACGCAAAGGTTATAGACAGTGTCCTGATGCCCGGCGCTGTTGTTGAAGAGGGGGCCGTTGTGCAGCGCGCTCTGGTAGCCGACGGCGTAGTGGTCGGAAAAGGCGCGAAAGCCGGCAGTCCGAACAGCGAAAATATCGAGCTTGTTGCAAAACGTGTAAAGGGGGTTGAATAATATGGCAAAAGCATTTGGTATCGTGAGTACTTCCGGAACCCATATTAAAGTGGAGGGAATGCAGAGCTACCGGCCTATCGGCGCATTTTCCTTCCTTGGAAGATATCGCGTGGTCGACTTCCCTATTTCCAATATGAGCAACAGCGGCATTGACCGTATCCAGGTTTATGTCCGCAAAAATCCCCGTTCCCTGACAGAGCATCTGGGTACCGGACGTCATTATAACATCAACTCCAAACGCGGTAAGCTGCAGATCCTCTTCTCTGAAAACAACCAGGAGAATAATATCTATAACACAGATATTGCCGGTTACATGGAGAATATCGAGATCATTGAGAGAATGCATCAGCCATATGTGGTGATCGCACCAAACTATATGGTCTACAAACAGAACTTTGACACACTTCTCCAGACGCATATTGATTCCGGCGCGGATATCACTCTTCTGTATCATTCCGTAGACAATGCGCGAGAGGCCTTTTTAAACTGTGACGTTCTGAATCTGAACAGGCAGAAGGGCGTTCTTTCCATCGAAAAGAACCGCGGAAGCGCAAAGAACAGAAACATATTTATGGATACATACGTTATGAAGAAGGATCTCTTTGTGGAGCTGGTTCGCAAGGCGAAAAAGCTTTCCTCCATGTACACTCTTCCGCAGATCGTAAACATCGAGTGCAGCGATCTGGATGTCCGGGGCGTTGCGCACCGCGGATACTTTGCAACCATCACCGATTTCAAGAGTTACTATGACGCCAACCTGGCCCTCCTCGATCTGAATGAGGCGACGGAGCTGCTGAACGATGACTGGCCGATCTATACCAGAACTACGGACTCCTGTCCGACCAAGTATTTTGAAACCGCATCTGTCCGGAATTCCGTTGTCTCCAATGGATGCCTGATCGAAGGTACGGTTGAAAACTGCGTAATCGGCCGCGGCAGCCAGATCAAAAAGGGCGCGGTTGTAAAGAACAGCGTGATTCTGGCCAATACGGTGATCGGCGAAGGCGTTTACGTAGAAAACCAGGTAGTAGACAAATGGGCCCAGATCATTCATGCAAAAGAAGTCATCGGATCACCGGAGCATCCCGGATACGTCCGCCGCGACGATATACTCTAAGCTCAGAACATACGCCCGCAGAGCGCATATAACTCAAAACAGGCGCCTCCTCAATCGGGGCGCCTGTTTTTTCGCCTCAAAAAATCAGCCCGGTCGATTTATTTCCCCTTCGACCGGGCTTTTAGTGAATTTCCTGTAATTTCATTGTCTACACCTTCCGCTTTCTTAGATTATGAGGTTAAATCAGGTTTTTGTTGACCGTACCTCCTGTTTGGATTTTGTCCGCTATGGGCCTCTCCCTTTCATTTTAACCATCTCCTTCAAGTTTCTATCTATGTAAACTCTTTAAGAGATTCTTTGGGGTTCAGGGCTACTCATTTCATTGGACTGCACCTCTTTCTTTAGATTTTTTATTTGTTTTTCTTCTTTGTTTTTATGTGCTTATTATACTTCACATTTTTTTATTTGTCAATAGTTATTTCTGATTTTTTAAAATTATTTTTAATATTGAATCTTTTATTCTCCTATTTTCTGCTAATATTCTGATAATGCAGGACCAATGAAGCGATAACAAAAACAGAGCAGAGAATTGCATCTTCCGGAAATCCATGCTAAAATACAAAATTGGTTCAGAAAGTACCTGTGTCCCTACAGGACACAGAGCAGAAATATAATTGCAGCAGAAAAGAGAGTACTATATGCAAGTAGTAAAAACCTTTGGAAAATATGTGGAACAGCTCGGTAACAGGAACGCCCTCCGGGCCCGCAGGCTTTTAAAGACCGGATGGGAAGCGCAGGACCTTAAGTTCCGGCTGGTTCCCAACCGGAACCTTCTTCCGGCGGACCGCTATCTGGCGCATCTTATGATGGACACCATGCTGAAGCCGCTGAAATGTCCGGAAAATTCCGTGATCGTCAGTATCTTCACCCCCTGTGAGCTGATGCAGGAGGCCGGCTTAAATCCCTACAATGTAGAGGGATTTTCCTGCTATCTGGCCGCCTCCCACGCAGAGCGGGGATGCCTCCAGCAAGCGGAAAACAGCGGAATTTCAGAAACTCTGTGCAGCTATCATAAAACCTTTATCGGCGCTGCGGAGCGGGGGCTTCTGCCGAAGCCGAAATGCATCGTCTATACCAACCTGACCTGCGACGCCAATTTACTGACCTTCCGCCGTCTGGCAGACTTTTTTCAGGTACCGGTCTTTGCCATCGATGTGCCCTCCGGACAAAATGAGGGAAACGTCTCCTACGTGGCGGATCAGCTCCGGGATCTGGCCCTTTTTCTTCAGAAGCACACGGGAAAGTCCATCGATGAAGAGCGACTGAGGGAACGGCTCAGACGAAGCAGGGCGACTCTTGAAAACTATTACACCTTTCAAAAGCTGCGGGCGGACCGCTACATCCCCTCCGACCTCGTAACGCCTCTCTACAGCGGCATGACCGGAAACATCCTTCTCGGCACCAGGGAGGAGGAGCGCTATACGCAGATGCTTCTGAAAAATGTAAAGACCGCGCCGGAATCCACGGGAAAGCGGATCTACTGGATGCACACCATTCCCTACTGGTCAGAAGCGGTGCAAAAGGCCTTAAGTTTTACTAAGGAGGCGCAGATCGTGGGCTGCGAACTGGCCCAGACCTATGAGCCGGACTTTGACCCGGAAAAGCCCTATGAGGCCATGGCAAAGCGAATGGTATACCACGCCCTGAACGGCAGCGTATTCCGGCGCATTGACGCGGGGATCCGTCACGCCAAAGAGGCCGGGGCTGACGGCGCCGTGTGGTTCTGCCACTGGGGCTGTAAGCATACCATGGGCGGAGCACAGCTTGCGAAAAAGCGCTTCGAGGAACAGGGTATTCCCCTTCTGGTCCTGGACGGAGACGGCTGCGACAGAAGTCACGGCGGAGAGGGCCAGACGGCCACGAGACTGGGCGCATTTCTTGAAATGCTTGGAGGTTCCTCACATGAATAAGACCTATTATGTTTGTAAATATACACCCCTCGAGCTTTTAGCGGCTTTTGGCGGTGAATGTGTCAATCTGGATCAGATGCCCGAGGGCTTCGATCTGGCGGATCAGATCGCCCATCCCAATCTGTGCGGCTTCGGCAAGGCGCTTCTGGAAGCGGTGATGTCCGGCCAGGTGAGGGAGCTCGTGCTGGTAAACTGCTGTGATACCATCCGGAGCGTCTATGACGTGCTGGAGGACAGCGGCCGGCTGGATTTTCTCTATATGATCGATATGCTCCACTGCGACAGCGCCTGCAGCCGTGAAAGAGTGGCCTTACAGCTTCGGGATCTGGCACGCGCCTACGGCCGGCACCGTGGGACTGCTTTTGATGAAGACGCATTTTGCCGCGCCTTCCATGCGCCCGTGCGCATCCGGGAGCCCTATTTGTCCGTCCTTGGGGCCCGAATGGGCTCCGAACTGTTTTCCATGGTGGAGGATACCATGCCCCTGCCCGTGGAAAATAATTCCTGTGTTCACAACCGTTCCGCAGGAGAAGCTCTTCCGCCCCGAGGACTTGTCTTTGACCGGCTTATGGACTGGTATGCGGGAGAGCTCCTCCGCCAGATGCCCTGTATGCGGATGATGGACCATACAGGCAGAAAACAGCTCTATAACGATCCCTATCTTAAGGGAATCATTTATCACACGGTAAAATTCTGTGACTTTTACAGCTTTGAATATTCGGAACTGAAGGAACATGCGGCTGTCCCTCTTTTAAAAATAGAATCGGATTATACGGTACAGAGCAGCGGACAGCTCCGGACCCGGCTGGAAGCCTTTGCGGAGAGCATCAGCGACGGCCCGTCACAGGCGACAGAAAGAAGGAAAAAAATGGGAAAAGGATATTTTGCGGGAATTGACAGCGGCTCCACCAGTACGGACGTGGTGATTCTGGACAAAGAAAATAATATTATAACCGGGATCATCCTGCCTACGGGCGCAGGAGCGGCTATCGGCGCGGAGCGCGCACTGGAGCAGGCATTAAAAAGCGCCGGATTAAAGAAAGAGGATATCGACGCCCTGGTCACCACCGGTTACGGCCGCAGCGCCATCCAGACCGGTGATAAAAGCATCACGGAAATCACCTGTCATGCCCGGGGCGCTCACTATCTTGATTCCTCTGTCCGGACGGTGATCGATATCGGCGGTCAGGACAGCAAGGTGATCCGGCTGGACGAGAACGGCGCAGTGGTCAATTTCGTCATGAATGATAAATGCGCCGCCGGAACGGGACGTTTTCTGGAAATGATGGCCCGGACCATGGAAATGAGTCTGGAGCAGATGAGCGTCACCGGCCTTTCCTACAGGGAGGACATAACCATTTCCAGTATGTGTACGGTGTTTGCAGAATCTGAGGTGGTCTCTCTGATCGCCCAGAACAAAGCGCCTGACGATATCGTCCACGGGCTGAATAAGGCTGTGGCCGCAAAGACGGCAGCCCTGGCCAGAAGAGTAGGCGGCGAGGAAAAATATATGATGACCGGAGGCGTCTCAAGAAATCAGGGCCTGGTCATGACCCTGGAGGAAAAACTTGGAACACGGCTTGCTATCAGTGACAAGGCGCAGCTTTGCGGCGCTCTGGGCGCGGCTCTTTTCGCCTCCGATATGGCCAAATGACCAATCCCCGTAATACCCTTTTTCGTAAGGCTATATACCGGATCATCCGCTTTCCTCTATATCGTCCGTCAGAGCTTCAGAAAATCCCGGAATATCTGAATATATTTCCCCGTCTCCCCGGCATTCTCCATCTCACAGAAGATGCGAAGCAGAGGCTCCGTTCCGGAAAATCTGGCGATGATCCAGCCTCCGTTCCGGAAATATATCTTACACCCGTCCAGATAGGAAATTCTTCGGATGGGAATGTCAAATTCGGGAAGAAGCCTGTCCTGAAAAAGAAGCTTCATCAGTTCCTCCTTCCGGTCCGGATCAAACCGGACCGAGCATTCCTCCATATACAGGCTTCCGCATTTTTCACGGATCTCCCTGTCCAGCTCGGAGAGCTTCTTCCCGGTTACCGCTATCATCTCCACAAGAAGGGAGGCCGCGTAGATTCCGTCCTTTCCGTTGATATGTCCCCGGACCGTCAGACCTCCCGAGGATTCTCCGCCGATAACGGCGCCCGTCTCCATCATTTTGGATGAAATATATTTAAAGCCTACCGGCACCTCATAGCATTTTTCTCCAAACAGCTCCGCAATACTGTCCAGCATGTGGGTGGTGGCTACATTTCTTACAGCGGGGCCTCTCCAGCCTTTATATTTCAGCAGATAGTAGTATAACAGCACAAGTATGTCATTGGCGTGGAGATATTTCCCCTGGTCGTCTATCACGCCCAGCCTGTCCGCGTCTCCATCCGTAGCGATCCCCAGATCGCATTCCATCTCCTTTACATAGGTACGGAGTTCAGTCAGGGATTCCTCGCTGGGCGCCGGCATCCTCCGCCCGAAAAGCGTATCATGAGTCTCGTGAATAATATCAAGCTCACACCGCGCAGTGGAAAGAATAGTCTTCATGGACGTCTGACTGACCCCGTACATGGGATCCAGTACAATGTGCAGCCCCCTGTCCCGGATAGCTTTCATGTTGATCCTGTCTATAATATTATCCAGATATTCATTCAGAGGATTAAATTCCACCACCAGACCCCGGGCTCTGGCCTTGTCATAATCTATGAGGGAAATCTCTCCATTCTTTTCCACCTCCGCCGCGATCTCCTCGATCTCATTCGTCTGCTCCACACTGGCGTCGCGGCCCTGACAGGTGAATACCTTAAACCCGTTATATATGGCCAGATTGTGGCTTGCCGTCACCATTAATCCATAATGCATCTTATGCTTTTCCACATAAAACATGATCAGCGGCGTGGGTGACGAGCGGTTTACAAACAAGCACCTGATCCCCTCTGCGGCAAATACCTCACATGCCCATTTCACGGCCTCCTTTGAGAGGAACCGCCTGTCATAGCCGATGACGATCCCTTCATCCGCAACTCCTTCCCTTTTCATTTTCACAGACATGGATTTTGCCAGAAGCTGAATATTCTGCCTGGTAAATCCGTCGCCAATGACGGCCCTCCAGCCGCCTGTCCCGAATCTTATCATCCGCACTCTCCTTCCCGCTGATTATTAACCGACCGACGCGGCAATATTTGCCTCGAATCGCCCCGGCGTCAAATCCCCATCATATTGTTCATGATTTCTCCATTTTCACAGGAAACCACATCTCCCTGTGCTTCGCTGCATACCCTCCGGAAAAACTTCAGAACCACAAGACCGTTCACTGTATCCGCTCTTTCATGCTCCAGGCACATCCGCTCCGGGTGCCACTGTACACCGTAAACCGGAAGTACGGCATGATGCAGGGCCTCCGCAGTCCCGTCCTCCGGACAGTAACTATCTATTATCAGCCCTTCCCCTACCCGATCTACCGCCTGGTGATGGGCGCTGTTATGGGGAAATTCCGTCCCATAAAGCTCTGCCAGCCAGCTCCCGCGCTTTGCAATACAGCGGTGCACTTTATCCGGCTCATCCAGCTCACGGGCGTGGCGGAAGGAAGTGGGAAGATGCTGAATCAGCGTCCCTCCGAAATATACGTTAATAGCCTGGTGCCCCCGGCAGATCCCCAGTACCGGTTTGCCACTCTTTACAAAATCATCTAAAATAGCAAACTGCAGCTTATCCAACTCGTCTATGATCATAAAGCTTCCCCTGTTTTCCTGTCCGTAACAGGCGGGATTCACATCCCCGCCTCCGGGAAGAAGAAGGCCGTCATAGCCCTCCACGCGAAATTCCGAATAATCCAGATATTCCTGCTGAAATTTTTGCTGCACCTGCTCCCACTGCACGGAAATCACCACTGGTTCCATTTCTGCTGCCGCCACTGCCCTGGTATAGTTCTTCACATCCTGATCGATCTCCGGAATTGCAATTCTCAGCCTTCTCATTACTATACTCCCGCCCTTATATTCAAGTTTTTATTCTATACCGGCGTCCCCGATGTTCCCCGCCGGATTTCAGGATATTTTTATCAAAAATATCAAATTTCTTACTCCAATACTAGTATTATACGGTTTCCCCCAAAATGCGTCAATCGCATTTTACTTTAGAATGCCGCCCATATAAAAAGCATCCGGGGGAGCCGCAGGGTCATCGTTTTTGATGATCCTGCGGCTCCCCCGGATGCTATCTTATTCTTTAATTTAATGATCCTTGATGGAATTCAGAAAATCCTGTGCCCTCTGGGTATCCGGATGAGCAAAGAATTCTTCCGGCGAATTTTCCTCTATGATCTTTCCGCCGTCCATAAAGATCACTCTGTCAGCCACACGACGGGCAAAATTCATCTCATGGGTAACCACCACCATAGTCATGCCTTCCTTCGCAAGCCCTGTCATAACATCCAGAACCTCCCCGATCATCTCCGGATCCAGCGCACTTGTGGGCTCATCAAACAATATCGCCTTGGGATGCATAGCCAGAGAACGGGCAATGGCCACTCTCTGCTGCTGCCCGCCGGAAAGCTGTGCCGGCACCTTCGCAGCCTGGGAATCCACCCCGACTCTTTTCAGCAGCCGCATGGCTTCCTCTCTCGCTTCCTTCTTCGGTACGTGCAGTACATCCATGGGGCCCAGCGTAACGTTGTCAAGAATATTCTTATGTGCAAACAGATTGAAGGACTGAAAAACCATTCCGATCTGCGCCCGAAGCTTTGCCAGATTCTTTCCTTCCTCCGGGATGGCTACGCCATCTATCAGGATTTCCCCCGAATCAATAGTCTCCAGACGGTTTATCGTACGGCAGAGTGTGGATTTTCCGGAACCGGAAGGTCCGATGATAACCACCACTTCTCCCTTTTTCACGCTCAGATTAATATCCTTCAATACATGAAGATCGCCAAAATGCTTATCCACATGTCTCAGCTCAATTACAGGTGCCTGCTCTTTCGAATTTAATCTGCTTTCTTCCTGACCCATAATCATTTACCACTCCTTTATATCTGTTTTACAGCAGCTTCCTCCTGCTGTGCCGACGCTGCAGATCCGTTCCTGTGCTTTGAGGCAAATACAGAAGCCCTGTTCAGCAGATAATTTATCAAAATGTAAATCACAGCCACAACCAGGTACACCGAGAGCAGCGCATCATAGTTTGATATCAGCACCTTGGCATTCTGCATAAGATCCGGGAAATTTACAACATAAGCAAAGGTCGTGTCCTTTACCACGATCACAAGCTCGGATATCAACGCCGGAATTACATAACGGATCGCCTGAGGAAATACAACCTTCAGAAAAACGCTCCGGTTTCTCATTCCAAGAGAAAGAGCCGCCTCCGTCTGTCCCTTCGGCACGGCATTCACTCCCGAGCGTAGCGTTTCCGCCACTACTCCGGCAGCGGAAAGAGCCACAGGTATTGTGATCTTCCAGAATGCCGCCAGCTTTATTCCCAACTGGGGAACTACAAGGAAGAAAAAATAAATAAACAAAAGAGTCGGAACGCCTCTGGTAAACTCGATCAGCGCTATGCTGAGCCCTCTTGCCGCCCTGTTGCCGCTGATCCTGCCAAGCATCATGAGGAAGCCCAGGACAAACGCAATGACCCCCGCCGCCAGAGAGGCCTCCAGGGTGCCTGCAAGCCCCTGTCCAAGGAACTTCCAGGTAGTATATTTCGTAAAAAATGACCAGTATTTCCCATTTAGCTGTCCGGTAAGATAAAACTGACGGATCACCAGAACGATCAGAGCAGCCAGCGCAGCCAGCGAAATAACCGTCGCAGCCGCAATGCGCCTGCGCGCCTTTGGCCCCGGCGCTTCATAAAGGGCATCCTTGACGGAAACATGTACATTACTCATCGCAGTATCCTCACTTTCCTGTCAATCCAATTGCCCACCTGCCCGATCACCACGGCGGTTACGCAGTATAAGACCGCCGAGATCAGAAACGCCGTAACGCCGCCAACCGCATGGGTATTAATATGTGAAACAATACCTGTAAGATCATTTGGTTTCAGAGGAACCTGGGAAGCCAATGAGGTAGTAAGCATGGTCGCAACCAGAAGATTCGTCATGGGCAATACGCTGGACCGCAGCGCCTGCGGAATGACTACTTTTCTGATAATCTGCAAAAACGTCATCCCCAGAGATCTCGCCGCCTCGATCTGTCCCACATCGATCGTATTGATGCCCGACATCAGGTATTCTGAACAAAACGCCGCCGGTATCAGGGCTGTCGCGATCAGAACACAGGTAAAATAAGACAGCAGAACATTCAGATAGGGCAGCGCATAAACAAGTATGATCAACAGAGAGGCGCCGGGAATATTACGGAAAATCTGCACATAAAAATCCCCCGCTGCCCGCAGCGGCTTTATGGGGCTTACACGCATGACCGTGATCACGATTCCTATGACAAAGGCCGACGCAAAAGCCAGCACAGTGAGCTTCCATGTGGTCAAAAGCGCCAGAATATATTTATCTCCATATTGGGAGAGGAGCTCATAAACTTCCATATACCATCCTCCAAAAAGGGCTTCAGGAGAAATTCCCCTGAAGCCCCCTCGCTTTTCCCTGTATTCAGCTTACAAATACACTTCTTATTATTCCCGGCCGCGCAGCTTATTTATTCTGCAATTGCCGGAGCTTCCGGCGCTGTATCGATACCGGTACGATCTCCGAGGCTGATCTGCCACAGCTCTGCCCAGGTCCCGTCTTCCTCGATCTTTGTCAGGAAATCATTTACAAATGCCACGCCGTCGGAATCCAGCGGAAGGCCAATACCATAGTTATCTTCCGGTCCGAATACGTCGCCTGCGATCTCATAAGCCTCCGGATTCTTAACGATGGCATTCAGAAGAAGGGTATAATCCGTCACATATGCGTCTACGCGGCCCTGCTCCAACGCGGTACGCGCTTCCTGGTCTGTCTCAAACTCCTGAACCTCCGCATCCGGCGCATACTCTGCCAGGATATCCGGTCCTGTGGAGCCTGCCTGGGTCGCTACGATCTTATCCGCCAGGCTGTCGATGCCTGTAATATCCGTATTGCCGGCTTTCACAAGAACTGCCTGCTGAGAAGTATAATATGGACCTGCAAAGGAAATAACCTCTTTACGCGCGTCTGTAATAGAATAGGTGGCAAATACAGTGTCCACCTGGTCGCTCTGCAGAACGGATTCACGGGTACTGGAATCCACCTGCGTCAGTTCGTATTTTGTCTCATCGCCCAGAATGTACCGTGTCAGAAGCTGATAAAGACCTGCGTCAAATCCGCGAAGACCGTCGTCTGTCTCATCAAGCTGGCTGAACAGATAAGAGGTGCGCGTACCGCCGACTCTTAAAACGCCTGCTTCCTTCACTGCGGACGCCCACTCGCTGGCTTCAATATCCGCATCATCAGCAACAGGACCGGAAGCGATCAGCGCGTCAAAGGCCTCCTTATCAATGGCTACGCCTTCTGTTTCCTCCGCATATACGGCGGTTCCCATGCCGACTGCCAGAGCCGCTGCCAATACTATGCCCAGAGCTTTTTTAAATTTTCTCATAATAGCCTCCCTTTCTAAAACCTTTTTATTAAGCTGATCTTTCTTAATCAGCAGTTTGATATGATTATCATACTCCCAAATTCATAGTAAGTCAATAGGAATATAGGATTTTTACAGGATGGCTGCCCAGGCTGCTGCGTAAACTCACATCAATCAATTACCGCTTCATCCGAAATATCCTCATACGCCGGATCCGCTTCATCTCCGATATCCGTTTCTTCGGAGGTATCGCCCGAGAGCATCGATTCGATCGCGGAAACGATCTCCTCCGTAAGACCGGCCTTTACTGCATTTTTCTTTATGGTATCTGCATCGACCTTCTGTTCATACGCCTCCGCATCCTCTTCATCATTCATATCATACAGCGGAGAAAGCGCGCTCAGATCAGGTATCTCCAAATCGCTCCCGGGCTTCGCGCCGAGCGACAGGGAAAACAAGGGCACATCCGCGCTGCTTAACGTCAATACGATCTCACTCTCCTCCGTGCTCTCGTCAGAGATAAAGCTCAAAATGAATTTCAGATTTACCAGAAGATCAAAGCTTTCTTCGTCCGAAGAGGCGGAATCCGCCAGGAATACCAGAGACACCGAACCGTTCGGATATCCGGCCTCCCCGCTCTCAACATCATAATCCGTGACCTCGATAACCGCCGCATCAGCCCCGTCCACTGCCAGCGTATACTCACTGTTCAGCAGTCCGTCCACAGTCTCTCCCGTGCCCTCAATGCTGAAGGAGCTTGTAGTCTCTTCCTGAACTTCACCTTCTTCTTCCGTCTCGTAGGTATAAGTCATATTTGCTGTCATTCCAAGGAAAAAGCCTTCCTTATCTCCGTCAGCGGGCTTTTTCCAGGAAATATAAGTCTCATTTTCCGGATCTCCCTCTACGGAAAAATCTCTTGCGATAATTTTGCCCTCTTCATTTACATAAATCTTCGAAGAGAGGAAGGTTTCCGTATCCATTTCATCATCTGTTCCCTCTTCAAGCTCGGAAAGTCCCTCTTCAACCGCTTTCTGAAATTCCGTATAAAGATCTCCGGATTCTCCGGATATCTCCGACCAGGAATCTATAAGAACCTTAAGCTCATCATCCTCCTTTGCAGCCGTGAGAATATCCTCTGCCGCCGCCAGGACGTCCGCCTCATACATCTGTCCCTCATACACCGTACAATCCTCGGAGATTCCGCCCGCAGTGACGACTGCCTCAGACGGTTCTTCTTCCTGCATATGGTCTATCACAATGCCTCCATACCTTTCAAGGAGCGTTTTCACCGTCCCGCTCTCCGGAATCACATTTACAGGATCTCTGTATATACCGCCCAGTATCTGCAGGAAGTCCGCCGCGGCCTGCGCTTCCTCCATACTCCCGGACGTAAGATCCGCCTTCATATAACCCTCGACAAGCTCCGGAATCTGTACATACTCAACGCCCTCCAGGAGATCCACAAATATCTGCAGGGAGCAAAGCTTCCCTCCGTTAAGAAGCAGATCAGCATCGACGCCCTCCACGCCCTCCTTCAGAGCCATATCCATCGTCAGCGTCAGGGTGTCAAACAGGGATACGTCCACCGGTACGAGTATGCCAAGAAGAGATTTTGCTCCATCCTCCAGCTTCAGGGTAAGATCGGCTCCGTAACCAACGCTTTCCAGATCCTGAATCTCTCCGCTCTCACCTTCCAGATACTTCCCAAGCCCCTGTGCCAGCCCTGCAATCGCCGATTTTTCCACATCCTGATACGTATCGGCTGCCCAGACGGTACCTGCCGATGAAACAGTCATAGCTGCCGCAATGGACGCTGCCAAAAGCTTTTTTAAAAAACTGCTCTTCTTACTCATGTGTTTTTATTCCTCCTTTTGTATTTTTCTCACAAGTAACAATATCCTGCGTTTACTGTTTCATTCCCTGTCATTGGTGAGCTTCGCCCTGTCAAGGAGATAAAATACCAGACTTAAAAGCATTGCAACCACACAGGCAAGAACCATGCCGGTAAGCTGCACATCCCCCAGATTCAGTGCGATCCCGGAGAGACCTATGACAAAAACAACCGACGTCAGCGTAAGATTCCTGGATTTCCCGTAATCCACCTGATTGTCCACCAGAATCCGTATTCCCGAGGTTCCGATCATTCCATAAAGCAAGATGGAGATGCCGCCGATGACCGGCCCTGGGATGGTGCTGATCAACGCTGACAGCTTCCCGCAGAAAGCAATGATGATGGAGAGCGCCGCCGCTCCGCCGATCACCCGCACGCTATACACGCCGGTCACCGCCATAACGCCGATGTTTTCCCCATAGGTAGTGGTAGGCACGGAACCGATCAGGCCGGAGATCGCAGTGGAAAAATTATCCGCAAATATAGAGCGGTGAAGCCCCGGATCCTTTAAAAGATCACGGCCCACGATCTTACTGGTAACGATCTGATGTCCGATATGCTCCGAGGTGATAACCAGAAGCACCGGAAGAATGGTAAGTACCGCCTCCGTCTTAAATTTCGCCAGTCCGAAATCAGGCAAGGCAAAAAAGGGCGCCTGCGCTACCTCCGTAAAGTCCAGAATACCGCAGCAGGCAGCGGCAGCATAGCCCGCAATGATCGCTATAAGGATCGGAATGACAGAGAGAAAGCCCCGGAACAGAATCTGTCCGAACACGGCCACTCCCAGTGTCACCAGAAACACAATTACATTTTTTACATCTACCTTATCTACGCCGGTCAGTCCTGCCGTAGAAGCCGCCGAGCCCGCAAGCTCCAGGCCGATCAGAGCCACCACGGGGCCCATGGCCGCAGGCGGCAGTACAACGTCTATCCATGCGGTGCCGAATTTGTAAATAATAAAGGCCAGAACACATCCGCAAAGACCTACCACAACAAAACCGCCCTGTGCATATTCAAAGCCATACTTTGCGATAACCACTCCTGCCGGAGCCAGAAATGCAAAGCTGGAGCCCAGATATGCCGGGGCCTTTCCCTTCGTGATCGCAATAAACAGCAAAGTGCCCACACCATTCATAAACAGAACGATCGCCGGGTTGATCCCAAATACAAAAGGCACCAGAACTGTCGCGCCAAACATGGCGAACATGTGCTGAATGCTCAGCGGTATCAACAGGTTTACGGGAACCCTGTCCTCCACCTGAATAATACGTTTTCCCACCTTTCTTTCCTCCTCAGCGCTGTATTTATATCTGTCTCATTATAACATGCCCGGCCTTTGCTGTCATTCTTTATCTTGGAAAAAATTTTCCGGGGCCGGCTGTCCGCTGCTATTCTGTGCCAGGTCTATTTAGTAAAACAACGCGCATCTAAAATATCAGACCGCTTATCAATAATGATTTTCAGCGCAAAATGGCATACGCTAAAATAATAGTATCACGCAAAAGGAGGTACCTGAAACATGGCACGAAAATCACAGACTGAAAACAATATTTATCTTCGCGGGGACGGCTGGCGGCGATGCCGCCGAAGGACCGGCGCCGAGAACGGAAAAACCGTTTACATCTGCATCTGTGGCGACCCCTATGACGAAGCGCTGCAAAAGCTGGATGAGATTGCCGCAGAACAGGAGAAGGATACAGCGCTGCATGATAAAAATTCATTTCAAAGCCTTGCAAAGGAGTGGCTGGAGCTTCAAAAGCCCCAGTTGAAGCCCGCAAGCTTCTCATCCTACGCCAATATCATCAACCGCTATCTCAATCCCACGTTTGGTGACCGAAGCATTTCAGACATCAGCAGAACGGAGTTTACTTCCCTTGTCCGCGGCCTGCTGGAACACGGCGGCGAAGCACAGCAGGGGCTTTCCCCCAGCACAGTCAATACGATTCTGACTGTGGCAAAAAATATTTTTCTTTATGCGTCACGGGAAAAAGGACTTTCTGTGGCGGATATCCAGGGGATCCCTGTAAAAAAAGCCAAGTATGACACTCCAACCTTATCCAAAGAGGATCAGAAGACTCTGGTTCAGTGGATTTATGACAACCTTACTCCCTGCAATCTCGGCATCCTGCTGAGCCTGTACACGGGGATGCGCATTGGTGAAATCTGCGCCCTGAAATGGAAGGATGTCTCAAAGGAAGACCAGTCTATTGCAGTTTATCAATCGATGCAGCGTGTGCAGCGCCTGGACGAAAATAAAACGGAGGTAATCGTTCAGGCCCCCAAGAGCGCATCCGCATTCCGCAGGGTACCGGTTCCGGAGGAAATGGCGAAAGTGCTGACTGCAAACAGAAAAGAGGATGACGCTTATCTGCTCACAGGAGATCAGCAGCATTTTATGGAGCCGCGCAGTCTACAGAGACATTTTAAGCGAGCGCTGCAGGCATGTGGGCTGGAGGATATTAATTTTCATGCGCTCCGCCACACATTTGCAACACGAGGGATCGAGGTTGGCTTTGACCCCAAGACATTAAGCTCTGTCCTGGGTCACGCCACGGTGAGCATGACGCTGAACCGCTACGTACATCCCAGCATGGAACAGAAGCAGAAAAATATGAACCTGTTTCTAATATATTAGCAGTCAAAATGCAGAAAGCCCTGTATGTTCAGGGAAAATAAGGCAGAAAAACAGGCAGTGTGCTTTTTTATTTCCGCACACTGCCTGCGCCACCCGTTCAGCTTGCCCCTGGTAATACCATTTTTCATATGCTGATCCAGTTATTTTGAAATATGTTTACCTAATGCAGGATGGACGGCGCCGTCACCGGAATCGATTCCATTTTCCTTTTCTTTTTTCAATTCATCCTCCAGCATCCGGTAGTGCTCTCCATCCCAGTAATTATCCACGCGAACAGGCATATTGCTTACAATCAGATTCATTCTGCTGTATAAATTATAAAGACCCTCCTGCGTGCTCTTCACTTCATTCATGTACTGAGTGATCTTATGCTTTGCTGCAATAAGCTGAATTCCTTTATCCTCCAGTTCACTGTTGATACGTACAATAATCTCTGCTTTCTGTTCCTCAGCCTCTTTCTTGGCCTCAGCAATGATGGATTCAGCCTCATGCCTGGCTTCGTCCACGATCAACTCCGCGTTTCTCCTTGCATCCTTCAAAACCTCTGAAATCATCTCCTGATCCAGAAAATCCTTTTCTATGCCCTTTGTTTTATCCTGCCCATTCTGCTCCAGCCTTGTCAGCCGCTCCTGTAATTTCGCATTCTCCATACGGGCGTTCTCCGCCTCATGAACAAGCCTGTCCTTCTCTGCTTCCCACTGCTGCCGGGCAAGGATCCATTTTTCGTCATCCTCCCGGGCAGTCCGCGTCTCCTCCGGCTTGGGCTGAACGGGATCCGGTTTTGGCTGATCAGAGTCCGGCTTCAGCTGGAAGGGATCCGGCCTGGGAATATTTCCCCTCTTTTCCAACTGCCGCAGCAGATCATCCTTTTCTCTTTGATGGAGAAGTTTCACGGTTTCAATCTCATTTTCCAGGGATTTGATATATTCCTGAACATCCTCTTTATTATAACCACCAAAAATGGCTATCCGAAACAAATCATTTCTTGCCATAAGCAGCCTCCTTACTTAATCATCATATGTATATATTATCTGAATATCATCGATTTCCTCAGCATCCATTGCCAGCTTAATATGCTCCTCTTCATCCGGGTCTGTGATCCCGATTCCGATCCGGAAGCCCTGACGCAGCATATCGGTAAAAGGAATGTGGTTTGTCGTTTCGATCTGTTTATCCGGCGCCAGCTCGGAAAGGTTCAGATCGACTGTCTCCCAGTATTTCAGCTCGTCATTGTGATCGAACACATACATCGTAACCGGCCAATCCCAGTACATGGGCGCAAGGCCAGTATTATTCCATGTGAAATAAACATTCAGCTGGTTTTCCCCAAAGGAAAACCGGGTCTCGAGCTTTGAAATATACAGCCTGTAACCCAGGCGCTTTAAAATCGCCTCCGCGCCGCTGCTGTCCCGCAGGTCGCCATCCGGACATCTTGGGCCGATAAAGGTCATATGCGACTGCTCGATCAGGCTTATGGTATCCTGCAGCCGCTTTCCCAGGAGCTCCTCCATGGAATACTCACTTGTCATTTCCCCGCCTACGGGCGCCTGTTCCCAGAATTTTCCCAGCGGAATATATTCCAGCGCCTCCCCGCTTGTCTCATAGGAACCGCCGCTTTGGATCCAGTCCAGCCATTCCAGCGTATCCTCCTCGTGCCCGACCATATCATTGTAGAGCCCCAGACCGGCGTCTGAAACCATCACATAATTCCTGCGCATCAGCAGAAGGGCATTGTAAAAGCTGTCGGAATAATCCAGAACATATTCCCAGCAGATATCCGCTCCCGGAAGCGCCTGCACGCCTTCGTCCGTATTAGTATGCCATTCGCCCCAATGCCCCAGGCTGCCCAGCTCCACATATGCCACGAAATCGCTTTCATTACAGTATTCTCCCAGCGCCCTGATCGCTCTGCTGTGAGCCTCCCGGAACAGCTTATTCCCGTAATTCGGGGAATAACCCCTGCCATAGGATATATCGTAAAAGCTTCCGTCCCCTGTCTGCCGGTAAAGCCAGTTCGGAATGTCCATATGTTCTTCTTCGCCCGGAACATCACACAGGAAGCGAAGCACAGCATGTTTATTTTCCGATTTCCACTGTTCCAGATGATACTTACTCTCCAGTCCCGCAATGTCATATACACCTTCCTTCGGCTCCCATTCAGCCCAGGTCAGACCAATATACACAAGCTGCGCATCTTCGCACGCCTCCGTGTCCTCTGCCGATGGAGCGAAGCCCATAAGAGGATTTTCCACCAGATCCCCGGATTCCCGGAAGGTAACCGTCCGGTTCAGGCGGTAACGATATGGCACGATGTAAAACAAAAGCGCCGCAATGGCAATCATCTCAACCAGCATCACTATGAAAGGTATTTTGGACCTGCGTCTTTTATCCATGATATTCTCCGTTATATTGAATCAGGGTAGCATCCTGCACTCCATCCAGCGCCTGGATGTGTTCCAGAAATACAGTGTTATTTGTCCGGCATACCAGTTCGATCGTCATCTCTGTCGTACCTCCTGCGCGGATCGTCTTTGACTTAAGCTGATATTTCATTTTTTTCAGGGAACGCAGGATCTGATCTCCGGCTGTGGGCGAATCATAGTGGACCACCAGAATAAAAATGGCTCCCCGCTTCCTCCTGTTGTAAAACAAATGGATGATGAATATCATGATAACCATGGTGATGATCGCCAGAATATAAAGTCCCGCTCCCAGGGTGATCCCTACAGAAATCGCCCAGAACAGATACAATAGATCCATAGGGTCTTTGATCGCCGTACGGTAACGCACAATAGACAGCGCGCCTACCATACCAAGGGAAATAACGATATTACTGCTGATGGCAAGGGTCAGCATACAGGTAAGAACTGTCATTCCGACAATTGTGACGGCAAAGGAGCTGGAATATACCACCCCGCCGAAATAAATACCGTATATCCGGTTAATCACAATACCTAAAACGACTGCCAGAACCATGGAAATAATAAGAGTTCTGACAAAATCATCCGTAAGGCCCTGATTCCCCATAAAGGACTCCCAGACCGATTTTTTAAAATAATCCTGTAAATTCACCGCATACTCCTCCTGTTTGTTTTCGTAATACCGGACAGAACATCCGTCAGATGGAAGGCCCGCTCATAGCACAAGGTATATTTTGATACTGCCGTAAATTCCTGGCCATCCAGAGGAAGCAGTTCCTTTATGATCCCGGGAAGAAATTCTGTAAACTTTACTTCCAAAATCAGCTTATTCTCTTCCAGCGCGGCGAGGGTCGGAAGCCCGGAGTCAAAAATATCCCATCCTCCCACCGCCGCGCGCACATCGCTGTCAAAGGTGATCCGCACATTTCCTGCCTGCAGGATCAACGGCTCTCTGTCGTAATCTACGATTACCCTGGGCCGCTGCAGCCTTACCATGCATTCGTAATAAAATTCCCGGCAAAGGGGATGGCTGCTCTCCAGCAGAAAACAAAAATCCCCATTGATAATTCTGTCAAATTCTTTTCTTGTAATGGGGGCTGAATCCTTGTGAATGTAACTGCCCTGCTTCTTTTTACGTTCCAGCATGATCCTGGAATCACTGAAATTATAGATGCGGATACGCCATTTCTGGCGCTCCTGGATCCCCATTATCTTTTCTTCATAGGCAGAATTCCAGTAATCGTCAAAATAAAGGCTTCTGATCATGTATCTGCCGTCCGCCGCATATGGATCCCTCATAAGAAAGGGAGATAACCTTCGCTTCAGTGTCTCGGCCTCCCACAGGGAAATAAGATATTTCCATTCGTTGCGGTATACCTCCTGTTTTTGAAACAGACCGTTCATTCATTCATCCTCATAATAAAGGGAAAGCTCCACACTTCCATCCTCATGTATATAAAAGCACTGCGTACTGTAAATGGTAGTTCCATGCTCAGTAAGGTAATACTCATAAGCATCCTGCTCATATCCGGAAGAAGAAGCCGCCCGTATCCTCATAAAATACTGACCGGGAGACAGCATCCCCACATCCAGAAACGTATCTGTTACGTCCGTCTCGTCAGCAATGCAGTCTTCAAAGCTGTAGCTGTCTGAAAGCTCAACTGTATAAGAGACTTCTGTTTTTTCGGCGTCCGGTTCCTGATAAAGCCAGGCCTCCTCCCAGCACAGCCTTAATTTATCACCCCGGACCTGGGGCTCCAGAATGTGGAAGGGCCACGGCTGGTTCAGGCTTTCCTGATAAAGCTGATAATTCCGCGCCACTTCTTCTCCGAGGCCATCGATCAAAGACTCATAGTCCTCCGAAGTCACTCTCTCATGCAGGGCGTCCGGCAGGGAGAAAATATACGGCATCGCAGCCTCCTTCAGTATTTCCGCTTTTTCCGCAATGATATCTGCTGTGAGATGATTATCGAATAAATCCGTCACCGCCCCGTCAAACCTGCTTCTGCACTCCTGATTCTGAAAGATCCTTTCAAACAGCTTTACGCCTGTATATGTAAAAATGCCCGTATTCCAGGAGGGGTCATAATCCGCCTGGCGCAGCTTATTATAGTTTTCTGAAAAGGCGTCCGAGCTGTTGCCCGAAATAAAAAACCATTTATCCGATACCTGCGGACTGTAAAGATAATAGTTTCCATATGCCGCCTCCTTATTGCCGATCAGCATATGAAAGGCAAGCCAGTAATAAAGGTTATCTTCATCAAAGTAATCCTCCACCACATCGGCAATATCCAGCGAATCATCATTTACCGCTTCAAGAAGCTTGACCAGGCCGGAATGGTCATCTCCCTCCTGGATCTCCAGATACTGCTCAAAGCCCGCCGTATCAAATCCTTCGGAGGTCGCCGTCATGATACTGTCCTCATGCCGCAGCCAGTCAAACTCCTCCGCTTTATAAAGCTGGCCGCCGCTGTCAAACCCATGGTTTTTCAGGTAGGTTTTATTGATCTGTTCCACCTGGGTATACAGCCCGTAATCCCTGAAAAGTCCATCCTCTCCTTCTGTCCTGTCCTTCACGTAGAGATGGACAAGACGGGTACGGGCGCTCACCATATCAGGAATATCCTCCATCAGAGAATAGGCCAGCTTCGTTGTAATACGAAGTGGATCCGCCACATACTTATTCAGCGCGATCACCTTCTGATCATTCCATTTCCCTTTCCCATCCTTTATCTGGATGCGGTAGCTCTTCTGCTCCTGAGCGGACGCGCCTTCTCCCCGGAGCCGGACCGTCGCGTTAGGCGCTGTAACCCCATAACCGAATTCATCCCTGATCGGCCCGTTGTCATCGCCCACCTGCAGGACCGCCTCGCATTTATAAGGCTCCGTCAACCCATTTTCTTCATAGTAGCTCAGCGGATACTGATTCACCTCGCTCCAGGTATGGTTTGTCCCGTCCGCCTCATTCCCCATTCCCACGGTAAGATACATGGTGATTACCGAGTCATCCTCTTCCTCATATAAAGAGGCCTTATCCGCAAGCTCATAATCAGAGCTGCTGGCTGACTCCTTCTCATATGTCTCATCGGGACTTACCAGAAAATCCAGATTCACACCATCCTCTTCGCCTGTCCCGCCGCATCCTGCCAGCATCAGGATGAACGAAAGCGCCAGAGCCGTCGCCGCTGTTCTTTTATTCCTGTACTTCTTCCTCATCCACTGCCTCCTCAGCTTCTGAATCGTTTTCTACATATTCTAAGATATCGCCCGTTTCATCTATATAAAAGCTTCTGGCTCCGTATACTTTTCCGATTTCGCTGACTGAATAAGAGTCAAAACAGTCCTGCTCATATCCGGATTCATTTTTCGCGCGCACCCGGATGAAATACTGTCCCTCAGGCAGATCACCGACCGTCACCTGAGGGATCCGGATATCCGTCTCCTCCGCGATCACGTTCTGAAATTCATAGTCTGACGCCAGTATAAAGCTATAGGTAATATCCTCATCATCTATATCATACGACACGTCCCAGGTGATCCGAAGTCCGTCATCCGTTTTTTCCGGCAGACCCACATAAAACGGCCATGGTTTTTCCAGGCTTTCTTTATAATAGCGATAATTTGTTTCAATCTCATCAGGCATGGCCGCAACAATAATATCGTATGTTTCCTCATCTACCCTGGCTTTCTCAATATCCGGCTGGGAGAAAACGTAAGGCTTTACCACAGCCGAATATGCATTTATCTTTTGCTCGACGATCTCCCTGGTAAGATAATGATTCTTCAGATCCTCAATGGCCGCGTCCAGAATATCCCTGTATTTTTCCTCCCGGAACATCCGGTTGCACAACTTTAAAGCTACAAACTGGGTCAGACCCTGTTCCCAGGATTGTCCGACCACATAGCTATTTATATTCATCCAAGTTCTTCGAAAACTGTCGTCATTGTCCCAGGAAATAAAATACCATTTTTCCGAATTCAGCGGGCTGTAAATGTAGGCATTTCTCGCGCCGACATCGTAGTTCCCGGTTAAAATGTGGAATGCCATCCAATAGCATATATTCTCCGGATCAAAATACTGCTCTATAATTTCTTCGATCGGAACGGAATAATCATTCAGCTTTCTCAGCACCTCCTGAATCTTACTATGGTCGTCGTTCCCCTTTATCTCTATATAGTACTCAAATTCGTCCTCGTCATAATCCTCATCTGTTTTTAATTTCATCACAGCGTCATAGGTATCCCACTCAAAAAAATTAATTTTGTATAATTGCCCCTTACTGTCAAGGCCGTGATTTTTCAAATAGGTTTTATTGATCTGTTCCACCTGGGTGTACAGGCCATAATCCTGAAACTCACCGGAAACGCCTTCGCTTTCATCCTTTACATATAAATGTACGAACTGCGTGCGGGCGCTCATCATCTGTGGGATTGCTTTCATCAGATCATAGGCAAGCTTATTGGTAAATCTGCACGGATCACTTACATGTTTATTCAACGCCAGGGTTCTCTGCCCCCTCCATTCGCCCTTGCCATCCTTGATGCGCACCTTGTAATTTTTCTGTTCAGAACGGGATGACGTCTGTCCACGCACCTGCACGGCCGCATTCGGTATAGTCTCCCCGTATCCAAATTCGCCCTCGAGCGGACCGCTTTCATCTCCGATCTGCAAAATAGCATCCACATTATACCGGTCAAGGTCATTTTCCTCATAATAATAGGCGGAATAGGAATTGATTTCCTCCCAGGTGTGGTTGGTATTATCCCCTTCGTTTCCCTGACAGATGGTCAGATACATGGTAACTACGGATGTCTCGTCATCCTCCGCATAAAGATCATCATTATCATAAATGGGGCCTGTTTCCGTCAGCGCTTCCTTCTCCACATATTCCCCGGTCGGCTTTTCCTCCTCCTGCCCGGCTTCCGCTTCCATATTCCGCTCCGTCTCCTTTTCCGTCCGGCAGCCCGCGCATACGCACAGGAAGCACAATAGTAAAAGTAAGAAGACGCACTTATTTCTTCCGCTTACCCTTCTGCTTTCCGGTTTCATATTTCTTCTCCTTTCGCATGTCACGTTCCTCCAGATAATCACAGAGCTTCGAAAAAATACCCTTCTCCCTGTTTGCCACAAGGTTCTGCCGGCATAACAGAAAATAAGGCAGCCGTTTCGTATACCACTCCAGTCTCAGCCAGACAATGATATAAAATGCAATGCCTCCGGACAGGAATCCCAGTCCATAGTAGTTTACCGGGCTGTACAACAGCTGCAGGATGGTCCCCGCCACACTGACCGCTGCGAAAGCCGCGGTTCCCAGAAGCGCCCCTGTATAATCCTCAAAATACAGGAGGATCAGCATGATAGAATTGCTCACCGCATAAATCCCATACCCGGCGCACATGAACCGGAAAATACCAAGGGACAGGTCCGTCATGCCGAGAGGCAGATAGTTCAGGACAAAGCTTCCGAATACCACAAAAAGGAGAGTCGAGATCAGCTGTTTATGTCCATTAAAGGTCAGCTCCTGTTTTAAAACCGCCAACATCTCCGTCTCCGCCTGCTCAATGTCACGGATAGATCCATTGTCGTTAAACAGGCTGTAGTAATTCCTGTATCTTGGATAAAACCTGACCTCCACTGAGGTGACAAAGTTTATCGTGGTGACCAGGATGGAAAAAAAGGCAAAAAGCGCCGGGACATCATGACTTGGCGCCCCGTAAAAAAGCCCCTGGACCTGCACCTGCAGGGGTCCGAAATACATAATGATCAAATGGGCGAAAAGCCCGATGTTTAAAAAGCCTCCTGTAAAGGCCAGGGAACGGTACCGGTCAAACCACCTCAGGAAAGAGTACCGGCTGCCGCCGCTCTTTGGGAAATAATCCAGAAGCAGCTTATAATACCACACCATCATCATGCCGTATGCCACGATCACGCACAGCATCAGACTGACAATCGTTACCCAGCCTATCACAACCAGGATCAGCGCCAGCAGAAAGCCTGTCATCAGGGATATCGCAAAAGCCAGCACGATTCCCTTATAATCCTTAAGCGCTGTCAGATACACCATTTCCATCCAAACAACGATCAGGATCAGGGAAAACCAGAGGCACGCGAGCTGATAGGAAAGAGGCACTCCTGAAAAATGCAGAAATATCCCATAGCCCAATCCGCCGACCACCAGCATAATGCCTGCGCTTCCGTAAAAGGAAGGCATGATCTTATCCATTTTTTCCTCATACAGCATATCGGAGACATAGCGCGTGGTCACCATATTGAACCAGCTTGTCACAGAAAGAGATACCAGCAGGCTGTAGGTAAGCATACAATTCATCAGTTCACGGTCATGCTGGGACATTCCGGCAAGCATGGCCACCAGCGCCATCCCTACCAGAAGGATCACGCCCAGGATCATAGGCCCCGCGCAGATGATCCCCGCATATCCGTAGGCACGGCACAAAGCAGCAAGCCCCTTCTTATCAAAAAGCTTTTTTAAAGAAAATCCTATCCCCGCCATCTCCTGAATACCTCATCGTACGCATCTAAATAATTTGCGATCATATCCTCGTGGAGAAAAAATGTCTCCACACGCTTTTTCCCCGCGACTCCCATCAAATACCGTTCCTCTTGTCTGGTACACAGCCGCTCCATAGCGTCGCAGACAGCCTGGCGGTGCATAGGCGGCACACAGATCCCCGCATCCCCGAAATTGTCTCCCGCCATGCCGGCCATAAGCTCCTTGCAGCAGCCCACATCCGTAGTCACGCAGGGCCGCCCGGCCGCAAAGGATTCCAGGACCGAAAGAGGCTGTCCTTCGGAAATACTTGTCAAAATGGTAAAGTCGAATTTTTCCATCCACTCCAGTACATTAATGGTCCCCGGAAAGCTTACATCCTGAATCTTAAGCTGCTCCACCAGGTCGTAGCATTCCCGGGCATACTCTTTGTCATCCTCCGGCCCGCAGATCCACAACCTTGCGTTCGGCACCCGGAACTTCAGCTCGTAAAAGGCGTAAAGCATGGTTTTGATATCCTTGATCGGCGCAATGCGAAGAACAGCGCCTATGTCAATAAAACCGTTTTCCTTTTTGGGCGGAATATCCCTGAATCGTTCATAATGGATCCCGTTAAGAATATACCGGCATTTTCCCGCGTCGCAGCCCATCTCGATCTGCGTCTTCATGGCGCGCTCAAACAGGCTGGTCACCATGGTCGCTTTTTCATAAGCGCCCCCGGACAGCATATAAAAGAAACGCACCCAAAGCCGCTTAAAAGCCGGGAGCACCCAGTCTGCACGGATGATCTCCTCCTCCCTCTCTCTGGTATATATTCCATGCTCCGTGATCATATAAGGTACCTTATAAAGATAGCTTCCGAGCCTTGCCAGGATCCCCGCATAGCCGGTAGCTATGGAATGATAGATATCCGCCCTGGGTACCTCTGACTGAAGGAGATAGAGAACCGGAAGCATCATGGAGCGGATCGTATGAAACAGATCGGAAAAAGCTGTATAAGGATATTCCTCATTGCATATATTCATAATAATATCCAGAAATTCCTCACTCATGAGAAACGCGACAGGAGAAATCCTTCTGTCATGGTATATGGAAAAAAGAGTTTCCCACTCCGGCTCACGGCAGTTGATAAATTCACGCAGCTCCGCCACCTCTTTGTCCGTAAACCGGTACTTTTGCTTATGAAAGGCCATCGTCAGAGCATCGCCCAGAAAAATTTCGCGTATCTCCACCACGTTTGAAGGAAGCTTATACTTGAATTTTCCTTTATCCTCCGACGAGGCTCCGATCGCCCATACTACAAATTCATGCTGCGGCATTGCCTGGATATACTGATGGATCCAGGTGGACACGCCGCCCGTCACATAGGGATAACATCCCTCCAATATCACGCAGATCCGCACCTATGTCACCTTCTTTTTGATCGTTACCTCACTCTCCGCCGCCTTTAACAGGTAGAGATTTCCCTGAAGCTTTTCAATCTCTCCCCCTTCGACGGCTCCCGGCTCCCAGTCGTTAAACCGGACGAGCATCCAGACTTCGTCCTGGAAATTACCAATAGAAAGGGCGAGACCCTCCTCCGTAAGGCTCCGCCTCACATCCGCGTAGTAAAAGCGCTGCACTGCTCCGGCCAGCTCTGAGCCGGTCAGATTGCGGATCGAGGGCGCTGTCCCATAAAGCCACTCCATATAGCTGCTGAGCCGTCCGGACATTTCCGCCCATCCCAGCTCCGCCCCGCGATCCTCATCCATCACATCATCCGGGTGCTGGAAATGTGTGCTGACAAAATGAAAATTCAGTTCCGACATCGCTGCGAGCTTTTCATAATCATCCAGCAGATAACCGGAAATAATACGGGGCGTCTCCACCATTTTGTCCTCAGCCACCTCGAACTCCTGCTCATATGCCAGGCCGCTGCCCAGATACACGCTGGCGATGGCTCTTATATTGTCAAACCTCTGAAGCAGCATGCTTCTTCCCTCTTCAGACAAAATATTGGAGGGCGGTACATAAACCTGAAACTGCTCATTCGGATAAAGGCTGGAGCAGAACGAAATCAGCTCCTCCAGCCCCTGCTGCATATCGGATAGGCTTTCCCAGGGCTTGTAGGAATCATATTCATCCGTATATTCAAAATCATCCAGTACCAGCGGCATATGGTTATAGCCATGGAGGCCGATCTCCCCGCCCTGACGCAAAAGCATATTTCCGAAATACTGGAATCTGGAGGTCCCGGTATTGCTGGCGAAGGGCCCCTTTACCTGATCAGAATATTCCTCGATCACAAGACCCGTATAGCGGATACCATACGTCTCCGCAAGGTCAGAGATATCCTCCCACCAGATTTTTGTATAAAAGGTAGAGATATCCATGTTATAGTCTCTTTTTATATAGGCGCTGACGCCGCTTGGCACAGGGGAAGGAAAGTCATCCAGATACCAGGTGGCGCTGTTGATCACCGGCCAGGCGCATACCTCATCCATAAGGCTGTAAGCTGTGGAATAGATCCCACGGTAGGCCTTGTCATAAAATCCCAGATTCACCACGACGATTTTGCCTTCCCCGACCGGACATTCCCACAGGAGGGGCAGCTCCGTTTCATCGGCAGAGACAAGATGTACCACGCACTTATCATCCAGCGATACAGAGAGACTGGATTCAAACGGCTCCTCGATCAGGTAATCCTTCTGCGTGCCGCAGAGCACGGCGTCGCTGCACACACGTATCCCCGGCATCAAAGAGAGCGCTGCCCCGATCGACTGGGCGCCCGCCTTCTGCAGCGCCCAGGTTGCCACCGATTCAATTGCCGGGACCTGGGCGATCAACACGCTTCCGCCCGCCATAGTCCAATCCATGATTTTTTCCAACTCATCGGCAAATTTTGTGTAATCGGAAGCGCCGATCACAACTGTCCGATAATTCTCGCAATCCGGAACATCCTCCTTTTCAATGTCTGACTCCGTACAGGCTATCTTCATATCCTTTAAGATCTGCGGCATCTGTTCATGGAGAAGCCGGGAATTCACATCCGAGCTGTCCCAGATGTAAAGACACTCCGGCTCCGTTTCCCCGGATGCGTTTTCCTCTTTCTCCGCTGCTTCCGCTTCGGAGGCAATCACGCTTTCATCCATCAGCGCAACCTTTCTCTCCACGCTCTCATCCATTCTCCATGTATTCTGTCCCAGCAAAGCCACAGTAAGCAGTGCAAAAACGCCCAATATTATTAATACAGAGAAAAACCGGTTTTTCTTTTTGCCCATGTAAGCCTCCTGATATCACAAGCCGCCGTTTGTCATTCTATGGAAATTTCTATGCGCTCTTTTTCTGCTTTTAAAAGATAAAGCCCATCCAGAACCTCTGTGAGGCTGCCGCCATCCACGTCTCCCGGCGTCCCCTCATTAAGCCGTACCAGCATCCAGGCTTCATCCGTAAAACCGCCAAGCTCCAATATAAGAGAACTTCCGGTATCATATCTTTTCACGGAAAGCCGGTCGAACCGCTGCACGGCCGCCGCGATCTCTGAGCCGGTAAAGCTGCGTATGTCCGGCGCGGATGTGTACAGCCACTCCATATAGGCGGAAATACGCCGGAACATTTCCTCCCACCCCAGATCCGCTCCCCGGTCCTCATCCAGAACATCGTCCGGATGCTGGAAATGGGAATTCACAAAATGAAGGTTTAATTCTGACAGCGCCGTGATCTGCACATAATCATCCAGGATATACCCTGAAATGATCCTGGGCGTCTCAACGATCCCGTCCTCCGCCTCCTCAAACTCCTGCTCATACGCAAGGTCCCCGGGCAGATACACACTGGCAATGGCTTTTATGTCCGGAAATTCCTCCGCCAGCATGGCCCTTCCCTCCTCTGAGAGAATATTGGAGGGAGGAACATAAACCTGAAATTTTTCTTTCGGAAACAGCAGGGCACAGAACTCCGAAAGCTCGGTTATCCCTGCCTTCATATCTTCATAGCTGGCCCATTGCCTGTAGGAATCGAATAATCCCATATAATCAAAATTTTCCAGAACAAGCGGCATATGATTATAGCCGTGAAAGCCGATCTCTCCTCCCTGTCCCAGAAGCATATTCCCAAAGTATGTGTATCTCTGCAGGTCCTCGTTCCGTTCAAAGGGCGCCTTCACCTGATCCGAATACTCCTCGATCACCAGGCCCGTATAGCGCACCCCGTATTTTTCCGCGAGACCATGAACATTGTTCCACCAGACCTGCGTGTAGAATTCTTTAATCGTCATACCATAATCCGATTTGATCCGCGAGCTGTCTCCGCCCGGCACCGGTGAGGGAAAATCATCAATATAGAATACGGAGCCATTGATCACCGGCCAGACACAGGAGTCCCCCAAAAGGCTGTAGGCGGCACAATGGATCCCTCTGTACGCTTTCTCCAGAAAGCCCAGGTTGTCGACGACAATACTTCCTTCCCCCACTTTTCTGCTCCAGATCAAAGGGACGGCGCTCTGCCCCGTGGATTCCACATATATTTCGCAGTCCTCCTCCAGCTGGACGGTCATGGATGATTCAAATGGATCCGTTATCACATAATCCTTTCCCTCCGTGCCAAGCATAAAGGCTTTTGTGAAGTGCATCCCTTCCACCACAGAAAAATCGTTTCCAATGCTGACGATGCCAAGCTTATCCTGGATCATCTGAAAGCTTCCGTTTAACTCCGGGGGATACAAAAGCATAAGATTCCCGCCGTCTCTCACCCAGCCCATCATATCCAGAAGGTCTTCGCCCAGCAAACCCAGGTCGTCCAGGGAAAGCACGATATGGGTATAATCGTCCGGCGTTTCCCATTCAAATTCACCCGCCTCCAACGCATCAAAGGGGATCCTCATCTGATCCAGAATGGCGGACATCTCTTCCCTGCCATTCTTTCCCATCTCACTGTCCTGCCAGATCAGAAGACATTCCTTATTCAGGGTCTCCCTTTCAGCAAGCCGTTCAGCCCTCTCTTCCTTTGTTTCCTGTGGGAGCAGCTCCAGAACACGCTCCTGGGGTTGGTACACAACATTTTTCTGAAAAACTATCAGCACCAGGATCAAGGCGAAGAAGATTACGATCACGGCCTGCATTCTCGTAAACTGCAGCTTTCCGGAATTATGTAAAAATTTCTTCTTCATGATTTTCCCCTCCAGAACTCCACTACGCCTCTTCCTTTCGGCGACAGATAGACAGCCCTCTGCTCGATCATGGTCAGTACCTGGCTGATTCCCTTCCTGTCTTTATTCGCGGAAAAATATCGGATCAGCAGCAGATAGCCCTTTTCATCCCCCGGCCATTTTTCCAGTAACGTTTCAATATTCCGATAGGCGGCGTCGTATTCCCCCACCTGCAGGCAGGCATCCGCCCTCTTTACATAAAGGACCATCGCATCGGGGGCGGCATTGATTTTTTTTTCCAACAGCCGTATATAACGCTGAAGCTGGGCGGCTCTTGCGTTTCCCTCCAGAAGACCGCTTTCCAGATACCTTTCGATCAGATCCAGGTATTCGTTGATCAATTCCATACTATCCGGCTTCTGCTCCATCTCATGCTCAAGCTCCTGAAAACGCAGGTCATAACTCTTCTGCAGCTCCACAAGGGCCGTAACCGCATAGTGAACCACCTCTGTATCGTCATTCATTCTGGCTTCCTGAAGCTGCTCCACATAATCACCCGGATTTGAGTACATAACGTCCATCATCAGATCCCGGCGAGTGGAATGATCGTTGAGCAAAAGCGCTTCCTCCAGCGGAACGATCCTACCTTCCATGGGATCCTCCTCGATCAGAATGCTTCGGTGTATCTCATCATTTATTTTCAGCTTTTCAATTCCGACCTCCTCATATGCCTCCTGCTTCCCTCTTGAGCGGATCTCCAGAACAAGCAGCGCCCCAATCCCCCATACCGGTACAAACCATACCAGCGGCATGATCCCGGAGCTGCTTTTTAAAAGATCCACACGCATAAGGAAATAGACCAGAATACATATTATGATATGAATAATCAAAAAAAGGATAACCACATTCACCCTACTTTCTCCGCAACCTCATAAGCGATTCCCATTTTATCCAGACGTTCTGATATATAGTGGAAATTCCGGGGATTTGTCTGTATCAGAAGCAAATACAGGGTTCCGTCTTCAGAAGCGCCCAGAGTATCTGAGGCCCGGACATGTCCCGACAGCATATTCGAGAGCGATACCTTATCCCGCTCCTTAAACCGGAGCAGCATATAATCCGCCACGCCTGCCTGCCTCATGTCCTCCCGAACATTGACCAGCTCGCGCAGACGCTGTGGAAATACCACGTTGGTATTCGGGTAATAGATTTCCTTTTCCTGCAGCTCCTCATACTGGAGCGCCTTTAAAAAGGAGTTCTGAACCAAACCGCACATAATGTGGAAAATATTCACATAGTCCATGCCATACTGCTCTTCTGCCGCCTCCTGTATAGTGATCAAAAGCACAATTTTCCCATCCCGGAACACACCGCCCGCATACATGGGGATCCCGTTTACCAGTTCCGTATTTTTATATATTTCTCCACCGCTCACCGTCTGATACAGCGTCTTGTGATCCTCTATTTTTATAGATTTCATCAGCTGGGAAAGCTGGCTGCTGGAGCATACCATCAGCCGTCCGAAACGCTGATATGAATCCAGACTGTAAATGGCGATGGTATGATTCTGCAGGATATCCTCCAGAACCCGCAGGCCTTCCAGGAGAATTTTTTCCGGGAGCTCGCTGTCCAGCTTCTGCACAGCGCTGAATATTTTCCCGAAGCTGTCCTTGAAACCAAGGATCTGCCTTTTATATTCGCCTTTATTCTGTACGGCTCCCTTATACACGTCATTGAGGAAAATATATTTGTTCCGGAGAAGGTTATACTCCTTTCTGGAAAACTCGATTTCCTCCGTCTTTTTATTTTTAATATAGCCTGTAATAGATCCCGCCATAATATAAATGGCAAAGGGAACCCAGTTTTCGATATTATAAAAAAGCTGAACTCCCTCCATCCCTATGGTGGAAAACTGCCGCACAAGCACAATGCATTCCATACATGCCGCAAGGATTCCCATTTTCATTCCGTACATAGTAGCTATGATAATTATAAAAAACAGCCGTACATCCACGAACTGAAAATATACGGAATTTGAAGTAAACTGTGCCAGAAATTCCGTCAACAGAAAAGCCAGAAATATCTCCAGATACTGAAAGACTCCTTTTCCCATCCTGCCAAGCAGCTTCGATATTTTCCCAAGCGTACCTCTCTCTGCTTTCAGTACATCCCTGGTAAATATCCGGTAATAGCTTCCTATATCTACCATTATATTATCCATAGGTATAAAACCATATTTTTTCCGCAGATCTACGGAATAAGAAGGTCTTTTGATCGTATCCGGATAGTTTTCATAATGGATCTGCGCATCCGGGGAAATCATTTTCAGCAGCCTCTCAAAATCTCCGTAGGTATAGGAATTCCCGCTTGTCACAAAATAGGATGCGCTGTCGTCCTCCGTCTCGTCTGTGATCTGTCCCAGAAGTGCGATCAGGTCGTCATACGAAATAAAATCTATTTCATCCTCCGGGTGATACGGAAAAAATATTTTTTCTTTATCGTAGAGCTTTCGAAAGATGCTTCCCAGAAAATTTTTATCATTTCGTTTATCTGCAAGATAAGGGAGCCACAGTACAATGGTCTTTTGCCCGGTCTTTTGGGAGAAGAATCGCCCCAGATCTTCTGCCTGTGAAGCGGCAAAAGCTCTGATAAATGGATATTCCCTCCCTGTGACTTCACCGTTTCTGCCATAGTTTTCGAGATAGTTCCGGCTGTCAACTGTAGACAAAAGGATCACCTTATCTACCTTCGCACGCCTGCACTCTAAAAGAGTCTGCTCCAAAAGCTGGAGTTCGCCAAATGCTCCGTTACCTCCGTCCGCATATCCCGTCACATACCACACGGCGTCAAAGGAATATACATCAAACAGCTGGGAAAATTTTTCTTCGGCAGGCGTTGTGCTATAGATTCGTATATGTCTGTTCTTCTCTGTATGTTCACATTCTCCGGCAACCACGACCCGATAGTGTTCCCGAGCGCGTTCCAGAGCGGCTTCCGTAAATAACTCTGTATGTCCTGTAATCAGAATTGTTGCCATTTCTGCTTTCCGCCTTTACTAATACATCTGATCTTTCCAGTTTTTGACCTCAGCTGCGAGCGTTAATAAGCCTGCATGTTAAATTTTCTGTGGCGTTAAGATTATTGGGTACTGAACTGTCGTATAAGAAGATATTATACGACAGAGCCCCGCTAACCCCGCTGATTTTGTTGAATATAAAGAAATATATCGGGGGAAATGCGCAAAATTAGTTGTGATATTTTATTAAAAAACCTGTGAAAACAATTGAGTTTTATCTTAAAACGAGTATAATAAATAAGAAGTGGCAGTAAATTATGTGAGCATATCTCGGGATTGATTAAAATAACCCTGCCATATAATATCTTCTTATACGACAGCTTGTCACCTTATAAATACAATCGGAGGAGGGCATATTGATTAGGACAAGAATTGGTCGAATTTTGCGAAAATCCGTCCTTTTGGTTAAGAAAATCCTGCATAAGAGAGTGGAAATCAACCAGCGAATGAAAGAACATTATTCGCCATTATTACTTGCATTATCCGGAACGGCTGTCTGTCTGGTTATTTCGCTAATGATATTATTTGTCCCTCCGTTTCTTGGGGTTGCCAATGACAGTATCGGAAACCAGAAAATGCAGGAATATGGATTAATGTACAGGGAAACAGATCTGGGAGAAGAAGCTGATGAATTTGCATCAAATGAGTATTTTACCAAATGCTACCAGTTGACTGAGAACACACAGGAAATATTCAGTTCACAGAATCTTTTTATTCATTTTGCTGAAGCTGTGGATTACTTTTTTACAAGAGACAACTTGTTTGATATCCGGTTTCTTGCGCTTGTTTATCTGTTCTTTTATCTGCCTGGAGTGTTTTTGCTGATACATTCTGCATTGGAAAGGGTTTCATACTTTTCAGAGGGGGTTGCCCTGACGGTCATAGGTGTGCTGATATTTTCGGACATTTCCTATATTACGTACTTTAATTCCCTGTATCCAGACGCATTGGTTTTTATCTGCCTGCTTTATCTTGCGGGAGCGGCTCTGGCTCTTCACAAGGAACATCGATGGAACATACTCTGTCTATTAGGCCTGGCTGGCGCGGGAGCGCTGCTCTGCTTAGTTGAAAAACGGCTTTTCCTGGTGGGTTTCTTTTTCTCAATTTTTCTCTTCGCACAGATGAGAATATTTAAAGAGAAAAGTGAAAAAATAGTGGCTGCGCTTTTGGCTTGTATTTTAGTCAGCTGTTCCATATTCAGCTTGCTGCGATCAGGTGAGGAATTTGATGAAACCGGGAAATTTCATGCGATGACAAGAGGAGTGCTTTTTGAATCTGAAGAGCCGGATAAGACACTAGAGGAAATGGGAATAGATGTATCCTATTCCATCCTGGCCGACTGCTCTTTATATGAATATTATCCGATATCAGAAATAGACAACGAACTGCTTATAACAGGGTTTTTGGATAAATATACCACAACTGATATAGTTCTTTTTTATATCCGGCATCCGAAAGCGCTGATCTCTATATGGAATGAGGGAATCAAAGCTGCGTTGAACCTACGAAGAGACTACTGCGGAAATTACGAAAGAAGTACCGGGCATCCGGCAATGGGGAAAAGTGTTGCCTGGTCAGCATGGAGTATTTTTAAAAACCGTTCTGCGCCAAAAACCATCGGATATCTGCTGCTGCTGATTGTGGCATTTTCCATCATGTCGGGGAAAAAGGTATTTCATAAGCACATGGTGGATCGCTGGAATTACGTGTATTTCTGCCTGATGGCCTGTATGACATTAGCCGGTTTAACGGATATAACATATGTAATCTGCAAAAGCGGAGATGCGCAGTTGATTCAGTATAACATCACCATCGGAGTCGTTATGGATCTTCTGTTCTATTACATCGCAGCGGAAATACTTCATAAGTTAAATATTCTGGAGACAAAAAATGAAGGGTGAAACAGGTATTAATGAAAAAATCCGAAGGACAAACATAAAGATGCTGAAACAGGATATCGGGCTGCTGATTTTCCTGGCCGGGATATTAGGAACAACATTTTTATTGTCTAAGTCATCAGGGACAGAATATATGGAAAATCTTGTGATGCTTCTGATCTTGTATGGCGAGGTTATTCTGGCTGCATATAAATTTAAAAATATCGCAATAGTGCTTGGAGGAACCCAGACATGCTTTTATTCAGTTTATAAGATTTATCAGGGGGCGCTGGAAGGCCAGACAATTTCTTATTATTCTTTTGCGTGGCTGGTATTGCCTATGACTTGCATATTGGCGATGATATGGTTCACAAATGTGACTTATGAGACAGAAATCATAACTGAAATGCTTGAAAAGCAGATTGAAGAGCGGACTTTGACGGATCGTATTACAGGATTATACAATCTGAAAAGCATGTATATGGATCTGGAACGTCAAATGGCTTTCTGTAAAAGAAATAACCTTCCCCTGTCATTGATGATCGTAGAACTTCGCTATGAGCAGGAGCTTCGGAGTATTTTAAGCGCTTCCCAGTATGAAGATATGCTCCGTATCTATGCAGAAATTCTGGAGGACAGTATCCGACTGGAAGACAGGATATATGCAATTGACGAAAAGGGAGGCATAGGTATTATCTGTACTTGTAATAAGCCGGGCGCACAAATCATGAACAAACGGATTGTAATGAACCTTTCAGATCCCGATAAGTTCCGGGACCTTCTGGGGAAAGGAATTCGGATAGAGATAAAAACTGGTATTTTTGAATATGACTCAAGTGTGATTACAAATTCAATTGATTTTAAGAAGAAAGCTGAGAATGAACTTCAGTATGACGTTTAAAAAAAATATTTTGTTGATACTGCTCTTCTGCATGATATCCGCAGTCCCTGCACATAAAGCCTCGGCTTCAGCGGAGAACACAATGCCGGAGGAACCGGGAGATATTCTTCTCGTTTATGAGGATAATCCAAATGAGCAGGTTCGTACAAATCTGGAGAAAATCGTTAACATGGCATCTGCCATGGGGAAAATTATTGATTACGGTTGTGTGAAAGAATGTACGGATGTAATGGAAAATTATTCTTATATCATCTGCTTTGACCTGCAGAATCCTACCGTAGAATTTGAGATTAAGTTTTTGGAGAGCACTGCAAAGCGCATGGTAATCGGAAGCTCCTTTTTAAAGAAATATCTTCAAAGAATCGGCTTGAGCCAGCTAATACAATATGAAGAGCCGCAGAAAAAAGGTCGGCTTGCCTACTGCTTTTCAGAAGAAGAGGAATATGAAGAGCTGATCGAAGTCCAGGGATGCTTAGACATTCAGCGCTTGAGCTATAAGAATGGGAGCATTTACATAGGAGGGCGGGAATACCCGTTCTGTTCGCAGGTGGAAGAGATACGTTTTATTCCGCTTACAGATTTTAGTGGAACTTTATCAGAAGCCAGCCTGATGCATGAACTGCAGGACTGGATGTGGCCTTATCAAGATAACCCGCCTGACTACGCGCAGTATATTGTGATCGATGAAGTATATCCATTTATTCCGGCGAATGAGCTGATGGAGATGGTGGAATTATTGTCAGAGCAACAGGTTCCCTATATTATTTCCGTTATGCCAGTGTCCAGAAATGAGGATTATCCTTCTATGAAGCAGTTTTGCCAGGTGCTGGCCTATGCGCAGAAAAATAACGGGATGGTTATCCTTCATGCTCCGATCATTCATAAAAAAGTGACAGATATCGAAGAACTATATGAAGAATTGACCACTATGACTATGACATATGTAGAAAATGGCGTATATCCGTTGGGAATCCAGATTCCATACAGCTGGACAAACCAGGAAATTTATCAGGAGGTTTTGAAAAGATATCGTACCGTATTTGTATATGATGATGGAGAAAACACCGGCTTTTCTCTGGATGCACACACGAATGTTTTCTGCAGACAGGGACATCAGCTCGTCTATCCGCTGATAAGGCTGGATGATTCAGGGGTTTCAAAGCTGCGCTGTTATTCCTCCGCTGTTTATCTTAATTGTTCAACGGACCAGGAAGAAGTTTTGCAGATCATAGAAAACAACCGTGTGTCGGCAAATCCTTTCACAGATATGTGGGATCTGGATCACAGTGTCTGGCTGAACGATTTTGAGATAAACTTTCAGAATCATGTTCTGTATTTGAATGGGAAAAGGACAGAAATTACATATGAACCGGCTGAATATGATGAAGATTACGATTTTGGCCGGGCTACCCTGCAAAAGGTATCTGTCAGCCTGCAAAACCAGAACAAACTGGTTCTTGTGATTGTAATAATTTCCATTATTATTTTTGCATCTTTTATCATTTATGCGAGAATCAGGAATCGGAGACGTTTTATCTATAAAGACAGGAAGAAATGAAAGAATGACTATCATTGACGTAATATCGCTGTACGCGATTATCTGTATCTGGCTTTTGATGATTTTGAATGTAATATTGTCTATCGGCGGTTTCATTTATTATATGAAGGTCGAAAAAACGGACGGGAGAATTCCGCTGAAAGAGTACCCAACGGTAAGCATTCTTGTGCCGGCACATAATGAGAGTCTTGTAATCGTCCGTACCGTGCAGGCGCTGCTGAATTTTACCTATCCCAGAGATCGGTATGAGATTATTATCATCAATGACAATTCCAGCGACGATACTACAGAAAAGCTGGAAGAGATACAAAGTAAATATCCGGACAGGAAAATCATTGTAATCAGTACCGGCCCGGAGACGGGCGGGAAAGGGAAATCTAATGCGCTGAATATTGGGTTTTCTGTGTCCAAGGGTGAAGTGATCGCTGTTTATGACGCCGACAATACTCCGGAGCCGAATGCCCTGACGATACTGGTAGAAAATCTGATGGCTGATGATAAGCTTGCCGCTGTGATCGGCAAGTTTCGTACGCGAAACAGAACCGCTTCGATATTGAGCCGGTTTGTAAATATCGAGACTCTGGCATACCAGTGTATGAACCAGGCGGGACGATTTTTCTTTTTCAAGTTATGCACCATTCCAGGCACAAACTATGTAATCCGCAGAAGTATCATAGAGGAAATCGGCGGATGGGATACGAAAGCCCTGTCAGAAGATACTGAAATCAGCTTCCGCCTGTACCGGATGGGTTACTATATCAAACAGATGCCTTTGGCAGTGACCTGGGAACAGGAGCCGCATCTATTGAATGTATGGTTCCGGCAGAGAACGCGCTGGGCTAAAGGGAATATTTATGTAATACTCAAGAATTTCAGATATGTCTTTGATAAGACAGCGGGGCCGATGCGGCTGGACGTTATTTATTATCTGATTGTATATATCCTGATGCTGTCATCTTTGGTAATATCTGATGTGATTTTCTTTGGCGGAATACTTGGGTGGATTCATGTCTCTTTGGGAGGATTCTCCACATTGCTCTGGGGAATGGCTATTCTGGTATTCGTTTTTAATGTAATGCTTACATTGGCTACAGAAAAAAACGAATTTTCCGTACAGTCCGCCCTGTTGGTACTCCTGATGCTGTTTACTTATGCAAAGCTGTGGGTCTTTGTGGTATTAAAAGCAATTTGGCTTACGATTACGGATGAACTGCTTCATAAGGAAGTGAAATGGGATAAGACAGTAAGATATGTGGAAACTGTTTCCGAATCTGAGGAAGAAGAAATCGAGGAATTGCTGCAGAAGAAGATGAGGAGAAAATAATATGCATGAATTAACTGTGCTTTTTTTGCCATTTTTGGTAAGCGGGATGCTGTACTCTGGCTTCAATCATGCGATAGTGAAAACGGATCAAAATACAGCGACAGAGATTGAGATGAAAACCGAGGCGGAGGCAAACACGGATGGAACAAACGGGTCGGAAGCCGACCGGCAGGATGCCCTTCAGTATATCATGAATACCAATCCGGAGGATGCGGAGGATCCGCTGACACAGATTCCACTGGAAACAGCCGATTATTACAAGGATTTCGAATATTCAGAGGATATTGTCCTGAGTGGCATTTTTGAAACAAATACATATTATTTTAAACTCCCTGACTATTGGGACAGCCAGTATGCCTATGCGCAGATCGAAGCAGAGTTAAGCCAGCTGATTCAGGATGTGCCCGCTTCTCTGACCTTTATGGTAAATAATGTGCCGGTTGCCACCTATAAAATGGATTACAGCAACGGTAAATCCCAGACGTTTTATGTTGAGATCCCAATGGATCTTTTGGATACAGGTTATAACACCTTCGATATTACCGGTTACGTCAGGATTTATGACGAGGAGGGATGTATTGATGACTTTTCCGGGGCAAACTGGGTCAGCATCCGGAAGAGTTCCTTTATACAGGTTGGCTATAATGTCAAACCCCATGAGAACAAGATTTCCTATTATCCGTATCCTTTTATGTCCACGATGAATGAAACCGGAGACGCCACCAGTGTTGCGATATCTGATTTCTGCGAGGAAGCCGAGCTGGAAGCTGCGCTCATGATACGGGCAGATCTGGGAAACGAAACTGATCTTGAGGATCAGCTCTCTTTGGTGCGAATTTCGGACGTTTCGGATCAGATACAAAACCTTATTCTCGTATCTATGTATGACAATCTGAGCGATGAATACCGGGAGCTGCTGGAGGATGCGCGAAAAGAAGGGGATTTAAGTAAACAGTCGTTGGTTAAATTTCTTTTAGATGAAGAAGGCCGCCCGCTGCTTATCATCACTTCGGAAAATGAAGAGTGCCTGAAGGAAGCGGCAATAATGCTGCTTGATGAAGATCGTGTCTCTCAGGAAAAAAGCGATCAGGCTTTCGTAAGCGAAGGCGTGGCACAGGAGCTGATCGAAAAATCAAAATCCAGCGATATGGAACCTGGCCGTTATACACTGGATGCTTTGATGGATTCCGGCTTATCCTTTGTCGGGCCGTTTCATCAGGAGGGAGATATTTATCTTCCTTTTTCCGGCGGTTATGTTCTGGCTGATTCCGGAAAGATTGTTCTGAAGTTCCGATACAGTGAAAATCTGGATTTTACTCGCTCTATGATTACGGTGTATTGGGGAGATATTCCCGTAGCGAGCAAGAAGCTCACGAAAGCAAATGCCGCAGCCGATGAACTTTCCTTTACGATGCCGGAGGATGCGGTAGGAACCTATGCTGGAAAGATCACCATTGCATTTGACCTGGAATTGCCGGATCTGTTCTGTACACCCAGAATGGATGAGATGCCATGGGCCTATGTGACAGATGATTCTACATTTTATTTGCCGGTCGGTGCGGGGACGAATTATTCTCTGTCCCAGAGACCTTATCCCTTTGAGATATCCTCTGAGTTTAATGACTTGTGTGTCGTGATCCCGGATGAAATATCTCCTGTGGAGCTGGATACGCTTGGCTCGATGATCTCGCTCTACGGGGAAAGCCTCTCTCCCTACGGCAGCATACAGGTGGCACGCGCAGGTTCCCTGAGCGAGGAAGATAAGGCTCATAATTTGATTGTAATTGGAAATTATGCAGATAACAGCTTTTTTCAGGAGCTGAATGATCAATTATATTTTCAGTACAACAAGGATGGTTCTGCGTTTCAGAGCAACGATCTCCTGATTTTGTCGGATGAGTATGCTTCGGAGCTTGTCACACTGCAGCTTTTGTATTCTCCATATATTGAAGACCGTGCAATACTGGCTGTAGCTGCAGTCGATGATCAGGGCATGAAGAATCTGAGAGAATTTGTCAGCGATGACACGAACGTATGGACATTGGAGAATGATACGGCCCTGATCGACAGTGACCTGGAAATAAAGACTTTTGAAATGGCCGAAGAGCGGGAAGAGAAAAAACAGCCAATTTTGAAGACGGTGCTGGAGAGCAATGAGGAAACAGCGATCTTTACTATTGTTTCTACAGCAGTGATGCTTCTGTTTTTGCTGGCAGCAATTTTAATCCTGATTCGGGCTTACTGGCGAAACAAGAAGTAGAATGAAAGATGTAGTAAGGAAACGAAAAGCAGAAAGCCGAACAAGCAGTGAGTGGAAGGATATAGACCAGATGCAGCCAAAGAAAAACGCATTCAGTTATTTTGTTATAATCTTATATTTGATAGGAATTCTTTACATTCTGGTTTGCGGGGTTTCCAGTCTTGGCGAAGGACAGGAATATCCCCTCCTGCTTCAGGGAATTTTCTTTGTCTGCCTGATTGGTTTATGGCTGCTGTTTAACGGTACTGCAGCCATTGCAGCCAGACTGCAGCTGGAAGACTTGTTCCGAAAGCGAAAAAAGTTCTTTCGGGTAGCTGAGGCAATTATTGTTTTGGCAGTTCTGGTTCTATCCTATTACATAAGGGTGGAATATGTTATACATATGCCCATGGAGCCGGAATCTGATTATAAGACTTATTATGAGGTCGCCGATTTGCTGAAACGCGGACTTTTGACGGAAGAAGGTGCGGGATACTGCGATTATATTGCGATGTTTCCTCATGTGATCGGTTATCCCTATGTACTTTCTATTGTATTTCGCATATTTGGGACAAGTGTTTTCGTTGCGCAGAATTTTAATATTATTCTGGCAGTTGGCACGATATTCCTGACCTATCGCATAGGAAAAATGGTGGGCGGATCACTGGTGGGGATGGCCGGCCTGTTTTTGACAGCGTTTTGGCCATCACAGATTATATATGTAAATATGGTGGCCAGTGAATATTTATTTTCTTTCCTTCTGATCCTGTGTATCTATCTTTTTGTAAAGACACTTCGGAAATGTACGGCGGACATGAAACATCCTGCACTTGGTGTCATGCTTCATATCCTGTTGGGAATTCTTCTGGCATTCTGTGCATGTATCCGTCCGATGGCCTTGATCTTATTGATTACAATTGTATTATGCCTTTTCTTTCAAAAAATCCATATTCCTCCGCGCAAACCTATTGATCAGCCTGTTTCCCTGATCATTCTGTCGAAGGGATGGATGCGCTGTCTGATTGTTATTCTCTGTTATGTGTGTGTCTCGAAATTCTGCAGTATGGGAATCGAGTATATAATAGAGAAAGAGCCTGCATCCGGAACCACGTCTTTTGGATACAATCTCCTCGTTGGGTTGAATGTAGAATCCGAGGGCGGATGGAATCAGGAGGACGCGGATTACCTGTATGATGCGCTGGAACGGACAGGGAGCGGCACAGAGGCTCATCTTGCATGTCTGGATCTGGCACTTCAGCGCCTGGAAAGGGATCCCAGAAGTATTTTAGATTTATTTCTTTATAAATACAAGGTTCTCTGGGCCAATGATGATTATGGAAGTACCTGGAATATTCTGTTTATGGACCAGCAAGGAGAGCTGACGGATCAGCGGAAGGATTTTTTGTACACAAGCCGCGATATCGACAATCTGGTTTATCTATTGGCAGTTGCTTTTGCCGGAATCAGCGGAGTATTCCTATGGAAAAAGGGAATGGGCCTCGAATATATTTTTATTCTCGTTTTTGTGGGAACAGCGGCGATGCATTTATTTGTGGAAAATCAGAATCGGTATCATTATCATGCATTGTTCATGATTGTCTTGATGGCGTGCAGCTCCCTGAGGGAAATCTACACGATGAACCGTACAAAGGTCCTGAAGCTTCGGGAGGAAAAAGAGCGAAAGAAAAGGATACTCCTTGAGGATATCGAATGGCGAAAGAAAAAGCTTGCGGAGGAAGAGGAATTAAAAAATCTCAGGGAACAGGCGATGAAAAGTCAGTTTGACATGAAGGATGCCCTCGAGAAGGGCCTGATAAAGGTAAGTGTAACGGAAATCTATGAGAAAGAAGAAAAATCTGAAGTTCATTGAAAAAATATGTATGTCAGGAATTTTGGTGCTTGGGATTGTGATTATTTTCGGTGTATACAGACTGTACCAAATCCGTACAGAAAAAAAGGATTCCAGCGAATCGCGGCGCATTGCAGAAGAATCGGAGACAGATGCAAAAGAAGAACTGACAGAGCCAGGAGACTTTCTTCCTCAAAGTCTCACGTACGGTAAACAGCTGCCGGTCACAGTATTTGAGACAGCAGAAGGTGAAAAAGCAGATATTCAGAAAGAATATCAGGGGGAGACGCTGATCCTGATGTATTGGGGAAGCTGGTGCTCATATTGTGACCAACAACTGCAGCATTTGGAGGAATTTTCCGGAATACTGGAAAAAAGAGAATCTGTCCGGCTGATTCTGATAAACAAAACAGACCCTGAAAAAGGGGAGAATGTGGAAAAAGCCCTTGCTTATCTGGAAAAGAACGGTATTACACAGGAGTGTTTGTTCGACATTGGCCTTACCGCATATCAGGCTTATGGCATGAAAAGAATACCAACGACGATTGTCGTGGACAACAACGGTTATGTGAGGGCAATGGAGGCGGATGTGATTGACAGCGGGGAAGAATTGGAAGCGCTTCTGGATTATGCAGAAAGCGGAGGTGCAGCTCCCCTGCTGGATTTCCTGAATAAATATATGACAAATGTGAATGGCGGTATATACACGAATTATCTGGAACAAAATAGCACGGCGCCCTCCGGGCATGACGTCCTCAGCGAGTCCATGGGGCTTTTGATGGAATATGCTGTGACTGCGGGCAATCAGGAGCTTTTCGACAGCGCATATTCCTTTGTAAAAAATTTTCTACAAAGGAAAGGCCTTTTTGCGTGGTATGTGACGGAGGATGGTGAGTGTGCTCGCTCCAATGCTTTTCTGGATGATCTCCGGATTGCAGGCGCTCTTTTTGATGCCAATCAGCAGTGGGGAGGTTACGAAGAATATCTGCAGCTGGCACACAACATTTTATCGAAGAATGCATATAAAAATCAGATATCTTCCTTTTATGATTTTGAACAAAAGCTTTCCGGAAGCGATATCACATTGTGCTATGGTGATTTCCAGACTCTGGCAAAATTGAGTGAAGCAGATGAGGAGCTAAGTGAATTTTCGGACAGGGCAAAGCAGCTTCAGACAGTGATTGAGCAGGGATATATTGGAGACGAATTTCCCCTCTACTATACTTCCTGGGATTATAAAAAGAACAAATATCAGACATCCAGCTTAAATACGGCAGAAGCGCTGTTAACTCTGTATCATCTGGCGGAAGCGGACATGCTGAAGGAAGAATCTCTGGAATGGCTCAGGGATCGTCTTGTCCAGGATGATCTGGCAGCCCGCTATGAGGTGGACGGCAGCGTACCGGAAGGCTTCGATTATGACTCTACAGCCGTCTATGCAATTGCAGCGATGATTGGCAGAGAGAGCAGGGATGCAGAAATATACAGGCTCGCACTGAAAAAAATGGAGCAGACCCGGGTGACTGATACAAACAGTCTTTTTTATGGAAGCTTTTCCACCAGCAACAACGGGGCCGATATTACCACGTTTGATCAGTTGATGCCCCTCCTGGTATATGCTGATTTTGGCATGATAACGTTTGAATAATAGCTTTGAGGAGGAAACCAGATGCTGTTTAATTCTCTTAATTTTTTGATATTTTTTCCAATTGTAACATTGATATATTTTGTGATTCCTCAGAGGATTCGATATATCTGGCTTCTGGTGTGCAGTTATTACTTTTATATGTGCTGGAACGCGGAGTATGCAGTACTGCTGTTCATTTCCACATTTATCACCTGGCTCAGCGGCATTGCGATTGCCAATACAGCGAAAAAGGAAGAGGATGATCCCACGCGGCAGAGAAGCAAAGGGATTGTGGCGATCTCTTTTATTCTCAACCTGTCCCTTTTAATTTTCTTTAAGTATACAGGATTTGCGGTAACCAATCTGAATCATCTGTTTTCCGCAGTTGGGATTAAGCTCGTGATTCCGCAGTTTGATGTTTTACTGCCGGTTGGTATTTCCTTCTATATTTTTCAGGCGTTGAGCTATACCGTGGATGTGTATCGCGGTGATGTGAAGGTGGAAAAAAACCTGTTGAAATATATGGTGTTCGTATCCTTTTTCCCTCAGCTGGTCGCAGGCCCGATCGAGC